>NZ_JBSAXC010000017.1:0-150223 GCF_053427725.1 Burkholderia sp. PU8-34
CACGGGTCAATCGTTCGTCGTCAGCCACGGCTGGTTCATGCAATGAAGCCGCACGCCCGCACCGAAAGGCAGGCCGTCGATGCGGCGGACCTGCATCACGAGGCCGGCGCACCAGCCGCCGCGCGCACGCTGCCCTACGAGACGATCGCGCTCGTGCTGCAGGGCGGCGGCGCGCTCGGCGCCTATCAGGCCGGCGTGTTCGAAGGCTTGCACGAGGCGGGCATTCCGCTCGACTGGATCGCGGGCATCTCGATCGGCGCGCTCAACACCGCGCTGATCGCGGGCAACCCACCCGAGCATCGCGTCGAGCGGCTGCGCCAGTTCTGGGAAACGATCTGCCAGCCGGCCTTCTTTCCCGCGATGCCGGCCGCGTTCGAGCTCGCGCTGTTCAACAGCATCGACCAGGTCCGCACGTTCTTCACGGCGTCGCAGGCCGCCAGCGCGATGATGCAGGGCCAGCAGGGCTTCTTCGTGCCGCGCTTCCCGCCGCCGCTGCCGGGCGTGTCCGACCATCCGGACAAGATCAGCTGGTACGACACGTCCGCGTTGCGCGCGACGCTGCTGAAGCTGTGCGATTTCGACCGCATCAACTCGGGCGAGACCCGCGTGTCGGTCGGCGCGGTCAACGTCGGCACCGGCAACTTCGTGTACTTCGACAACGCGAAGACGACGCTGCGCCCCGAGCACTTCATGGCATCCGGCGCGCTGCCGCCCGCGTTCCCGCCCGTCGAGATCGAAGGCGAGTACTACTGGGACGGCGGCGTCGTGTCGAACACGCCGCTGATGGAAGTGCTGCGCGCGCGTCCGCGCCGCGACACGCTCGCGTTCCAGGTCGACCTGTGGAGCGCGCGCGGGCCGCTGCCGCGCACGATGGCCGATGTCGCCGAACGCACGAAGGATGTCCAGTATTCGAGCCGTACGCGTTTCGTCACCGACACGCTGCAGCGCGAACAGCGCTACCGCAACGTGCTGCGCCAGGTGCTCGACCAGGTGCCGGAAGAGATGCGCAAGAACGATCCCTGGTGCATCGAGGCGGAAGCGATGTCATGCGGCAAGAAGTACAACATCCAGCACCTGATCTACCAGCAGAAGGCCTACGAGCATCACTACAAGGACTATCAGTTCGGTCTGTCGACGATGCGCGACCACTGGTCCGCGGGTCTCGACGATATCCGCAAGACGCTCGCCGTCAAGGACGGCCTCGCGTTGCCCGCGAACGACTCGGGCTTCGTGACGCACGACATCCACCGCAAGCGGTGACGCCGTGCAAGGCGGACCGGCGTGGTGCCTGCGCCGGTCCGTTCATTTTCTGATTCCGACATGCCGATTTTCATTGCCCTGTTCGCGCTCATCGCCCTCGTGTGGAGCGCGATTCATACATTTCACGTGATCGCCGCACAGTTCGGCCAGCCGGTCGCGGTGACCACCGCGGCACTCGCCGCAGCGCTCTTGTTCGCGCTGGCCGCGTGGTGGATCCGGCGCCGCCGCGACATCGCGCCGAATACGAAGGAACAAGGCTGGACCCACGTCGTGCATCGCGCGTGGGGCGAGCTGCGGGTGTCCGCAACGCAAGGCCTGCTGTGGCTGTCGCACGACGACGCAGACGGCCGCTATACGCTGTCGCAGCTCGACGGCTGCCTGGCCGCGCCGATCGGCGGCCGCTGGCATCTGGTCGTGCGGATCCGCGATGCCGCGAGCGGCGAATGGAAGCTGCCGATGACGGACAAGCGCGACGCGCAACGCTGGGCGCGCGTGCTGATGCTCGCGAAAGACAACCGTCTGTGATGCCGCGGGTGCGCGGGATTCGCCTGCGCACCGTGGTCCCGTAAAAGCTCACCTTTGCACGCGTTACGCGCGATCGTCGTTCGCCGTGTCGTTCAGACCGATGAACGCCTCCGCCAGAAAATCGACGCATACGCGCACTTTCGCCGACGTCGCGACGCGCTCCGGATAGACGGCCCAGATGTTCGCGGGCTGCGTCGCCTCCGGCAGCACGCGGCACAGCGCGCCGCTCGCGATCAACGGCCCCGCTTCCCAGATCGACCGCAGCACGATCCCGCGCCCCGCGAGCGCCCATTGCACGGCGACTTCGCCATGATTCGTCGACAGCCCGCCGCCGACCTTCACCGTCGCCGTTTCGCCGCGCACGTTCAGGCGCCACACGCCGAGCGGATGGTCGCGCTCCTTGATTGCGAGGCATTCGTGCGACGACAGCTCCGCAAGCGAGCGTGGCATGCCGCGCCGCGCGAGATAGTCGGGCGACGCGCACAGCACCCGATAGTTCGCCGCGAGCCGGCGCGCGATCAGGTGATCGGCAATCTCGTCGCCGATCCGGATGTCGAGGTCGAACCCTTCGCCCGCGACATCGACGAGCCGGTCGAACAGATCGAGCCGGACGTTCAGCTGCGGATAGCGCGCGGTAAAGTCGAGCAGCGCAGGCGCGACGACGTGCCGGCCGAAGCCGAAGCTGCTCGAGATGCGCAGCGTGCCGCGCGGCACCGTGCGCGCGGTCGAAACGTCCTCGACGAGATGATCGACGTCGTCGAGAATCTTCTCGGCGCGTGCGAGTACGCGTTCGCCGGCTTCCGTCACCGTGACGCGGCGCGTCGAGCGATGCAGCAGCCGCGTGCCGAGTTGCGCCTCGAGCAGCGCGATGCGCTTGCTCACGTACGCGGGCGACACGGCAAGTTGCTCGGCCGCCGCGCTGAAGCTCGTCAGGCGGACGACGAGGCTGAACACGCGCAGGTCGTCCAGGTTCGGCGATTTGTTCACGATTCGTGGAAAGTCGATTAACCTTTTCGGCGATTTTAATCTGTTTGGAAATAAATAAAATGGCTTCAATCGCCGCCGCGCGCACGGTCCGCGGCGGCCCGATCAGACTTGGAGGAGCACTCGCATGAGCGACAGGACATACAAGATTGCCGTCATCCCCGGTGACGGCATCGGCCGCGAAGTGATGCCCGAGGGCCTGCGCGCGCTCGACGCCGTGACGGCCCGCTTCGGCATCCGCTTCGACTTCACGCCCATCGAGTGGGCGAGCTGCGATTACTACGCGCAGCACGGCCAGATGATGCCGGACGACTGGAAGGCGCAGCTCGCCGGCATGGACGCGATCCTGTTCGGCGCGGTCGGCTGGCCCGCCACGGTGCCGGATCATATTTCGCTGTGGGGCTCGCTGCTGAAATTCCGCCGCGAATTCGACCAGTACATCAACCTGCGGCCCGCGCGCCTGTTCGACGGCGTGCCGTCGCCGCTCGCCGGCCGCCGCGCGGGCGACATCGACTTCATGATCGTGCGCGAGAACACCGAGGGCGAATACTCGTCGGTCGGCGGCACGATGTTCGAAGGCACCGACCGCGAAGTGGTCATGCAGCAGTCGATCTTCACGCGGCACGGCACCGAGCGCGTGCTGAAGTTCGCGTTCGAGCTCGCGCAGCGGCGCGCGAAGCGCCTGACCGTCGCGACGAAGAGCAACGGCATCGCGATCAGCATGCCATGGTGGGATGCGCGTGCGGCCGAGATGGCCGAACGCTATCCGGAGATCGTCTGGGACAAGCAGCACATCGACATCCTGTGCGCGCGCTTCGTGCTGCAGCCGGACCGCTTCGACGTCGTCGTCGCGTCGAACCTGTTCGGCGACATCCTGTCCGATCTCGGCCCCGCGTGTACGGGCACGATCGGCATCGCGCCGTCGGCTAACCTCAACCCCGACCGCACGTTCCCGTCGCTGTTCGAGCCCGTGCACGGCTCCGCGCCCGACATCGCCGGACAGTTCGTCGCGAACCCGATCGCGATGGTCTGGTCGGCCGCGATGATGCTCGACTTCCTCGGCCATGGCGCGGGCCGCGAGCGTGAAGCGCACGACGTGATCGTCGCCGCGATCGAGGACGTGCTGCGCACGGGGCCGCGAACACGCGATCTCGGCGGCAGCGCCGGCACGGTGGAAGTGGGCGAGGCGATCGCGAAGCAGATTGCGGGGTGAGGGTCGATCGCGGGCGACGGGACGCGGATGCGTTTCGTCGCACGTGAGGTGATGCGATCTGTGGGGCGATTCGCACCGCGCGGGCGATGAGGTGCGGCGCTGACGTCAGGTGAGAGGCATTATGCGTCGACACGCACCGCGATTCGCGTGGCCGGTGCCACGAAGCACTGGCGATGACCACCGGTGAGAAACACGACAAGCCGCTACGCACTGACAAGCAATCCAGCGTGCTACGTCGTCGCCTTTGTTCACGATCCTGTCGGTGAGATGCATGACATGCGACCGAGCACCGTGAAGCGCGGCATCGCGGTCACGCCGAGGCGCCTGTTCGAGATAGATCGGTGAAGCGCACGAATCTGGATTGCGCACCAACGCAAGTTCCATACGATCACGCCGGTGTTTTCGCTTTGAATGCGAACGGTGAAAAAGACGACTTGTGCCCGCGCACCCTGGCATCCCCCTCTAATCGTCACGCGATCAGCGACCCGCATCGACGCACAGGAGAAGGAAGGTTCGACGGAAAAGGCAGGCTCGCCCGCGACACTACCTGAGTCGGCAACGTGAGGTCACAGCTGCGTGCAGGCGAACCGTTGCGCAACGAAATCGCTGATCGAGTCGATCACGCTACGTTCTGGTGACTGTTCCGAATGGCGTTTCAACCGCGCGATTCACGCTTCCCGCAAAAGCTCACCCTTCGCAGACACAGCTCCCGAATTCCCTCACCATTCGGCTTCGGTGATGTTTTCGGTTCGGTTTCCTGCACGAAGCGCGACGGCACTCGCACATTCGTCGCGCCCGCCGGATCAGCGCTTACAGACCGAGATCGGACAGCCCCGGATGATCGTCCGGACGACGGCCGAGCGGCCAGTGAAAGAGCCGGTCCGTCTCGCGGATCGGCAGGTCGTTGATGCTCGCGTGGCGATGCGCCATCAGGCCGTTTTCGTCGAATTCCCAGTTCTCGTTGCCATACGAGCGAAACCAGTTGCCGGCATCGTCGTGCCATTCGTACGCAAAGCGCACCGCGATGCGGTTGCCGCCGAACGCCCACAGTTCCTTGATCAAACGGTAGTCGAGTTCGCGCGTCCATTTCCTCTGCAGCAGCCCGACTATCTGGTCACGGCCGGTGACGAACTCCGCGCGGTTGCGCCAGCGGCTCTGCGGCGTGTAGGCCAGCGACACGCGCTGCGGATCGCGCGTGTTCCATGCGTCCTCGGCGGCGCGGACTTTCTGGCGCGCCGTGTCGAGAGTAAACGGCGGAACGGGCGGACGGACTTCGGCTGATTCGGACATCGCATTCTCCAGTTCAGGGTTCGGCCGCGAGACATCGCAGCCGCTTCATCACGTCGACGACCGCGACGCGGCGTCGAGCAACAGTTCGGCGGTGGCGCGCGCATCGCGCGCGGCGGTTGCGTCGCCGCTCACGAGCGCCACGCCGATCGCGCCGTCGATCAGGACCAGCCACTGACGCGCGACGCGCGCAAGCGCGCGCCGGTCGATTCCGGCGTCGCCGGCCAGCGCGTCGAGCCGATCGCGCACAAACGCCAGCAATCGCGCCTTGTGCACGCGTGCGACGACGCGCACCGGATCGTCGGGATCGGCGATCTCGCCGGACGCGTTCAGGAATGCGCAACCGTGAAAGTCCGGCTGCCGGAACCAGTCGCGCAACACGTCGAACATCCCGAGCAACTGCGCGCGCGGCGTCTTGCCGCGTGCCAGCGTCGCATCGACGAACCAGTCCATCCAGCGCGCGTCGCGTCGCTCGAGCGCAGCCACCACCAATGCTTCCTTCGATTCGAAGTGCGAATAAAAACTCTTGCGCGCGGCACCCGAGCGCTTCACGATCGCATCGACGCCTGTCGCGTGTATCCCACCCGAATAGATCAGCGCTTCGGCCGCATCGAGCAGCCGGTCGCGCACGCCCGGCTCGGCGGAAATGTCGTCATGTGTGTTCATGGGTATACGGTAGAACGATCGTTCTCCATCGTCAAGGAACTCGCGGGAAAGACCACGATGACGCAAGGGATAGCGCGGTTGAATGCCACGCGCGCCGTATCCCGTGCGTCATCGTTACGACACTTTTTCCTGAAGCCGATACCCGGCGCTCACGACACTGCGGACAGCTTGGTGCACGAAAGGACATCATGCAGCGATCCGTACCCACGCACCGTACACGTGCTTACGCAGCCTACGCGAAGCGGCTCGACAGCCGCTCCTTGTGCGGCGTTTCGATCCGCGCAGCGATTCGTACGATGCGTTGCGCGGATACCGGCATGCGTCGCAGCACGGTTTCGTCACGCTTCCCGGTGCGAATGGCGAGCCGGTCAGCGTCGCGGCGCAATGTCCGAGGCGCTGGCTCGTCGTGTTGAATCTCCAGCTCGATCCGAGATGGCTTGCCGCGAAGCGGATGAAACAGGGGATGGGGCGGCTGCGGGTGGTCGATCGACCAGGTTCGTGCGCGACGGCCGCGCATCGCCGGAAGTGAATCGTGATCGTGACGCCTGCGTGATCCTCACCGATCGACATCGCGACGCGTGAAGCGGACCGGTTTCGCGAGTCGGAAACAGGCGTCCGAATCGGGCTCCCGAATCTCCTCACCTTTCGTGCCGATGGGGCTGCCGAGATGGAGGAGTGAGATGGAAAGCAAGCCGACCATCACCAACGTTGTCGACAGACTTTGTGTCTCCAGCACACGCGCCCGACAGTGAAGCCGGGCGCGTCTCCCATACTGCAACGGGCGCTGGCGCCCGCTATCCGGCGAACGGCACGCAGCAACCCGCCATCGCTACGTACCGCCGTGATTGACGCTCAGACCGTCCAGTCGAGAATCACCTTGCCGCTTTCGCCCGACAGCATCGCCGCGAAACCCTGCTCGTAATCGTCGACCGCGAAACGGTGCGTAATGATCGGCGACAGATCGAGACCGCTTTGCAACATTGCAACCATCTTGTACCAGGTCTCGAACATCTCGCGGCCGTAGATCCCCTTGATCTCCAGTCCCTTGAAGATCACCTGGTTCCAGTCGATCGCCGTCTGCGCGGGCGGAATGCCGAGCAGCGCGACCTTGCCGCCGTGATTCATCGCCTCGAGCATGCTCGTGAAAGCGCTCGGCACGCCGGACATCTCGAGCCCGACGTCGAAGCCTTCGGTCATGTGCAGATCGGTCATCACGTCGCGCAACGACTCGCGCGCGACGTTGACCGCCCGCGTCGCGCCCATCTTGCGCGCGAGTTCGAGCCGGTAGTCGTTGATGTCGGTGATGACGACGTTGCGCGCACCGACATGCTTCGCGATCGCCACGGCCATGATGCCGATCGGACCGGCCCCGGTGATCAGCACGTCTTCGCCGACGAGGTTGAAGGACAGCGCCGTATGCGTCGCATTGCCGAACGGATCGAAGATCGACGCGAGATCGTCGGAAATCTCCGGCGGAATCTTGAATGCGTTGAACGCGGGAATCGCCAGATACTCGGCGAACGCGCCTTCGCGATTGACGCCGACACCGATCGTGTTGCGGCACAGGTGCCGGCGGCCTGCGCGGCAGTTCCGGCAGAAGCCGCAGGTGATGTGACCTTCGCCCGATACGCGGTCGCCGATCGCGAAGCCGCGCACTTCCTGTCCCATCTCGACGATCTCGCCGACGTATTCGTGACCGACATGCATCGGCACGGGAATCGTCTTCTGTGCCCAGTCGTCCCACTTCCAGATATGGATGTCGGTGCCGCAGATCGCCGTCCGGCGGATCTTGATCAGCACGTCGTTATGCCCGACTTCGGGGCGCTTCACGCGGGTCATCGACAGGCCGGGGCCGCGCTCGAGCTTTGCCAGTGCTTTCATGGTCGGCCCTCCGTCAGACGATGCCGAGCGACTTGCCGACACGCACGAATGCCGCGACGGCCTGGTCGATCTGCTCGGGTGTGTGCGCGGCACTCATCTGCGTGCGGATCCGCGCGCGCCCGCGCGGCACGACCGGGAACGAGAAGCCGATCACGTAGACGCCTTCGCCGAGCAGCGCATCGGCCATGTTCGTCGCGAGTTGCGCGTCGCCGAGCATCACCGGGATGATCGGGTGCGCACCGGGCACGAGCGTGAAGCCCGCTTCGGTCATCTGCTCGCGGAAGCGCACGCCGTTCTCGCGCACGCGCTCGCGCAGCTTCGCGCCTTCGTCGCTGCCGAGCAGCTTGAGCACTTCGAGCGACGCCGCGGCGATGCTCGGCGTGAGCGTGTTCGAGAACAGATACGGACGCGAGCGCTGGCGCAGCAGGTCGATGACCTCGCGGCGCGCCGCGACGTAGCCGCCGGATGCACCGCCGAGTGCCTTGCCGAGCGTGCCGGTGATGATGTCGACGCGCCCGTCGACGCCGCAATGTTCCGGCGTGCCGCGGCCGTGCGCGCCGATGAAGCCGACCGCATGCGAATCGTCGACCATCACGAGCGCGCCGTAGCGGTCGGCGAGGTCGCAGATGCCTTTCAGGTCGGCGATGATGCCGTCCATCGAGAACACGCCGTCGGTGGCGATCAGCTTGTGGCGTGCGCCCGCCGCGTCGGCTTCCTTGAGCTTCGCCTCGAGATCGGCGAGATCGTTGTTCTTGTAGCGATACCGCTTCGCCTTGCACAGACGGATGCCGTCGATGATGCTCGCGTGGTTCAGTTCGTCGCTGATCACGGCGTCGTTCTCGTCGAGCAGCGTTTCGAACAGCCCGCCGTTCGCATCGAAGCAGCTCGAATAGAGGATGCTGTCCTCGGTGCCGAGGAACGCGGCAATCGCGCTTTCCAGCTGCTTGTGCACGGTTTGCGTGCCGCAGATGAAGCGCACCGATGCCATGCCGAACCCGTCCTGATCGAGGCCCGCCTTGGCCGCCGCGATCAGGCGCGGGTCGCTCGCCAGACCAAGATAGTTGTTCGCGCAGAAATTCAGCACGCCGGTACCGCCGGCGAGCCGCACGGCCGCCGCTTGCGGGCTCGCGATCTCGCGCTCGGTCTTGTAGAAACCGTCCGCGCGGATCTGGTCGAGCGTGCCGCGCACCTGGGCGAAAAATGCATCACGCATCGCAAAGCTCCTGACAGGAATCGCAACCCGCCGCGCGCCGTTCGTGGCGGCGCCGCAGCGGCCTGCTACTGTTATAGTCGGTCGTTCGGTTGACCGCTCTTTTCCGTTATTCCGAACTAAGATTCGAAATATCGAACAACTCTAAGCGAACGGAATCCAAATGGCAAGTTCCTCCGGATCGCGGCGCGCGTCCGCGAGCGCCGCTCAGCCGCCGGCCAGCGCGACGCCGCCGCGCGTCGGCGAACAGATCCAGCGCCTGCGCAACGAGCGCAAGCTGACGCTCGACGACCTGTCGCGCGCGGCAGGCGTGTCTAAATCGATGCTCTCCGAGATCGAGCGGGACAAGGCGAACCCGACGATCGCGGTCGCATGGCGCCTGACGAATGCGCTCGGCATCACGCTCGACGAGCTGTTCTCGCAGCCGAAGGCACCTGAGACGATTCGCGTCGACGGCCCGCACGACATCCCGACACTGGCCGGCCACGACGGCCAGTATCAGTTGCGCGTGTGGGGCCCGATCGACCTCGCCGGCAGGTTCGAGTGGTACGAACTGACGCTGCCGGGCGGCGGCTCGCTCGTGTCGAACGCGCATGAGCCGGGCACGCGCGAGCACCTCACCGTGCTGCAGGGCGCGATGGAAATCGAGGCGGCGGAGGCCACCCGCCGCCTGAAAGCCGGCGACACCGCACGCTACCCGGCCGACACGCCGCACGCGATCCGCAACCCCGGCAAAGCCGAAGCGAGAGCGTTGTTGATCGTGATTCATCGCTGACCGTCCGTCGAGTCATCCGTTCGGCCGGTTGCGGAGAACACTGTATGTTTGTACAGTATACGGACATTCCGCTTTGCAAGGGACCGGAGCCTGCGATGACCGAAGAACAAGATTTGGCCGCGCTCAGCTTCAAGGCTGCTGCGCACGACCTGGAGAAGATCGTTCGCCATATTGCCGAACGCTACATTCGCCATCAGGTGCCGTTGACGTGGCGCCTGCTGCACGCGATCGAGGCCGAGGCACTGGCGGATCTCGGCTTCGCCAGCCGGCATGACGCCGGCATGCGTCAACTGTTCGAACGGCCGTCGGACATGACGTTTCCTGAAACGGACGATTTGATCGATTTCGGGCGGTCGAACGTGCTGCCCGCCGCTTTCTCGTTCGCGCTCAACGCGTACGAGGCCGATGCACGTCGGCGCGATGCGCTACCCGCAGCGCGAACCACCCGCATCGCCAAGGCTTGGGGCGATTGATCGCAGCCCCGCGAGCGTCCGTCACGCGACGCCCGCGGCACGCTGGCCGGTACCGGCCAGCATCTGGCCAGCACCCAGCCCGCGCTTGGCCGGCACTTGGCCGTTTTGCAGCAGAATGGCTTGCCGATCACAGCAGCACGGAAGCGAACACGAACGAGGGCCCGTCATCGTCTCGCCCGATCCAGAGCCAACTCATGTCGAGCGAGACGAAATCAGCTTCTCCCGTCAGGTCGTCCCGATCTCACACTGGCACGACGTTGCAGAAAGAACTGGCATATACGCAACTAACGGAATAAATAACATGTCCCTTCCTTCATCTGCGGAAGCTCGCTCGCCCGACTCGGAAAAAGATCTGTTCGACCGCGGCGCATCGGACTGGATCGCGTCGCCCGAAGCAGCCTTCGATGCCTGGCTTGCGATGCAGGATTATCGTCGGTCGTCAGCCGATGTTTATCGCGCGCAATGGGGTGCCTTTCTCGCCTGGCTGCGCACGCATCAGAAGGATCTCGCGACAGTCGACACCGCATCGATCGCGCATTTCGTCGGCGAATTGCCGATCAAGAAAACGCAGCGTATGCGCTATTTGCGTCTGATCGAGCGAGTGCTCGACCACATTCGGCGCACCGAATTCGCATCGACCAACCCGGCCCGCTTCATCGCTCAGGATGGCGAAGCGATCTGGCGCAAGGCGCGCGACAACGAGCCGACCGGCTTTCTCGCGCCGTCCGAACGCGCAAAACTGCTCACCTATCTGTTTTCGCCGATCGTCGTGTCCGGCGCCGCATTATGGAAAGAGCGCCGCGACCGGGCGCTCGTTGCTGCATTTCTCGGTGCCGGCGTGAAGACCGGCGAAGCACGCGCGCTTACGATTAGTTGCATCAATACGAGCGGCACGACACTGCAGATTCCATCGACGCATCCCGATTTCGCGCGGGAAACACATCTGGCGTCATTCGCGATTGCGCTGTTCGACGCGTGGCTCGCTGAACGCAAGCGTCAGGAGATTCCGGGCGAACTCGTGTTTCCGGCGTCGCATGCGGGACGTCCGATGCACAAGGCAACGATGCTGCGCGCGGTCGACGCAATCGTCGAAGCGGCCGACATCGCGTCGACGCGCACCGCGCGCGCAAGTCCGCAAACGCTGCGCAACACCTATGCCGCGGAACTGTTCGAGCACGACGTGCCACCTGAGCGGGTCGGCAAGTGGCTGGGCTTCATGCAGCCGATTTCGTCCAATCGCCTGCATCGCGCGTGGAAAGACTGGCGTGACGATCTGGCCGAGCACGACGGTAAGGGTGAGGCAGCGTCCGATCGTGAATCTCACGAATGACGGATATACCGCTCACGCCCGACGATACGTGAGCGGCCTCGCGTGGCGGAGCCTCACCGTCATGAGGCTCCCGAAAATCCTCACCTTTTGTTTCCCGTAATGTCTCACCTGTGCAGGCAGCTGCGGTCAGCGCCGCTCTGTTGTGGCGAATCGCGTGGCCGCTTCGAAGCGCGACGGCCACGCGCCCGACGTGTGCTCGCACTCCGGACACGACACTTCGAAACCCTCGTCGTCATGTGACAGTTCGGGTTCGCCGTCGCAATGCGGGCACTGGCTCGGCACCGGCGTGTCTTGGTCCAGCGCGGTGCCGATAACGGAAAACGCGTCGGCATCGAGCTTGCCGGTGTCGGCCAGGCGCCGGATCAGCGCGGCGATCTCCGGGTTCATCTCACGATTCGCGCGCAGCGCATTTCTTTCGCGCGCCGTCGTCTCCAATTCGTCACTCTGGCTGCGCAACTGCTCCTCGAGGCGGTCCGCGCGGGCCTTGGCGGCGCTCAATTGCTGCAGGAAATCGAATTCCTTGCGTTGCACATCGCGCAATCCGGACTGGTAAGTCGATGCCATGCTGCGCAGCGAATCCAGTTCGACCAGCATCGGCTTTACGCGACGCTCGGCTTCGGCCACCGCATCCTTGATCTGTTGCGCGTAATGCTCGGTGCGCTGCTGCAGTTCGGCTTGCAGCTTATCGATGCGGTCGCGCAACGCGGCGTTCTGGGTTTGCTCGGCATCGACGCGGCCCGTGGCCGAGACCATCTCCTTTTCCAGTCGATTGACTGTGGTGAGCAGCGTCGCTTCGTTTGCCGAACCATGGGTCGCCTGTGACGCAAGCTGCACCTCGAGTTCGGTGACGCGCGCCTGCAGTTGCTCGTTGCGGGTTTCGCTGCGAGCGAGGGCAGCTTCAAGGGATTCCTGCCGAACGATCGCGTCACGCAATTGCTGTTCGGCCTGCGTGACATTCGCGCGAACCTGCTCGCGATCGGCGTCGAGACTGTCCCGCGCGGTTTTCAGCGCCTCTTCATACAGTGCGCTGAGGAGGGCACCGGCCTTGTCCTCGACGGCCTTCGGAATCGCGGCACCTTCCAGTCGAATCTTCGATGCGGAACGGATCCGCTCCCAGAAGTGATCGATGTCCTTCGGAATGTCGCTGGCGCTGCCGGTCTGGGTCAGATCGCGAACATTGGCGGCGGACGGCCGGATCCCGAGATCGAAGAACAAGCGCTTGCACGCATGCAGCGACAACTCCTGGCGTCGCGCGCCAGCGGCGCGCAACGATTCCAGCTCGTCCCGGATGACCTGGCGCATCTCGTCGAGGGTCATGGCGTAACTCGTAGCGGTTGGAACGTTGCAATCATAACGAAATACGTATTTTTCAATACTTCTTTTCGATGCGTGTTGCAAATTCGCGTCAATAGCCACGGGAAGCGATGCTGTGAGTGCCTGTGGTCGATCACAGCAGCAGATTCCGTGAAACAAAGCGAAGAAAGCGCCCTAAGCGTCTGTATTGTCAGCGTTTTCCAGCGAAGCATAAAAAAACGGGGTTGTTTCACAGAATCTGCTGTGAGGAGGGCGTCGGGTGTTGGGGTTAGGGGTGTCTGTGGAAAACTCGTCAGGGGACGTGTTGAGAGTATTAGAAGTAAACACCTTTGAACCCTTAGTTAAAAACGTTAACGCCACGGCACGTCCTTATGTAGCAAGGGTTTCCGGCCGACAGGGTGAAGCTTTACGGGAAGCAAGGTGATGATCTGCGGGAGCCGACGTGATGGGGTTCGGGGATCTGCGTGAGCCGTTGCAGGAAAGGTCGTGAGCGGATTCGGGAGCACAGCAAAACGTCGAATTTTCCACAGGTGAGCGTTTTCGGGACCGCACAGCCGCGAAACGCCCGCTGTGGCTGAATGCACAGTTTTCTGCCTGTGCAGGTATGGGTGAGGCTTTTCGGGACCGGCTTTTGCCAGCGATTCTGCCCTTCTTTTAGGCAATTTTTGCAAAAGGTGAGATTTCACGGGACTCGGCACCGATTTGGTGTGAGGGTTTCCGGGAAGCGAACGCCATTTTGCACAGAAAAAGACCATTCCTGGGCCTGTGAAGCCCTAAAGGTGAGGGTTTTCAGGAGCGAAATCCGGGTTTTCCTGGCCAGACCCCCGTAAGGTGAAGGTTTTCGGGACCCTGTTTACGGTCGATGCGTGTACCTCACAGGTGAGACTTTTCGGGAATGGGATTTGCCCGAAAAATGGTCAAAGGTGAGGCTTTTCGGGTGCAGTGGGCGGTTACTTCCGCTGAAAACCCCGCCGGAGCTACATGGTGAGGCCATTTTGGCGAGCGTTTTTTCGGCAAAGGTGAAGTTTTTCGGGAGCCGACATGCTGTTGTCGTACGAATGGGCGCCCGAGAAAGGTGAGGCTATTCGGGAGGTCGCTGTGCTGGCCTGCGCATCCGACATTTGCGCATAAGTATCGGAGGACATTGGGATTTTTGAAACTGCGGGGGTTACGGTGAGACTTTTCGGGAGCCGTGCCGACGCCGGTTTTCACAGCGTCGTTTGTCGATAAGGTGAGGAAATACAGGAGGCACAGTGGATCGATCCCGCCTGTGCCGGGCATCCGGCGGCAATCGAGTGTTCGACCTGTGAATTCATGAGGTGAGATTTTTCGGGAGCGCGTGGCGATTGTGCACTGTACAATGCGCGCCCGGGCTGCTGAAGCATGGGTGGGGAAGTCCCAAAACGTACGCCAGTCGGGCCGGATCGAGCCGTTCAGGCCGCCCGGCGTCCGCGCCTTTTCGAGGTGTCGCGGCTGCCTGCCGGTCACCCGCAGTGCCGCGGCTGTACATGCATACAGGCGGCCGCGCGCGCGTTCACAGGGATCGGTTAGGTGCGATGTGGATACTGTGCGAGGTTCACGCAAAGCAAGTCGCAAATTAGCGACAGCGTGAAAGGTGAGCCGATACGGGAACGCATTGCGCACGTGTCCCGCACAGGCGAAAAACTGTGAATCGGTGCCTGCCCCGACGCGTAAAGGTGAGTCCGGAACACAGTGATTCTGGTCTGGTGAGCCTTTACGGGAGCCGGTTGGGGTGAGTGCTGCTTCGTGAGCCCGCTTCACCGGCTATGGTGAGCATGCCGTTCTGGACGCGCTTCACCACAGGCGCTATCCTTCCGGGAAACTTCTCCTCCGACCCGACGCATGGCCACGAAGCGCGCCAAAAAAACCGATGTGGATGTGGTGAGTGCCAGTTCAGCCGAATTGCGTAAGGCCGTCGAGGCGATCGCAATTCAGCCGAAAAGCGGCAAGATCACCCTCCTGACTCGCAAGCTGTTCAATGTCCTGCTGGCAGTGGCGCAGCAGGCCGACGATTCGGGCGATACCTATCGCGCGCTGTTGTCGGATATCGTCGCCAACTCCGCATTCGATTCGAACGACACCGCGCTCGTGAAGGAACACCTGCGCCGGATGGTGTCGGTGCAGGTCGAGTGGAGCACGGGCACGTCGAGCCAGAAGCCTGGCCGCAAGTGGGGGATCTCGACGCTGATCGCGGATGCGGAAATTCTCGAAGACCCGGCAACGCGCCGCGTGTGGGTCGAATTCTCGTTCGCGCCGAAGATCAAGAAGAAGCTGCTCGATCCGGTCCAGTATGCGCGCCTGAGCCTGCAGTTCCAGAGCCAGCTGCGCAGCAGCGCCGGTCTCGCGCTGTACGAGATCTGCGTGCGTTACCTGACGAACCCGAGCCACCTGACGATGCGCGAGCCGTGGGAATGGTGGCGGCCGATCCTGTCGGGCACGCCGGACACCGAGGCCGGCGACGAGGCGAAACGCGAATACAAGTACTTCAAGCGGGATTATCTGCGTCCCGCGATCGCGGAGGTCAACGCGGTCACCAACATCTTCGTCGAGCTGATCGAGCATCGCGAAGGGCGGCGAGTCGCCGAGATCCAGTTCCGTGTTACCGAGCGCAAGCAGCCGATGCTCGCGCTCGACGAACATCCGAACGTGTTCGACAGCACGCTGGTCGACCGGATGGTGAAGATCGGCATCCCATTGAAGGAAGCGCAGACGCTGTACGCGGATAGCGAGGAAAACCGGATCCGTGCCGCGCTGCAGATGACCGAGCAGCGGATGCGCAGCACGACGTTGCCGCCGGTGCGCAGTGCCGCGGCGCTGTTCAAGGATGCGCTGAAGAAGGGCTATGCGCCGCCTGTAGAGGCCGTCGAGGCCCTGCCGGCGGGTGCGACGCCGGGCAAGGCCGCAGCGGCTCAGCCGGACGATCTGAAGGCGCGTCTGCTGAGCGAATACGCCGCATATCGCCGCAAGGAAGCCAAGGCACTGTACGACGAGCAGGGCGAGGCGGAGCGCGAAGTGGCGCGCGAGTCGTTCGAGTCGGAGGCGCTGCCGACGTTGGGCTCGCATCTGCGCGAAGACTGGCGCAAGCGCGGCCTCGATTCCAAACTGGCCGAGACGGCCTTCTTCGACTGGTTGGCCCAGAAGACCTGGGGCGAGCCGACCGACGGCGATCTGCTCTCCTTTACGCTGAATCAAACGCGGGCGGCCTGAGCCGCCTGTCCTGCCTCGGCGGCACCGGCATCGCCGGGCGCCGCCGCTTCTTCCTGACTACTCCGACAACAGCATCCGCTCGAGCTGCTCGAGGATCGCGTCGCGCTTGTCTTTCGACAGTCCGCGCAGGCGCAATTCGATGCGGTCTTCTCCATACGACTTCAGATCGCCGACCGATACGCCGCCGAGCTTGATCTCGAGGCGTTGCGCGTAGCGCTGGCGGCTGGCGGGTTTCGGCGTTTCCTGTGCGGCCGCGCGGCCCTTCACGATGTCGGATACCTGGCGCGTGCTCAGGTCGTCGGACACGATCTTGTTGATCAGGCGCAGCGTTGCATCCGTGCCGCGCGCGTTGTGATAGCGGCCGACCTGATACGCCATGTTCGAGCCGAAGCGGTCGGGGCGAGCGACCATTTCCTGCATCACCGTTTCCGGCAGCTTGCCGATCGACAGCGCGACGGCGACCGTCGACTCGTCGAGACCGAGATGCTCGGCCAATTCCTTCTGACTCTGGAAATGCTTGTCGTCGAGAAAGCGCCGCCAGACGACAGCGTTGTCGAACACGGTCTGCGAATCGCGCTGGACGTTCAGGTCATACCCGAGCTTGTAGCTCTCGAGGCCGATCGGCAGATCGATCACGATCGCCTTGACCGTTTCCTTGTTCGCTTCTTTCAGCGCACGCACGCGGCGGCCGCCGTCGCTGACGAAATACGTGCCCGGACTGTCGTAGTCGGGAATCACGTGAATCGCCTGCTGCTGACCTTGCTTCGCGAGGTTCACCGCGAGTTCGGCGATCGACGATTTCAGATAGAAGTGCCGCGGGTTGAACGGGCTGTGCTTGATCGCCTTCAGCGACAGCTCGATCACTTGCCCGGGCGCGTAACGGTTCTCGAGGCGCCACGCACGATACTGCGCCGTCTCGTCGGTCGACGCGTCGACGACGATGTCAGCGACGGCCGCCGGGGGCGGCGCCGTGTCCTTCTTGGCGGCTTTCGCAGTGGCGGGAGCGGACGCTTCCGGCTTGACGAGACCGTCGATCGCGTTGAGCCGATCGAGGGCCGTGCGCTTTTCGCTCGTCGTCGTATCCGGCCGCGCTTGGAATCCTTTGGCGAATTGGGAGGGTTTCATGCGACTCCTTTATGCGCATAAAGTCAGGGCAACATCGCGACGATCTCGTCGGCGCATGCGCGAATTTCCGCGGCAGCGAGCCTGGCGCCGCGATCGTTCATCTGCAGGACGGTCTGACCGAGCGCCATTGCCTGCTTGTACGCTTCCCGCGTCGGGATCTGCGTCTTGAGTAGCGGGAAGCCGAGTTCTTCGAGTGCCCGCTTCAGTTCGCGGGTCAGCATGCGCTTCTCTTCGGTCTTGTTCAGCAGGAATACCGCACGCAGGTCTTCGTTCATCACTTGCGCCTGCTGGATGAGCTTGACCAGCCCGACACTCGACCAGTAATCGGCAGGTGACGACGACGTCGGGATGACGGCGATCGATGCTGCCAGCAGAACGACGCCGGACACTTTCTCGGTGATCGACGGCGGGCAGTCCACGACGATGATGTCGTAGTCGTTGATGAACTTCTTGATCTCGCGGTGGATCTGGCCGCCGGCTTCCGCAAGATTGACCACCGGGAAAGGGATGCCGTTGTCACCATCGCCCGATGCGCTCGACCAGTGAATCAACGTGTTTTGACCGTCGGCGTCTACGACGAGAACGCGCTTCCCTTTCTCATGGAATGCGGCGCCGAGGTGCATGGCGATCGTGCTCTTGCCGACGCCGCCTTTTTGTTGAGTGACTGCAATGATTTCCGCGGCCAATTTTCACTCCTGTTTTTGGTCGTTGGAATTCTACAGGACGATATTCATAATTCAATGAAATTGTTGTTCACCAACTACGCGTTAGCCATTCGGCCGGGTGGTTTATGCGCATAAATCGACGCGGCAGAGATGGAGGACGCTACGCGACGAGCCGGATGGCCACGCAAGGTACTTTTGCGAGCATCGATCGGCACATGTCGCGCAAACGACGTGACGCGCAATGTTGATTCGCTGACGGGCCGACGTTGCCGCGAGCGCTAGCGACGGAGTGTGGGGCTCGACGGCCGGCATCGACATGCGGCCGAGTTTATGCGCATAAACCCATTTGGGGACTGCGATCGGATGCAGGAATAGGCTGCGGTGAGCCGGATGAAAGACGACAGGAACCGACGGCGAATTGGCCCGGCCCGCCATGTGCGATATCGGGCTGCGCGTACGCTGGGTTTATGCGCATAAACCGGGACCAGGCGAGATACGACGGCTCACTGCAGCATGGCCACCGCACACCTTCGAGACCAGCGACGATGCGACAAGCGTCGATGGTCGATGGTCGATGGTCGATGGTCGATGGTCGATGGTCGATGGTCGATGGTCGATGGTCGATGGTCGATGGTCGATGGTCGATGGGCGATGGTCGATGGGCGATGGGCGATGGGCGATGGGCGATGGGCGATGGGCGATGGGCGATGGGCGATGGGCGATGGGCGATGGGCGATGGGCGATGGGCGATGGGCGATGGGCGATGGGCGATGGGCGATGGGCCCTCCCCCAGGTCGTGACAGAGTAGAGGTCGCACGCTTCCCCGCACCGTTGACGACGATCGGTCATTAACCCCATCGACAGGTTTATGCGCATAAACCAATCCCCGCTACTGCCCAACGATTCGATGCCGCACACCTGCCGACCGACTCTTCCAAGCGTTGATTGCACGGCGCGTAACCTGTCCGGCACGATGAACCTCAAGTCGTGACATCGATTCGTACGCTTGGCCGGACTGGCTACAATACGGGGCTTCACAATCCAGGTCCGAATGATGATCACGATCTACCACAACCCCCGATGCTCGAAGTCGCGCGAGACGCTGGCGCTTGTCGAGTCGCTGAACCCGAGCGGCGCGCCCGTCGCAGTCGTCGAGTATCTGAAGACGCCGCCGACGGTCCAGGAACTGGAAACGTTGCATCGTCAGCTCGGGCGTCCGGTGCGCGACATGCTCCGCGACAACGAAGAGCCATACAAGACACTCGATCTCGCCCGCGCGGACCTGACCGACACACAAGCGTATGAGGCGATCGCCGCACACCCGATCCTGCTGCAGCGGCCCATCGTCGTGTACAAGGGTAAAGCCGCAATCGGGCGACCGCCGGAATCGGTGCGCGAACTGTTCGAATAATTCTAATTTTTCGAACTCTTCTTATTTCGAATGTCCGGCGCACATGCGCCGGTCGGTTGATGTGCGCTGACGCGTCTCCCGAGCGATCGCATTTGCGTTCCTTCGCTGTTATCGCGATACCGCGCGGCAAGTGCGAACGCAAGTGCCCGTCAACGGCAAGCTTCCGCTGCGCCTCTCCCGATGCATGTCAAATCAGGCAGCGGCCATATCGGCGGCCAGATCGCAGTGGCTGCGCGATTGCGTCCGCTATTGCGTCAGGTGTCGAACCCGGCCACTCGGGACGCTTCCGCATCGGCTACCAACCCGCCGCGGCAACGCGAAGCCCAAAAGCCGTCACGCCCCTCCCCCGCCGTCACCATCACGGCCAGCCGCAGTCCTCGCCGCGGTCCGCAGCAACGCGATCTGCCGGCGATACTGCCGGCAGCCGCTGCAGGTCGGCAAATGCACGCGCACCTGCAAGCGCTCGTGCATCGTCAGATGCCGGTCGAGCGCATCCGACAGCAGGCGCGTCATGTCCTTACATTTCCCCGGTAGCATCTTCGGTCGTCAGCCCCTTCTCGGTCAGGCAGGTGCGCAGGCGCGTGCGCGCGCGGTACAGCAGCACGCTGCAATGGTTCGTCGTCAATGTCAGTTCCGTGCAGATGTCGTCGATTTCGAAATCGAGGAACTCGCGCATCATGAACACGCGGCCGATCTGTTCGGGAAGATGGTTCAGGCACGCCTCGAACAGCATCCAGAACTGCTGTTGCTGCAGCAGCGTTTCCGGCTGCGGCCATGGTTGCGGTTTCGCATGCGCGGTCCAGTGACCGTTGTCCTTGAAGAGTTCGCGGTCGAGCACCGATTCGCCGTCGAGTTCGGCGTCAAGCGCGGACAGGCTCACGATGCGTTGCCGCGCGCGCAGCACGTCGACGAGCTTGTTGCGCAGGATGCCGAACACCCAGGTCTTGTGCGCTGACAGGCCTGCGAAGTCGCCTTCGCGCGTCCATGCGGCGGTCAGCGCTTCCTGCACGGCATCCTCGGCCGCATCCGCATCGCGCAACTGGAGACGTGCAAAACGCAGCAGGTCACGCCGCAGTTGCGCAAGATAGGCGGGATCGTCGTACGCGGACGGCATCGATGGCACTCTCTCGAAGGAAGCCGCGCGCGCATCACAGGCCGCTCGCGCCGCGGTGCGAGCAGCTTACTGGCCGACGCGCGGGCCCGCAACGCATGTTCCGTCGCGAATTTTACGAACGTCGCAACCGGGCTGCGCTATGCTTGCCCACAGGCCTGTGCTGTGCATGGGCACAGCGTCGCGCGACACGTCAGATGCAACGACAGCAGGTTCTGCAAAAGTTATCCACAGTTTCTGTGGAAAACCTTGTGGAAAGTCGGCCGGATGGCCCCGTGTGGCGGCTCGCGGGCTGGCCTGCCTATAAACAGACCTTTGCCGCCTATCCCGAAGCAATCAATTCGATTCCCCACCTACCGGAAGGAGAAACTCATGGCACATCGTATTGCGGTCATCGTCGGCAGCCTGCGTCGCGAATCGTTGAACCGGGCGCTCGCCAAGGCCGTGATCTCGCTCGCGCCTGCCGATCTTGCGTTCGAGTTCGTCGAGATCGGCGAACTGCCGCTGTACAGCCAGGATTACGACGCGGACTTTCCGGAGGTTGCGCGGCGGTTCAAGCAGGCGATCGAAGCGGCCGACGGCCTGCTGTTCGTCACGCCGGAATACAACCGCTCGATGCCGGGCGTGCTGAAGAATGCGCTCGACTGGGGCTCGCGCCCGTGGGGCGCCAACTCGTGGGCGCGCAAGCCCGGCGCGGTGCTCGGCACGTCGCCGGGCGCGACGGGCACCGCGCTCGCGCAGCAGCATCTGCGCAACGTGCTCGCGTATCTCGACGTCGCGACGCTCGGCCAGCCCGAGATGTTCATCAAGCACGACGACTCGCGCGTCGACGGTCAAGGCCACATCCTCAACGACAATACGCGCACGTTCCTGCAGGGCTTCGTCGACCGCTACGCGGCGTGGGTGCGTACCCATAACGCGGCCTGAGCATGCGGCGCCGGTTCGGCGCCTGTCGCACGACCGCACGCACGACCGCACGCACGACCGCACGCACGACCGCACGCACGACCGCACGCACGACCGCACGCACGACCGCAACGACCGTCCACTAGATCCCCGCGTGCCTTGTGTCGTGCGCATCGCGCGCATCGCGAATGCCGAGCAGGATTTCGTCGAGCAATGCGATGTCGAACGGCTTCGACAGCACGCGCACATTGACGGCGCGCGTGCGGTCGAGCTCCTCCGCATAGCCCGTCACGAGGATGACGGGCAGCTTTTCCGGACGCACGCCGATCGCTTCCGCGAGATCGATGCCGTTGAGGCGGCCCGGCATGTGGATGTCCGAAATCACGAGGTCGAAGCGCTCGTGCAGCGACGTGTCTTCGACCAGCCGCAGCGCGTCGTCGGCGGACGCCGCGTAGGTCACGCGGTGTCCGAGCAGCGTCAGCAGCGCTTCCGTGCCCGCCGCGACTTCGCTGTTGTCCTCGACGAGCAGCACGTGCAGGCCCGCCGGCGGGCTCGCGTCGTGCGCATGCGCGGCGGCAGGCGCCGGCCGCGCAGCCAGGTCCTGCGCGCTCCCGCGCGGCAGGTAGAGCCGCACCGACGTGCCCGCGCCCACCGCGCTGTCGATCGTCGCGAGGCCGCCCGAGCGCTCGCAGAACGCGAACACCTGCGGCAGCCCGAGCCCCGTGCCCATCCCTTGCGTCTTCGTCGTGAACAGCGGCTCGAATGCGCGTGCGAGCACCTCGGGCGCCATCCCTGAGCCCGTGTCGTCGAGCGAGATCTGCACGAAATCGCCGGTCAGCGGAAAGCCGTCCTCGCGGCGGAACGTCACGTTGCGCGCGCCAACGGTGAAGCGGCCGCCGGCCGGCATCGCGTCGCGCGCGTTGACGGCGAGGTTGATGACCGCGAGCTCGAGCTCGGCCACGTCCACGCGGATCGGCCACACGCCGGGCTCGATCGCGACGATCAGCGAAGACTTCGAGCCGAGCGACGTCTTCAGCAGTTCGCGGCAGGTGCCGATCCAGTAACCGACGTCGATTGTCTCGTTGTGCAGCGGCTGCTTGCGCGCGACGCCGAGCAGCTGGCGCGTCAGCGACTGCCCGTTCTTCAGCGCGCGTTCGATCGCGCCGAGTTCGGTGTCGAGATGCTGGACGCCGCGGCGCCGCACGATCTGCACGTTGCTCGAGATGATCATCAGCAGGTTGTTGAAGTCGTGCGCGACGCTGCCGACGAGGTTGCCGAGCGCCTGCATCTTGCGCGACTGCCGGTACGCGGATTCGATCGAGCGCCGCATCGACGCTTCGGCCTGCCAGCGATCCCACGCCTCCTCTTCCGCCTTGAGCCGCTTGAGCGACAGCCAGATCACGCACCACAGCGCGAACGACGGCGCGAACATCGACACGAACAGCACGCTCAGGTGTTCGTACCATTCATGCCAGATCGCCGCGGTCCGGTACGCGCACGACACGTACACCGGATAGCTGCCGACCTGCCGGTACGCGATGATCTCGCTGCCCGCGTCATGGCGCACGCGCACGACGCCCGCGCGCGGATCGGTCCGCTCGCCGCCCGGCAGCATCACCCGATCGGCCAGCGCGGCGGCCGGCTGCGGCGGATACGACGCGAGCACGGCACCGTCGGTCCGGGTGAGCGCCATCGTCATCGGCGTGTTCGCGCCGCCGAGCAGGTCGCGGTAGAACGCGTTGAAATACGACGACTTCAGCGCGATCGACACCATGCCGGCGAACGTCCCGTCGCGGTTGCGCCGCGCGACGCCCGTATTGAACACGGGGATGTTCTCGAGCTTCAGCGGCCCCATCATCAGCCGCGAGATGTGTTCGATGACCTTGCCGTCGCGAATGCCGACGAAGTCGTCGCGCTTCGCGATCGATGCGTACGGCGCCGGGTAGTAGAGACTGTTCGCGAGCAGCATCCCGCTCGCACCGAAGATCGACACGGCCGCGACCTGCGGATAGCCGCCGCCGATCGTGTTGAGTGCTTCGTGGATGTCGGATTCGTGCCTGCGCACCGTCGCATCGTCCATGTCCTGGACGAGATCGACGATCCGCGCATCGAGCGTTTCGCTCAGGTCGAACACCTTGAGCGCGTGCTCCTCGGCGACGCGCACGGTGCGCATCGTCACGTCGCTCGCGGCGGCTTCGCGCGCCTTCAGGTCGTTATAAGCCATCACCGTCACGTAGATGCACGGCAGCACGATCGCGGCGATCAGCAACACGATCAGCGTCACGCGGCGCACCGCGAAATCGTGTTCGGGCGCGCCGGACGCGTAAGTCCCGTCGTCCTGCCAATCGTCGGCGGGAGCATGGTCGAGGGAATCGGCGGGCCGGTCGGACGTCATGGGCGGGAAAATCGGACGTGAAAGGGTGAAGCGCGGGTGCCTGCCATCATAAACGAGTTGCGCCTGCCGCCACGCCGCGTGCGACTCGCGCGACCCTGACGGTTCCGACAGGGTGCAATTGTCAGATTGAAAACGCGACGAATCCGGAAGCGCAAACGTACACAAAGAAAAATTTTGCGTGCTTATCTTGAAAATGGTTGCACCTGTTTTCCGAATGCCGCGTGATCGGATCGATTCTGTTCGAAACGGTGAATATGGCGAGTTGCACCGCCTCGGTTTTACTCAGAAAATCGCGCCTTGCTTTCCCTGACAGATATGCGCCCGCCGATGGCTGCGTGCGGCCCGCGTCGCATGCGAATGCGCGGCGGCGCCCGCCGTCCGTCCGGCAAGATGCCTGGCGCCGCTTCGCGCGAGGCCTCAAGAAGCGCGCAGCGCGGTCGTTAACGCGAGAGAGACCATTCCGTATACCGCACCGCCCGCCATGCCTTTGCCGATTGTGATTGCCGACGATTCGCTGCTCGCCCGCAAGTTGTTGACGAAGGCCTTGCCGGGGGACTGGGATGTCGACGTCGCGTATGCCGCGAACGGCCGAGAGGCACTGGCGCTCTATCGTGACGGCAAGGCTTCCGTGATGTTTCTCGACCTGACGATGCCCGACATGAGCGGCTATCAGGTGCTGGAAACATTGCGCCACGAGGATCTGAACACGTTCGTGATCGTGGTATCAGCCGATATCCAGCCGCAGGCGCGCGAGCGTGTGCGCGAGCTGGGTGCGATCGCGTTCGTCGCGAAGCCCGTGACGTCGGAGGCGTTGCTGCCCATTCTCAAGGAGTATGGGTTGTATGCCTGACTCGGTGTTCACGGCGGAGCAACGCGACGCGTTGCAGGAAATCGCCAATCTCGCGATGGGCCGCGCCGCGGCGCGGCTCGCGTTGCTGCTCGGACGCTTCATCGAGCTGTCGGTGCCGCGCGTGCGCGTCGTGCACGCGGCCGATGCGGGCATTGCACTGCGCGAGATGACGGGCATTCACGAAAACGTGACCGCCGTGCGCCAGGGGTTCCGCTCCGACATCAAGGGTGAAGCGCTCGTGCTGTGCCGCAGCGCGGCCGTCGGACAGCTCGTGTCGCTCGTCGACCGCACGTTCGGCGACGGCGCGTGGGGCGACGACACGTGCGGCGTGCCTGCGGCGGATGCCCTCGGCGCGGCCGCTGCGCACGGCGAGATCGCGCGCGACGACGAGCTCGTGTTCGACGTCGCGAACGTGCTGATGGGCGCGTGCGTCGCGTCGATCCTCGACGAGCTCGGCCGCACGCCGGTATTCTTTCCGCCGGGCCTGCTCGGCGCGAACATGTCGTTCGACGAAGTGTTCCAGCCGACCGTGCTCGCGTGGAGCGTCGCGCTGCTGCTCGAAGTGAACTTCGGGCTCGAGGGCGACGGATTCCGCGCGCATTTCGTGATGCTGATGGCCGAAGATTCGATCCGGCTGATGGGCGACGCGCTCGATGCCTTGCTGTCCGCGCTATGACTGCCGCCACTTCCCCCATTTCCCCGGTTTCCCCCGCATCGCTCAGCGACCTCGTGATCGAGCGGGTCGGCTTCGGCCTGTTCGTGCTCGACCGCGCAATGAACGTGCTGATGTGGAATCGCTTCATGCAGGACCATAGCGGCATCGCCGCGGCCGACGTGATCGGCCGCAACCTGTTCGACTGCTTTCCGGATCTGCCGCGCGCGTGGCTCGCGCGCAAGCTCGACAGCGTGTTCCAGCTCGGCAGCTTCGCATTCAGCTCGTGGGAGCAGCGTCCGTACCTGTTTCGTTTCGAGCATGATCGGCCGATCACCGGCGGCGTCGACTTCATGCAGCAGGACTGCACGTTCATGCCGCTCACGCGCGGGCGCGAGGTCGAGGCCGTGTGCGTGACGATCTCCGATGTCACGCACGTCAGCGTGATGCAGCGCGAGCGCGAGGAGGCGGTCGCGAAGCTGCGCGAGCATGCGAACCGCGACGGCCTGACCGGTATCGCGAACCGCCGCTATTTCGAGGCGCGGCTGAACGACGAATTCGCGCGCTGGCAGCGCTACGGCGGGAACCTGTCGGTGCTGCTGTTCGACCTCGACCACTTCAAGAAGATCAACGACCGGTTCGGCCACGCGGTCGGCGACGCGGTGCTGCGCGAGATGGCGCAGCGCGTCGCGTCGATCGTGCGCGCGCAGGACACGTTCTGCCGCTTCGGCGGCGAAGAGTTCGCGCTGCTGCTGCCGTGCACCGATCTCGGCGAAGCGATGCAGGTTGCGGAGAAAGTGCGCTGTGCAATCGGCCGCGCGCCGGTCGACGCCGAAGGCATCTGCGTGCCGGTGACGGCGAGCGTCGGCGCCGCGTGCGCGCAGCCGGGCGCGCAGACCTGCGAGATTCTCGTCAACGAGGCCGATGCCGCGCTCTATCGCGCGAAGCGGCTCGGCCGCGATCGTTCGGTTGCCTACGCATAGCGCCGGCGGACGCGTCAACGGCGCGCGGTGGCCGAGGACGTCGCATACGGCCGGCGGCCGCACGGGGGCGCGGCCGCCCGCGATTACGCCTTCGCGATATCCGTCAGCACGCCGGCCAGCACCGCCGGCTGCGATACGAACGGCGAGTGGCTGCTGTCGAGCTGGTGCACGTGCGTCGGGTTGTCCGGCGCGAACGCGTCGGCTTCGTCGATGAAGCGCTGCTGCAGCGCGGGCAGGATTACGCGGTCCTGCAGGCACTTGATGTAGTGCCGGTCGATCGCGCCCCAGCGCGCGGCGGTCGTCGGGATCGCGGTGGCGAACGGCGCGGCCGGCACGTCGCAGCTCATCAGGTTCGCGATCGCCTCGTATTCCGCCTGCGAAACGTCGTCGAACAGCGCGCGCTTGGCCGTCGCACGATACGCGGTGTCGTCGCTGCGCGGATCCATGCGCAGCGCACCGGCCGCGCGCGGGCTCGCGAGCATCAGCTGGCCGAGCATCTCGCCCTCGTTCTCCGGCGCGCGCACGTAGTCGAGGCCCGGCACGCCCGACGCGGGCATGAATGCGGCGAGATAGACGATCTTCGCGATCTTCTCGGGCATCCGTTCGGCGGCCGCGGTGATCGCGAGGCCGCCCATGCTGTGGCCGACCAGGACGACCTTGCCGTGGCCGAGCGCATACGCGTCGTCGACGGCCTGCATCACTTGCGACGCGTAGTCGTCGAGCGTCGTGTTCGCAACCGGCGACGGCTCGGTGGCGAACGCTTCCTTGTCGAGCGGACGCTTGAAGTACGACGCGGGAAAGCGCGCGTTGATTCCGTGCGCGGGCAGGTCGCGCGCGATCGACAGGTGGCCGCGCGCGGCGAGCGCGGCCGCGACGTGCGCGTAGCACCACGCGCCTTGCCATGCGCCATGCACGAGCACGAAAACGGGGTGGGCGGACTGTGGGGATGCGGGCGAGGCGGCTGTCACGTTCGTCTCCATCGGTTTCGGGGAAGGTTTTTTTAGGATAAAGCGTCATCTTAGACGAACCCGCGTGGGCCCAAGCGGTGGCCGGAGAACGGGTACGGACAATCGAATGCGCACGGCGCGGCGGCGCGCGGCAATATGACCCTCAATGTGCAGGGCAATCGCACGAAATGTCGCAAACGGAGAACAGCGGCGCGGCAGGCGTCACTGGCGTCCGCTTTGAGCCGTCGATTCTTGATGCCGGCCTTTGTAGTCGCATCCGCTTTAAACCGGCTCATCCTCAATGTGTCGCGCAGGCCACATTTCGTTCTGGTCTGATTTAAATTCGCATCGGATCGCGTTAATTTGATGCTTTAGCCCGATTGCGCCCCATGAACGTCGACTATCTTTTCTTCCGGAAACCGGAAAAGCCCGGCCCCTATTCCCTCGACGACCTGGGCGAAGTCGCGCCGCCGATCGGCGCAAGCGCCGCGGTGCGGGCCGGCATCACGCGCGTGTTCGAGCAGATCGACTGGCAGGAGTCCGCCGACGTGCCCGGCGCGTGGTTCGGCACGGGCGGCCCTGTGTTCCAGTTCACCGCGGAGCCCGACGGCCGCGTGACGAGCTTCATGGGCTCGCGGCTCGAGCGGCGCGCGATGCTGCTGCTGACGCGTGAAATGGGGCTGATCGCGCTCGACCTGCAGCGCGACGTCGTTTATGGCTAGGGGCCAGGGATAGCCGGCCGCGCCTCGCCGGCTATCCCTGGCCGGCCGCACCTCGCCGGCCACACCTCGCCGGCCGCCCGCATCCGCCCGCATCCGCCCGCATCCGCCCGCATCCGCCCGCCGAGCGGGCTTCGCGCGGCCCCGGGCGCCCCCGCGCGGCGCGGCAGGCATCCCGCCATCGACCTTCAAAGATTGCTATACTTTCGCCCAATTCCGGCTTCCGGCCGGTAATTTGTGCCTGTCTGCGTCGATCGTTCGCACATCTCGCACGTATTTGACGCCTTTACCATCCCAGCCGGGCATGGCTTCTTCAATCGCCCCCCGTGGGCGTCTCCGTGGAGCTCGTCTTGGCCGTTTCCAATCTCGTCGTGGACGAACAAGAAACCGACGCCGCTGCCGTCACATCGGGCAGTTCTTTTTATCTCGCGATGCGCATCCTGCCGGCTGCGCAACGCGACGCGATGTTCCAGGTGTATGCGTTCTGCCGCGCGGTCGACGACATCGCCGACAGCGACCTGCCGCGCGCCGAGCGTGCCGCCGGTCTCGCGCGCTGGCGCGCGGACATCGACGCGTGCTTCGCGGGCCAGCCGCCGCGCCATCTCGCGGCGCTCACGCGCGAGATCCGCACGTTCGACCTGCAGCGCGACGATTTCCACGCGATGATCGACGGGATGGCGATGGACGCCGCCGAAGACATCTGCGCGCCCGACGAGCCGACGCTCGACCTCTATTGCGATCGTGTCGCAAGCGCGGCCGGTCGTCTGTCGGTGAGGATTTTCGGGATGCCGGAGGCGGAAGGGATCAAGCTGTCGCATCATCTCGGCCGCGCGCTGCAGCTGACCAACATCCTGCGCGATATCGACGAGGACGCCGGGATCAACCGCTGCTACCTGCCGCGCGAGCTGCTTGCGCGCGAAGGCATCGCAATCACCGATCCGGTGACGATCGCGCGCGAGCCGGCGCTGCCGCGCGTGTGCGCGACGCTCGTCGAGCGTGCGATCGAGCACTTCCGGCAGGCGGATGCCGTGATGGACACCTGCGCGCGTGCGCAGGTGAAGGCGCCGCGCATCATGTCGGGTGCGTACCGCTGCATTCTGGAGGCCGCGATCGCCCGCGGCTTCGACGTGCCGCGCGCGCCGATCCGCAAGCCGAAGGCGCGCATGCTGATGATCGCCGCGCGCTACGCGCTGTTCTGAGCCGATGCCGAGAACCGTCCATGTGGTCGGGGCAGGACTCGCGGGCCTGTCGGCCGCCGTCGAGCTGCAACGCCGTGGGCGCCGCATCGTGCTGCACGACGCACACGCGCAGGCGGGCGGGCGTTGCCGCTCGTGGTTCGACGGCACGCTGAACGCGACGATCGACAGCGGGCTGCATCAGGTGTTTGCAGGGCAGCCGGCAACGCAGCGCTACCTGCGCGCGATCGGCGCGGCCGACCAGCTGGCCGGGCCGCCATTGCCCGAATTTCCGGTCGCCGACGTCACGTCGCAGCAGCGCTGGACGCTGCGCTTCGGCAGCAGCGGCTGGCCGTCGTGGCTGTTCGACGCCGCGTCGCGCGCGCCGGGCACGACGCCGCTCGATTACCTGTCGCTCGCGCCGCTCGCGTTCGCGCGCACGGGCCGCTCACTCGCACAGACGATGCGGTGCGACGGCGTGCTGTGGGATCGTTGGCTGCGGCCGTTTTTCCTCGGCGCGCTGAACGTCGAGCCGCGCCATGCGACGGCCGAACTCGCGCGTGCGGCCCTGTGCGGCGCATTCGCCGCGGGCGGGCCCGCGTGCCGTCCGCTCGTCGCGCGTCACGGGCTCGGCAGCGCGTTCGTCGATCCCGCGCTGCGGATGCTCCAGCATGGCGGCGCGACGATCCGGTTGCGCTCGCGTCTCGACGCGTTCGAATTCGGCGCGCACGGCAATGCAGTCGACGCGCTGGTGATCGACGGCGAGCGCGTCGATCTCGCGCCGGGCGACGCGGTCGTGCTGGCGGTGACGCCCGATGTCGCGCAGCCGCTCGTGCCCGACCTGACCGCGCCGGATACGTACAGCGCGGTCGTCACCGCGTTTTTCGCGGCTGAACCGCCGCCGGGCTGCCCTGCCGGCACGACGGTCGTGAACGGCGCCGTCGACACGGTGCGGGCAAGCGCCGGCCAGCTCGCGGCGACGATCCGCGATGCAGGCCGCTGGCTCGACCTGCCGCGCGAGACGCTCGCACAGACGATCTGGCAGGACGTCGCGCGCGTGACGGGCGCACCGGCGGACATCCTGCCGCCGTGGCAGCTCGTCGTCGAGCCGCGTGCGGGTTTTGCGGCGGTGCCGTCGCAGGAAATGAAACGTCCGGCCGCGCGTACGCGCTGGACCAATCTCGTGCTGGCGGGCGACTGGATTGCCACCGGTCTGCCCGCATCGATCGAGGGCGCGATCCGTTCCGGCCAGAAGGCCGCGGACGTGCTCCAGACACAATAAGAGAGGGACCGATGAACGATCTCACCGATATGCCGACCCTGACCGCCGCCACCGTGCCGGCCGGCCTCGACGACGCCGTCGCCCGTGCGACCGACGCGTTGCTGGCCGCGCAGAAGGAGGACGGACACTGGGTTTACGAACTCGAAGCCGATTCGACGATTCCCGCCGAATACATCCTGCTCGTCCACTACCTCGGCGAAACGCCGAATCTCGAGCTCGAACAGAAGATCGCCCGCTATCTGCGCCGCATCCAGCAGGCCGACGGCGGCTGGCCGCTGTTCACCGACGGCGCGCCGAACATCAGCGCGAGCGTGAAGGCGTACTTTGCGCTGAAGGTGATCGGCGACGACGAGAACGCCGAGCACATGCAGCGCGCGCGCCGCGCGATCCACGCGATGGGCGGCGCCGAGATGTCGAACGTGTTCACGCGCATCCAGCTCGCGCTGTACGGCGCGATTCCGTGGCGCGCGGTGCCGATGATGCCGGTCGAGATCATGCTGCTGCCGCAGTGGTTCCCGTTCCACCTGTCGAAGGTGTCGTACTGGGCGCGCACCGTGATCGTGCCGCTGCTCGTGCTGAACGCGAAGCGGCCGCTCGCGAAGAACCCGCGCGGCGTGCGCATCGACGAGCTGTTCATCGATCCGCCGGTGAACGCGGGGCTGCTGCCGCGCCAGGGGCACCAGAGCGCGGGCTGGTTCGCGTTCTTCCGGGTGGTCGACCATGCACTGCGCGCGGTCGACGGGCTGTTCCCGAACTACACGCGCGAACGCGCGATCCGGCAGGCCGTCGCCTTCGTCGACGAGCGCCTGAACGGCGAGGACGGCCTTGGCGCGATCTATCCGGCGATGGCCAACGCGGTGATGATGTACGACGTGCTCGGCTATCCTGAAGATCATCCGAACCGCGCGATCGCGCGCAAGTCGCTCGAGAAGCTGCTCGTCGTGCAGGATGACGAAGCATATTGCCAGCCCTGCCTGTCGCCGGTGTGGGATACGTCGCTCGCCGCGCATGCGCTGCTCGAGACGGAAGATCCGCGCGCCGAGGAAGCGGTGGTGCGCGGCCTCGAATGGCTGCGTCCGCTGCAGATCCTCGACGTGCGCGGCGACTGGATCTCGCGCCGTCCGAACGTGCGGCCGGGCGGCTGGGCGTTCCAGTACGCGAACCCGCACTACCCGGACGTCGACGATACGGCCGTGGTCGTGATGGCGATGGATCGCGTCGAGAAGCTCAAGCATTCGGATGCGTATCGCGAGTCGATCTCGCGCGCGCGCGAATGGGTCGTCGGCATGCAGAGCAGCGATGGCGGCTGGGGCGCGTTCGAGCCGGAAAACACGCAGTACTACCTGAACAACATCCCGTTCTCCGATCACGGCGCGCTGCTCGATCCGCCGACGGCGGACGTGTCGGGCCGCTGCCTGTCGATGCTGTCGCAGCTCGGCGAGACGGCCGCGAACAGCGATGCCGCGCGCCGCTCGCTCGACTACATGCTGAAGGAGCAGGAGCCGGACGGCAGCTGGTACGGCCGCTGGGGGATGAACTACGTGTACGGCACGTGGACGGCGCTGTGCTCGCTGAACGCGGCCGGCCTCGGCCCGGAAGATCCGCGCGTGAAGCGCGGCGCGCAGTGGCTGCTGTCGATCCAGAACAAGGACGGCGGCTGGGGCGAGGACGGCGACAGCTACAAGCTCGACTATCGCGGCTACGAGCAGGCGCCGAGCACGTCGTCGCAGACGGCCTGGGCGCTGCTCGGCCTGATGGCGGCCGGCGAGGTGAACAACCCGGCGGTCGCGCGCGGGGTCGAGTACCTGATCGCCGAGCAGAACGAGGAAGGCCTGTGGGACGAGACGCGCTTCACCGCGACCGGCTTCCCGCGCGTGTTCTACCTGCGCTACCACGGCTATCGCAAGTTCTTCCCGCTGTGGGCGATCGCGCGCTACCGCAACCTGAAGCGCGACAACGCGACGCGCGTGACGGTGGGGATGTAACGCGTGGCGGCGTCGATGCACAACGGCATGCTGCCCGTCATCGCGGTGACGGGGATGGCGTTCGAGGCGCGCATCGCGCGCGGCGACGGCGTCGAGGCCGTGTTCGCCGCGCGTGCCGACCGTCTCGAACGCGCGCTGACGGAAGCGACCGCGCGCGGCTGCGCGGGCATCGTCAGCTTCGGCACCGCGGGCGGGCTCGCGCCCGACCTGGCGCCGGGCGCGCTCGTGATTGCCGACGCGATCGACGGGCCGTTCGGGCGCGTGCAGACCGACGTCGCGTGGAGCGCGCGGCTCGTCGCCGCGCTGCACGACACGCCGGTCTGGCCGCGCGTGAAGCGCGGCGTGATGGCGGCCGTCGGCGCGCCGGTCGTGAGCGCTGACGACAAGGCTTCGCTGTATCACGCGAAGGGCGCGCTGGCCGTTGACATGGAATCGCACATCGCCGCTGCGTTCGCGGCGGCGCGCGGCGTGCCGTTCGCGGTGTGCCGCGCGATCGTCGATCCCGCGTGGCGCACGCTGCCGCGCGCGGCGACGGCCGGGCTGCGCGACGATGGCAGCACGGCGATCCTGCCGATCCTGCGCGAACTGCTGAAGCAGCCGTCGCAGCTCGGCCCGCTGCTGCAGGTCGCAAGCGATGCGCGTGCGGCGCGCACGACGCTGATCCAGGCGCGGCATGCATTCGGGCGCGCGGGCGCGTTGCGGATCGACTGAGCGGGCGTTTCCGCTTTCTACCCTTTCCTTCTTCTCATCGAGAAACTGCCTCCGCCGGGACGGCGGCGCGTGCCGTCGTGCGCGCCGCGCTCGATCGTCCGCGACGCGCCCAGGCCGGATGCCCAGGCATCACGCAATCGCCTCGTCGCGAAGGCGGAACTGCGCCACTGCGTCGTTGAGCCGTGCGCTCTGCTCGTCGAGCGACAGCGCTACGGCCGCCGCCTCCTCGACGAGCGCGGCATTGCGTTGCATCGTCTGCTCCATCTGCGTCACCGTGGCGTTCACCTGCTCGATGCCCGACGACTGCTCTTCGGACGCGGTGCTGATTTCGCTCATGATTGCCTTGACGCGCTCGACCGCGGCGACGAGCTCGGCCATCGTCGAGCCCGCCAGCGTGACGAGGCCGCTGCCGTCCTCGACGCGTCGCGCGGAATGGCCGATCAGCTCCTTGATTTCCTTGGCGGCCGACGCACAGCGCTGCGCGAGCCCGCGAACCTCCGTCGCGACGACCGCGAAGCCGCGTCCCTGCTCGCCTGCGCGCGCGGCTTCGACAGCCGCGTTCAACGCGAGGATGTTCGTCTGGAACGCAATACTCTCGATCACGCCGACGATGCCCGAGATCCGCGCGGAGCTCTCCGAGATCGCCGACATCGTGTCGACGACACGCTGCATCGCCGCTTCGCCACGCGATGCAATGCCGGCGGCGCCCTCGACGCAGGTACGTGCGTCGCGGGCGTTGTCCGCATTCTGGCGCACGGTCGCCGTCAGTTGCTCGACGCTTGCCGCGGCCTGCTGGAGCGACGCGGCCTGCTGCTCGGTGCGCGCGGACAGGTCGACGTTGCCGCTCGCGATCGCGCGGACGTCGCCGACGATCGTCTCCGTGCTCGCGCGCACCTGGCTCACGGTGTCGATGAGGCCGGCCTGCATCTGCCTGAGCGCGTTCAGCAGATAGGCCATCTCGTTCTCGCGGGCAATCACGACCGTGCCGGTCAGATCGCCTTTCGCGATTTTTTCGAAATGGTCGACGGCCAGGTTGATCGGCTCGACGATCGCCTTCGCGAGCGCGCGCTGCGCGAACAAGCCGATGACGAGCGCGAACGCGGCCACCGCGACCATGCCCCAGACGACCCGGTGGAAAAGCGCAGCGGCCCTGTCATAGCGGGCCTTTTCGCGTGCGACCTGGAACGCTTCGAGCGCACCGATCGCGTCCTGGTACGCGGCAAACAGCGCCGGCGGCGCTGCGCGCTGCGTATCGAGGAAATCGAACGCATCGTCGTGGTCGAGCTGGGACAGCGCCTTCAGGAAGACCTGATCCAGCAGCGCCTGGCGGTGGGTCTGGAGCTTCTCGAACAGCGTCTGCTCGTCGGCATCGCGCGGGTGCAGGCGCGAGTAGGCCGCCAGTTCGTCGTTGCTCTGCGCGAGCAGCGTGTGGAGCTGCGCGGTCTCCTCCTTGGCGGACTGGCCGGCACTGATGATCCGGGCGACATCGCTCAAGCGCTCGCGCAGCACGAGCATCCGCTCGGAGCTGGTCTTCAGGTGCAGCAGCGACGCGGTGTCGTCGCGATACATCGCCTCGAGCGAACCATTGCCTGCGTAGAGGCCGGCGACGCACGCACCGACCACCAGCACGAGCAGCACCGTATAGCCGGCGATGGTCGCGGCGAGTCCGCCGCGGATAGTCAGTTTCTTTCGCATGAGGGTTCCCCTGGCCGTGGCCGGGCGCGGCCGGCGGCGGCGAAGCTGGTTTCCGGATTGCGAGGGACGGACGCCGCGTGGCAGCGCGTGGTGATCCTCGGTTGCGAACGGATTAACGGCCGGGCGGACGGGAAGGTTTTACGTCGAGACGACGCGGATATGGACGATTGCGACAGACGCGATGCGCTGCACACGCAGCCGGCGGCTGTCGTACGTCGGAACGGAACCTGCCGGCAGATTGTCGTCGAGGCAAGGAGCCGGTTCGGGTTCCAAGGGATCCACGGCCCGACGAAGATTGTCGTCGAGGCGAAAAGCCGCTTCGGGTTCTAAGGGATCCGCGGCCCGCAGAAGATTGTCGTTCAGGCGAAAAGCCGCTTCGGGTTCTAAGGGATCCGCGGCCCGCCGAAGATTGTCGTCGAGGCAAAGAGCCGCTTCGGGTCCCCAAGGGATCCACGGCCCGCCGAAGATTCGCGGAGACCCAAAGAAAAAGAGCGCTGCATCGGGCAGCGCTCTTCGTCGTCTTCGGCTGGCGCCGCGTTACTGAGCGGCGGGATTGCTCGCAGGCACGGCCGGTGCGGTCGCCGCGCCGCTTGCAGGCGCGGCAGCAGGCGCGCTTGCCGACGGTGCGCTGTTCGCGCCGGGATCATCGTATTGCGGCAGCCCGGGCGCTGCCGGCGCATTGGCAGGCGCGGCAGGCGCATTGCCCGGCATGCCGCCCGACTCGCCCGGATCCTCGTAGCTCGGCAACCCGGGCGCCGCCGGCGTGTTGGCGGGCTTGCCGCCCGGCGCCGCTTCACCGCCCGGCTGGCCACCCGATTCACCACCCGACTCGCCCGGCTCGTTGTAGTTCGGCAGCGCGCTCGGCGCGGCCTCGCTCTTGTAGGTCAGCGACTTGCGCTGCTGCAGGTACGCGTCGCGCACGAACGAATACGGATCGAGCGCGGCCTGCTTCAGCAGGTCGGTCGCACCGAGCAGGTCCGAACGCGCGCTGATGAACTGCATCACGTACATCGGATTGCGCGCGGCCGGCTCGATGTAGTTCAGCAGGTTGAAGCGCACGTCGACCGCGCGGCCGACGCCGTCGCGGAACGTGCTGGGCCCGAACACCGGCAGCACGAGATACGGGCCGGACGGCATGCCCCAGCGTGCGAGCGTCAGCCCGAAATCCTGGTGATGCTTCGGCAGGCCGGCCGGCGTCGCGATGTCGATCAGCCCGCCGACGCCGAACACCGAGTTCATCGCGACCCGCATCAGGTCTTCCGTCGCATCGGTGATGCGCAGCTGCAGCAGGTTGTTCGCGATGTTGCCGAGGTCGCCGAGGTTCGAGAAGAAGTTGCTGATCGCGGTGCGCACCGGCGTTGGCGTGACCTTCTGGTAGCCCTTCGCGATCGGCACCGCGATGTGCGTGTCGACGGTGTCGTTGAACTTGTAGACCGCGCGGTTCATCGGCTCGAGCGGGTCGGCCGGATTGCGGTTGGGGCCGGTCGCACAGCCGCTCAGCATTGCGCCTGCGGCGACGGTCGCCGCGACGATTCGCATCTTATTCATTGATTTCCCGCAATGTGTTCTGTGCGCGCTTCACGCGCGGTTTGCCCATGAGTACCGGCTGAAATACCACGGCGCCGATCAGCGTGCACGTCAGCGCCAGCGCGAGCAGCTTGCCCATGCTGGAGGTACCGGGGTGATGCGACAGCCACAGGCTGCCGAATGCGGTCGCCGTCGTCGCGGCGCTGAACAGCACCGCATGCGTGAGGCTCGAATGCAGCAGGCCCGTTTGCCCCGCGCGCCATGCCATCACGAAATACACCTTGAACGCGACGCCGACGCCGAGCATCAGCGGCAGCGCGATGATGTTCGCGAAGTTGAGCGGCATGCCGATCAACACGCAGACCTCGAGCGTGACGACGCCCGACACGAGCAGCGGCACGAGCGTGCGCAGCACGTCGCCGAAGCGGCGCAGCGTGATCCACAGCAGGATCGTGATCGACACGATCGACCACAGCGCCGCATGCAGGAACGCATCGATGATCGTGTCGGCCGAATGCAGGATCGAGATCGGCCCGCCGATCGCACCCGGCTCCGCGGCTTTCACGGTCGTCGCGAAGCGGCGCAGCATCGCGTCGTCGTTCGGATCGATGCCCTTCGGCACCTTCGGCGAGATCTGCACGAGCGCGTGGCCGTCCGGCGCGACCCAGTCGCGCACCAGCGGCGCCGGCAGCGTGTCGCGCGTGATGTCCTGCGGCTGCAGCAGCGTCGCGAGCTGGTTGAGCGCGATGCGCAGCGTGTCAGCGAACGCGCGCTCGGCGCGGTCGCGCGTCGCGGCGTCGGCGGCCGCGAGCTTCGCGAGCGAGGCGGACAGATGCTGCGCGGCGGCGGCGCCCGGGCCCGGGTGATCTTCGGCCGCGTAGCTCAGCAGGTCCGACACGCGCTTGAGCGCGGCGACGCGCTGCGCGTCGGTCGCGCCGGGCGCGGCCGGCTGGGTCAGCGCGGGCAGCAGCTCGCTCGCGGCGGCGGCGATCGACGCGCGCTTCGCCGGCTGGTCGGCCGGGATGAACGTCGACAGCGTCGTCGTGCGGCCGACTTCCGGCAGCGCGTCGAGGCGCTTCGCGGCCGTGTCGGCCGCGGCGAGCGACGGCGCGAGCAGCGTGACGTCGTTGACCGCTGCCTCGGGCGAATCCTTCAGCGCGAGCAGCGTCGCCATCGATTCGCTGTGCGGATCCTTCAGGTGCAGCGGGTTGAAGTCGAAGCGCAGGAACGCGAGCAGCGGCAGCGCGCCGATCACGACCGCGAGCGTGCCGATCAGGATCGGCTTGCGGTGCCGGTCGAGGAAATCGTCGACCGGCGCGAGGGCCGGGAAGCCGGGCGTCTTCGATTCGCCCGGCGGCGCGAACAGGCGCAGCAGCGCGGGCAGCAGCGTGAGCGTGGTCAGCAGCGCGACGAACATCCCGACGCCGGCGATCAGCCCGAGTTCGGACACGCCGCGATACGCGGTCGGGATGAACGAGAAGAAGCTCGCCGCGACCGCCGCGGTGGCGAGCGCGAGCGGCATGCCCATCGAGTGTGCGGCGCCGATCAGCGCGTGATCGATGCGCTGATCGCGAAAGCGCTCTTCGCGATACTTCACGCCGTACTGGATCGAGAAGTCGACGCCGAGCCCGACGAACAGCACCATGAACGCGACCGAGATCATGTTCAGCGAGCCGACCATCATCAGGCCGAGCGCCGCGGTCACGACGAGGCCGACGAACAGCGTGACGAGCGTCGAGCAGATCATCCGCTTCGAGCGCAGCGCGAGCCACAGGATGCCGAGCACGACGAGCAGCGTCAGCGCGCCGTTGAGCGCCGCGCCATCCTCGACCGACGCGAATTCGTCGTCGGCGAGCGGCTGCTCGCCGGTCAGCCGCACGACCGCGCCGTAGCGCTTGTCGAGATCGAGCGCGCGCGCGGTGTCGCGGATCGTCTCGCTCGCTTCCGCGCCGGCCTTCAGCGCGCCGTAGTTGATGATCGGCTGCACGGTCACGAATGCGCGCGCGGGTTGACGCGCCGCGTCGTTGTCGACGAGCGCGCGCCACGAGAACGCGGCCGGCTTGCCGGCGAGCACGTCGTCGACGGTCGCGGCGGCGCGCGACAGCAGCTTGGCCATCCCCGGCAGCTTCACCTGGCCGGTCAGCAGCGGCTGGCCGAGCGTGGTCGACAGCGTGGTCGCGAGCCCGGTCAGGCTCGGATTCTTCGCGAGTTCGTTGACGAGCGGGCGCGCGCTCGCGAGCTGCGAGGTCGTGTCCGCGACTTCCTGCGGCGACAGGAACAGCAGCCCGTTGTGTTCGAAGAACGGGCCGCCGCCAGGCTCGGCGACCTGGCCGATGCGGCCGGCGTCGGCCTGCTTCTGCAGCGCGCCCGTCAGCGCGTGGGCGGCGGCTGTCGCGAATTCGGGCGCGGGCGCCTCGACGACCGCGAGGATCGTGCCGTTGCGTTGCGGGAATGCGCGGTCGGTCGCCTGGCCGAGCGCGGCCCATTGCGGTTCGGCGTCGACGAGCTTGCTGATGTCCGTGTTGATCTTGAAATGACCGGCAACGTAGACGGCGCTCAGGGCAGCAATGATCAGCGACAGCACGACGACCGCGATCGGGCGTCGCACCGACCACGCAACGAGTCGAATGATGAAGGAAGTCACCATGTGGCGGTGGGGTGGGGCTGGAAAAGGCAAAGTAGCCAAGTATACCGGCGCAACGTGATGGCGGTCGTGACGTTGCGGTATTCCGGGGCCGGAAGGAGATTTGTCCGGCAGCGGGGGAATCGGTCCCTCAGGCCCGTGCGGCGGGCTTCGCCGGGCGGCGGGGCCGGATATAAGGGGGCGCTTACATGGATCGGCGCCGCAACGGACGCGCGAGCTGTGACAATCGCGCGCCAAAGGTAACAGTCGGTCACGGCACGACAGCCGCGCGTCAGGCCCGCTATACTTGCGTCGACCGGGCGGCGTGCCGCGCCGGTCGTCTTTCCTTACCGAGTGCGATATCCGTATGAAACGTCATCTGTTTGCTTTCCTCGCCGCCGCCACCGTGTCGATTTCCGCGTTCGCGCAAAGCGCGCCGGTCGATATCGTCCGCAATGCGGTCGAGGGCACCGTCACTGCGATGAAGGCCGATCCGGCCGCGCGCGGCGGCGACATGGCGAAGGTCACGCAGGTTGTCGAAGCGCGCTTCCTGCCGGCGACGAATTTCGAGCGCACGACCCGCATCGCGGTCGGCGACGCCTGGAAGCAGGCGAGCCCGGCCCAGCAGCAGGAGCTGTACAAGCAGTTCAAGCTGCTGATGACGCGCACCTATGCCGCATCGCTCGCGCAGCTCGGCGGCCAGGATGCGAAGTTCTCGTTCAAGGCGGGCAGCGCGTCGGCCACCGATGCGCTCGTGCAGTCGACGGTGACGACGCCGGGCGACAGCCAGTCGGTCGGCTACCGGCTCGGCAAGGTCGGCAACGACTGGAAGATCTACGACATCGACATGTCGGGCGCGTGGCTGATCCAGGTCTACCAGGGCCAGTTCAAGAGCCAGCTCGCGTCGGGCGGCATCGACGGGCTGATCGCGTTCCTGCAGAAGCACAACGCGCGGACGAACTGAGCGCGCGTTGATGCGGGATGAAATGCACGAAGGGCGCGAGATTCGCGCCCTTCTTCATTTGTGCCGGACATGACCGATCTTCTCCGGCTGGCCGTTCGATGAGCTGAGCGGCAATTCACGCGGCGTCGCTTCCTCCAGTACGCGACCCGGTTCATGCCGGTGCTCCCCGTCACCGCCGCCGATGCTCGACCGCGAACTTGATCAGCTCGGCCTGCCCCTCGATGTCGAGCTTGCGCTTCAGGTTGAGCCGGTGCGTCTCGACCGTGCGCACCGACAGCCCCGTCTGCTGCGCGATCTGCTTGCTCGACAGGCCTTGCGCGAGCGTGTCGAGGATGTCGCGTTCGCGCGGCGTCAGGCGGTCGAGCGGCGACGCCGTTGCGCTCGCGTGGATCATCCGCGCGGCGAGCCCTTCGCTGAAGAACGTATGGCCCGCGAGCACCGAGCCGATCGCGCGGACGATCTCGCTCGCGGGCGAATCCTTCAGCAGGTAGCCGCTCGCGCCCGCGCGCACGGCCTGCGTCACGTATTCGACGTTGTCGTGCATCGACAGCATCAGCACGCGGATCCCGGGATGCCGTTCGTGGAAGACACCCGCGAGCGTGATGCCGTTCATGCCATTCATGCCGACGTCCATCAGCGCGAGATCAGGCTCGAGCGACTCGGCCAGCGCGAGCGCCTCGTCGGCGTTGCCGGCTTCGCCGACGACGGACAGATCGGCGGCCTCGAGCCGCATCCGCAGCCCGTCGCGCACGAGCGGGTGGTCGTCGACGAGCAGCAGGCGGGCGACGGGCTGGACGGCATTGTCTGGGGCGCTCATGGGCGAAGGGTCTCCTGGATGATTCGATGGCGGCGCGCTCAGGCCGGCGCTGTCAGCGGCACGCGCGCGGCCACCACGGTGTGGCCGACCTGCGACGTGATCGACAGCGTGCCGCCGAGCGCGTCGAGGCGCTCTCGCATGTTGCGCAACCCGATGCCACGGCGCGCGTCGGCCTGCGAGCGTTCGGCGTCGAAGCCGCAGCCGTTGTCGGCGATGGTCAGCGTGACTGCGTGCGCACCGAGGTCGAGCGTGACCGCGGCGCGTGACGCATGCGCGTGATGCACGATGTTGCTGAGCGCTTCCTGCGCGATCCGGAACAGCGCGGTGTTGATGGCGGCGGGCAGCGGCTGCGTGCCGCCGTGCGCGACCTGCGTGTAGCCGATGTCGATGCCGCTCTCCGTGCCGAGTTCGCGCACGAGCTGGTCGAGCGCGGCCGCGAGGCCGAGATCGTCGAGCATCGACGGACGCAGCGCGTGCGAGATGCGCCGCACTTCGCGCAGCGTGTCGCCGAGCCGCACGACGCCGGACGCGAGCGCCTGCTCGGCCGCCGGCACGCGCGCCGCGCCGCGCTCGAAGCGCGCGAGCGCCGATTCGAGCATCAGCTTCGCGGACACCATCATCTGGCTGATCCCGTCGTGCAGCTCGCGCGACAGCCGCGCGCGTTCCTGTTCCTGCGATTCGACGACGCGCTGCGCGAGCTGCTTGAGCTTCGCATCCGCGCTGCGCGATTCGCTGACGTTCAGCACCAGCGCGCAGACGGCGATCGCCGCCGCGCCCGCCAGCGCGATCGCAGTGAGCCAGCTCATCGTGCGTTCGATGTTCGCCGACGCGCGCGCGTCGATGCGCTGCAGCGCGTTGTCGACGTCGTCGAGATAGATGCCGGTGCCGACCATCCAGCCCCAGCGCTCGAGTGCGACGACATAGCCGAGCTTCGGCGCCGGGCGGCCCGTCGACGGACGCCGCCAGATGTAGCGCACATAGCCGCCGCCGTGCGACGCGGCGGCGGTCAGCTGCTGGATCGTCAGGCCGCCTTGCGGGTCGCGCATCGACCAGAAATTGTGGCCGACCCGCTCGGGCTCGCGCGGATGCATCAGCGCGTTGCCGTGCAGGTCGTAGACGAAGAAGTAGCCGTCGGGGCCGAAGTCCATTTTCTGCAGCATCGCGAGCGCCTGCGTGCGCAGCAGCGCGTCGTCGCGCGCATTGCGGCCGCTCGTCTCGTAGAGCGGCCGCAACGCGCTCGTCGCGAGATCGACGTAATGCTTGAGCTCGACCTCCTTGCTCGACAGGTAGGCGGCCTCGATCGTCGCGTGCTGCGTGCGCGCGAGCGCCGTCGCCTGCTGGCGCACCCCGATGCCGATGCCGGCGATAGCGAGGAGAAACGGCACGATGGCCAGAAGGAAGATCTTTGCCTTGAGTTTCATGACGGTAGGGGGCGGCCGGGCGGAAGGTCCGGGTCCAGGTCCGGGTCCGGGTCCGGGTCCGGGTCCGAGTCCGAGTCCGAGTCCGAGTCCGAGTCCGAGTCCGAGTCCGAGCCCGAGCCCGAGCCCGAGCCCGAGCCCGAGCCCGAGCCCGAGCCCGAGCCCGAGCCCGAGCCCGAGCCCGAGCCCGAGTCCGAGTCCGGGTCCGAGCCCGAGTCCGAGTCCGAGTCCGAGTCCGAGTCCGAGTCCGAGCCCGAGTCCGGAGGGCCGTGCCGCATGCGCCGCGCGGCGAGCCGGTATTGTCGGCGATTTTGCGGGCGCGCGGCGGCGGCGGCGCGCCCGTCTTGTGCGCGGTCAGGCGAGCCGGCGCTCGAAACGCGTATCGGCCTGCACGACCACCTTGTTCCTGCCGTTCGCCTTCGCGCGGTACAGCGCTTCGTCGGCCACTTTCAGCGCGGCCTGGACGCCGCCGTCCCATTCGGGGAAGCAGGTCGTCACGCCGATGCTGGCGGTCAGCCGGCCGAACTCGCTCGCGGCGTGCTTGATCCCGAGCTCCTGGATGCTCGTGCGGATCGTCTCGGCGATCGCCACCGCGCCGTCCGGGCCGACGTCCGGCAGGATCACGACGAACTCTTCGCCGCCGTAGCGTGCCGCGTAGTCGGCCGGGCGGCGCAGGCAACCGGCGATGCAGCGCCCGACCGCCGCGAGCGCGTCGTCGCCCGCCTGGTGCCCTTGCGTGTCGTTGTAGCGCTTGAAGTGATCGACGTCGACGAACAGCAGCGACAGCGCATGCTGCGAGCGCGCGGCGCGGCGCCATTCGCGCTCGAGCGTGTCGTCGAGCATGCGGCGGTTGTCGAGGCCCGTGAGGCCGTCGGTGCGCGCGAGCGCCTGCAGCTCGGTTTCCGCGCGATGGCGCTTGCGCAGCTGCACGTCGAGCAGCAGCGACAGCAGCAGGAAGCCGAGCGTGAGGAGCGCGATCGCCGAGCCGACCGGGATCGCGCGGTCGTACCAGGCCGCGTAGATGTTCGATTCGGCCTCGGCGACCATGATGATGAGCGGCAGGTGATCGATGTGCCGGAACACGTACAGGCGCCGCACGCCGTCGATCGACGCGGTGTCCGAGAAGCTGCCTTCGCTGGCGGCCATGAAGCGCTTGAACGTGCTCGCCTTGCTGATGTCCCGGCCGATGATCTTCGGGTCGTATGGCTGACGCATCAGCATCAGCCCGTTCGTCTTGATCAGCGACATCGAGCCGCGCTCGCCGAGCGCAAGACGCCCGAACAGGTCCTGGAAATATTCGAGCCGGATCGACATCACGGCAACGCCGCCGAACGAGCCGTCGGGCCGCGAGATGCGACGGCTGAGTGCGATGCTCGGCGAGCCGTTGCGCAGCCTCGAGAGATAAGGATCGCTGATGTACAGGCCGACGTCCGGACTGTCGCGATGCACGGTGAAGTACTGCCGGGTGCTGAAATTGCCCTTGCGCGGCACGTCGGTCGCACCGTCGACCGTGATGTTGCCGTTCGCGTCCATCACGTAGATGCCGCCGAGATAGCGCGCGGTCGTCGCGCGGTCGAACAGCACCTGGCGGCGCAGCGGCATCGGCAGTTGGTTCACGTCGGGCTGGTTTTCGCCCTCGACGACGGCGTCCAGCGACAGCGAATAGATTTCGATGTTGCGCTCGATGTCCCACGCGGCCATCAGCGCGAGGTTCTGCAGCGTGGTGCGTGCGCGGTCGCGCGCGTCGATCCGGCCCTGGTAGAGCAGGATCCCGCACAGCATCAGCAGGATCAGTGCGATCAGCAGAGCTGAATAGAAGATCAGGTGGGGGCCGAACAGCCGGCGCAGGTGAGCGGCAGCGCGGCGCGTCAGGCCGGGCTCGCTGGACACTGCGTAGTCGGTTTCTGCCATGGTCCGAAGATCGATGGGCATCGCCGCTACACGCGAAGGGCGCAGCGGGTCGATGCGATTGTTCGTATGACGATATTGGCGGCGATCCGGTACGGCCGTTCATGCCGGATGACGGGCAGGCCCGCTGACGGGCGCCGAAGTCATCCTGATGTGTGTCCCCCCGATGATGGAGAAAAATCCGCTGATAATCGGCGGCGTGCGCGGATGAAAATCGCGCAATCGCGGCCGGTATCGCACGTTATTCGCAGCGCGATTCGATTTGCACGTGCATCGGACGCAGTATAGCGCGCGCATTTGCGGACGCGATAAATGTTGAGAATCGCTGAGGCGAATCAAATTACGATTGATTCCAGCGAACGCAAATAATGACTCGAGCCTTGTCCAGCAAGGGTTTTCAGGGGTGCGGTGACGATATTCCGGCGCGTCGGTCGATTGAATCGAACAGTCGTTTGACGTGGCGAATCAGGGATAAACCGGATGCGAAACCGTATCGTTCGGCACGCGCCGATTATCAGGATCAATCGGGCGCAATCGGCATACCTGGCGGACATGAAAAAAGCGGCCGTTATGGCCGCCCGTATCGACGCACCGACACGGACACAGGCGGGGGCGACCCCGCCTGCGCCGGTCAGCCTGCGCGCTGGTGCGCCTTGAACGCGAGCCGGAACTGGTGCAGCAGCGGCTCGGTATAGCCGCTCGGCTGCGCGGTGCCCTGCAGCGTGAGCGCACATGCGGCCTTGAATGCGTACGACGAATCGAAGTCGGGCGCCATCGGCCGGTAGTTCGCATCGCCGGCGTTCTGCTGGTCGACGACCCGCGCCATCCGCTTGAACACGCCGAGCACGAAGTCCTCGGTGATCACGCCGTGGCGCAGCCAGTTCGCGATGTGCTGGCTCGAGATGCGCAGCGTCGCGCGGTCTTCCATCAGGCCGACGTTGTTGATGTCAGGCACCTTCGAGCAGCCGACGCCCTGTTCGACCCAGCGCACGACGTAGCCGAGGATGCCTTGCGCGTTGTTCTCGACCTCGCGAAGGATCTCCTCCTCGCTCCATTCGGCACGCTCGACGACCGGGATCGTCAGCAGCTGTTCGAGCAGCGCGTCGCGCTCGCTCGCGTACGCGATCTTCTCGAGTTCCTGCTGGACGGCCTGCACGTCGACGAGGTGATAGTGCAGCGCATGCAGCGTCGCCGCGGTCGGCGACGGCACCCACGCGGTGTTCGCGCCGGCGCGCGGATGCGCGATCTTCTGCTCGAGCATCGCATGCATCAGGTCGGGCATCGCCCACATGCCCTTGCCGATCTGCGCGCGGCCGCGCAGGCCTGCGGCGAGGCCGGCGAGCACGTTGTTGCGCTCGTACGCGGTGATCCACGCGGACGTCTTCATGTCGCCCTTGCGGATCATCGGGCCCGCTTCCATCGACGAATGCATCTCGTCGCCGGTGCGGTCGAGGAAGCCCGTGTTGATGAACGCGACGCGCGCGGCGGTCGCTGCGATGCACGCGGACAGGTTCACGCTGGTGCGGCGCTCCTCGTCCATGATGCCCATCTTCAGCGTGTTGCGCGGCAGCCCGTACAGATCCTCGACGCGCGCGAACAGCGTGTCGGAGAACGCGACTTCCGCGGGGCCGTGCATCTTCGGCTTCACGATGTAGATCGAGCCCGTGCGCGAGTTGCGCTTCGACTTCAGGTCGTGCAGCGCGCACAGCGTCGTGACGACGCCGTCGAGGATGCCTTCCGGCACCTCGTTACCGTCGCGGTCGAGCACCGCGCCGTTCGTCATCAGGTGGCCGACGTTGCGGATGAACAGCAGCGAGCGGCCGTGCAGCGTCAGCGTGCCGCCGGCGGGCGTCGTGTAGTCGCGGTCGGCGTTCAGGCGGCGCGTGAAGGTCTTGCCGCCCTTCGACATCTCCTCGACGAGCGTGCCCTGCATCAGGCCGAGCCAATTGCGGTAGAGCTGCACCTTGTCTTCGGCGTCGACTGCCGCGACCGAATCCTCGCAGTCGATGATCGTGCTGACCGCCGCCTCGAGCACGACGTCCTTCACGTTCGCGACGTCGGTGCGCCCGATCGGCGACGATGCGTCGATCTGAATCTCGATGTGCAGGCCGTTGTGCTTCAGCAGGATCGCGGACGGCGCGTCGGCCGCGCCCTGGTAGCCGGCGAACTGCGCAGGCTGCGCGAGCGCGGTCACGCCCGCGTTCGTGTCGACGGCGAGCTGGCCGTCCTGCACGCGGTAGCGCAGCGCATCGCGGTGCGAGCCGCGCGCGAGCGGCGCCGCGTTGTCGAGCACGCCGCGCGCATAGTCGATCACGTGCTGGCCGCGCGTCGGGTTGTAGGTTGCCGTGCGTTCGGCGCCGTTGTCTTCGGGCAGCGCGTCGGTGCCGTACAGCGCGTCGTACAGGCTGCCCCAGCGCGCGTTCGCGGCGTTCAGCGCGTAGCGCGCGTTCGACAGCGGCACGACGAGCTGCGGGCCGGCTTGGCTCGCGATTTCGCTGTCGACGTTTTCGGTGGCGGCTGCAACGTTCGCGGGCACGGGTGCCAGATAGCCGATTTGTTCGAGGAACGCGCGGTAGTTGGCACGGTAGGCGGCGACGTCGCGCACCGGGCCGGGGTGCGCGCGGTGCCAAGTGTCGAGTTCCTGTTGCAGGCGGTCGCGTTCCGCGAGCAGTTCGCGGTTGCGCGGCGCGAGGTCGTGCACCAGGGCCGAAAAGCCGCGCCAGAACGCGGCCTTGTCGATGCCGGTGCCCGGCAGCGCTTCGTTTTCGATGAACTGGCTCAGCGCTGGCGCGACTTGCAGTCCGTCATGGTCGATCATCGTGAGTCCTCCCGGGGAAAGATGGGGCGCGCGCGGATCACGCCGCGACGCTTTGTATGCCGGCGCGGGCGATCTGCGCGTCCTGTTCGGACTTTACGCCAGACACGCCGATCGCGCCCGCAATCTGGCCGCCGACGGTCACGGGCACGCCGCCTTCGAGCAGGCCCGAAACCGGCACGCTCAGGAAGGCGGTGCGGCCACCGTTGATCATATCCTCATACGCTTTGGTCTCGCGCCGGCCGAGCGCGGCGGCGCGGGCCTTTTCCTGCGCGATGTACGCGCTTGCGGGCGACGCGCCGTCGAGGCGCGCGAGCGCGAGCGGGTGGCCGCCGTCGTCGACGACGGCGATCGTCACGGCCCAGCCGTGGCGTTCGGCTTCCGCGCGCGCGGCGGCGAGCATGCGCTCTGCGTCGGCGCGGTCGAGTGCGGGTTTGGTCTGCATGGCGGGTTCTCCGGAATCAGTGGGGTCAGGGGACGTGGGGCGTGTCGACGAGTTCGATCCAGTGACGCACGGGCGTGCGGCCCGCGCCATTCAGATGAGTCTGGCAGCCGATGTTCGCGGTGACAATCAGGTCCGGCCGCGCCGCTTCGAGCGCGTCGAGCTTGTTGTCGCGCAGTGTCGTCGCGAGTTCGGGCTGCGTCAGCGAATAGGTGCCGGCCGAGCCGCAGCACAGGTGTCCATCGGCGACATTCGTCAGGTCGAAACCGAGCCGCGTGAGGATGCTTTCGACCGCGCCGCCGAGCCGCTGTGCGTGCTGCAGCGTGCACGGGCAGTGGAATGCGACGCGCCGCGCGCCGGGCGCTTCGTTCACATTGAGCGCATCGAGCGGCTCGGCCGCGATCACTTCGGCGAGGTCGCGCGCCAGCGCGCTGACGCGGCGCGCCTTGTCTGCATAGGCGGGGTTCGCACGCAGCAGGTCGCCGTATTCCTTCACGAACGCGCCGCAGCCGCTCGCCGTCAGCACGATCGCCTCGGCGCCGGCCTCGATCGCGGGCCACCACGCGTCGATGTTGCGCCGTGCGCGCGCGAGGCCCGCGTCCTGCGCGTTCAGGTGGTATTCGGTCGCGCCGCAGCAGCCGGCCTGCGGCGCCGGCGTCACGCTGATGCCGAGCCGGTCCAGCACGCGAGCGGCCGCCGCGTTGGTGTTCGGCGACAGCGCCGGCTGCACGCAGCCTTCGAGCATCAGCACGCGCCGCGCGTGACGCGCGGGCGGGCGCGGCGCGGCGGCGGGCACGGCGGCTGGAATCTTGCCTTGCAGTGTGCCGGGCAACAGCGGGCGCAGCGCGCGTGCCGCCTTCAGCAGCGCGGCGAAGGTCGCCGGGCGCGGCACGACGTGACGCAGGCCCGCGCGCAGCAGGCGCTCGCGCGCGGGGCGCTGTGCATGCTGCTCGGCTTGCGCGCGGCCGATGTCGAGCAGCGTGTGATAGCGCACGCCCGACGGGCAGGTCGTCTCGCAGTTGCGGCAGGTGAGGCAACGGTCGAGGTGCTGCAGCGTCGTGGCCCCGACAGGCTCGCCTTCGAGCATCTGCTTGATCAGGTAGATACGGCCGCGCGGCCCGTCGAGTTCGTTGCCGAGCACCTGGTAGGTCGGACACGTCGCGTTGCAGAAGCCGCAATGCACGCATGAGCGCAGGATCGCTTCTGCTTCGTCGGCCCGCGCGAGGGCCTTGCTTGCTTCGCTGAGATTGGTTTGCATGGGCCGTTCAGGTCAGAAGTCGGATCAGAAGCCGGCGTACAGGCGCCCGGGATTGAAGATCGCGTGCGGATCGAGCTGCGCCTTCAGCGCGCGGTGCACGCGCAGCAGCGCTGGCGGCAGCGGCTGGAACGGCGCCGGCGTCACGCCCGGCGTGAAGCACGTCGCGTGGCCGCCCCATTGCGCGGCGATGCGCTGCAGTTCGGCCGGGTCGGCGTCGCTCTTCAGCCAGCGCTGCGCGCCGCCCCAGTCGAGCAGCGTCGCGCCCGGCAGCGGCGCGCTCGGGGTGAGCGGCGCGTTGGCCGGCACCGACAGGCGCCACAGCGGGCGCGGGTCGTCGAAGAACGGCAGCGCGTATTCGCGCAGCGCCGTCCAGAACGCGCCATCCATTTCGTCGCCGCCGATCGTCGCGTGCGCCGCATTCACCGAGCCCGTGCCGCCTTCGAGCCGCACGCGCAGCACGCCGTCCGCATGGCACGCGCCCGCGAGCGGCAGGCCCGCGCGCCGCCAGGCGGCGACGCGCTCGAGCGCGTCGGCGGTGTCGAGTGCGAGCACGAGGTTGCGCGTCGCGCGCGGCTTCGGCAGCACCTTCAGCGACACCTCGGTCACGAGGCCGAGACAGCCGAAGCTGCCCGCCAGCAATCGCGACACGTCGTAGCCCGCGACGTTCTTCATCACTTCGCCGCCGAAGCGCAGATGCTTCGCGTGGCCGGTGATCACGCGGCAGCCGAGCACGAAGTCGCGCACCGCGCCGGCCCACGGGCGGCGCGGGCCGGACAGCGCTGCCGCGAACATTCCGCCGACGGTCGCCGCGCCGCCGAACGCCGGCGGCTCGCACGGCAGCATCTGGCCGGCCGCGTCGAGCGCGGCGTTCAGCTCGGCGAGCGGCGTGCCCGCGCGCACGGTGACGACCAGCTCGGTCGGGTCGTAGCTGACGATGCCGCGATGTGCGCGGGTGTCGATCTCGCGCGCGGCGACCGGGCGGCCGAGATGCGCCTTCGTGTCGCCGCCGCGGATGCGCAGCGGCTGCCGGTCGCCCAGCGCGGCTTCGACCTGGGCGAGCAAGGTCGCGCTGTCGTCCGTCGATTCTTCGAATTCGCGACGCATCAGAAACGCTCCAGTTCGGGAAACGGCAGCCGGCCGTGGTGGACGTGCATCGCGCCGAACTCGGCGCAGCGGTGCAGCGTCGGGATGTTCTTGCCTGGGTTCAGCAGCCCCTGCGGATCGAACGCGGCCTTCACCGCATGGAAGAACGTGATTTCGTCGGCGTTGAACTGCACGCACATCTGGTTGATCTTCTCGCGGCCGACACCGTGCTCGCCGGTGATGCTGCCGCCGACCGCGACGCACAGCTCGAGGATCCGGCCGCCGAGCGCTTCCGCGCGGTCGAGTTCGCCGGGCCGGTTCGCGTCGAACAGGATCAGCGGATGCATGTTGCCGTCGCCCGCGTGGAACACGTTCGCGACCGGCAGCCCGTATTCGGCCGACAGCGCCGCAATGCCTTCGAGCACGCGCGGCAGCTCGCGGCGCGGGATCGTGCCGTCCATGCAGTAGTAGTCGGGCGAGATGCGGCCGACCGCCGGGAACGCGTTCTTGCGGCCGGCCCAGAAGCGCTGGCGCTCGGCTTCGTCGCGCGCGACGCGGATCTCCGATGCGCCCGCGTCGCGCAGCAGCGCGGCCACGCGTTCGGCGTCCTCTTCGACGTCGGTCGCCGCGCCGTCGAGTTCGCACAGCAGGATCGCCTGCGCGTCGACCGGGTAGCCCGCATGGATGAAATCCTCGGCCGCGCGGACCGCGAGGTTGTCCATCATTTCGAGCCCGCCCGGAATCACGCCCGCGCCGATGATCTGCGCGACCGCGCCGCCGGCCCGGCCGACGTCGTCGAAGCTCGCCATCAGCACCTTCACGCTCGGCGGCAACGGCCGCAGCTTCACAGTCACTTCGACGACGATGCCGAGCATCCCTTCCGAACCCGTGAACAGCGCGAGCAGGTCGAAGCCGGCGCAGTCGAGCGCGTCGGCGCCGAGCGTCAGCAAGTCGCCGTCGATCGTCAGGATCTCGACCTTCAGGATGTTGTGCACCGTGAGGCCGTATTTGAGGCAGTGCACGCCGCCCGCGTTTTCCGCGACATTGCCGCCGATCGAGCACGCGATTTGCGACGACGGGTCCGGCGCGTAGTAGAGGCCGTGGGGCGCTGCGGCCTGCGAGATTGCGAGGTTGCGCACGCCGGGCTGCACGCGCGCGATGCCGGCGTCCGGATCGATCGACAGGATCCGGTTGAATTTCGCCATCACGAGCAGGATGCCTTTCTCGAGCGGCATTGCGCCGCCCGACAGGCCCGTGCCCGCGCCGCGCGCGACGACCGGCACGCCGTGCGCGGCCGCGACGCGCAGCACCGCGCGCACTTCGCCGACCGTCGCGGGCAGCACGACCGCGAGCGGCACCGTGCGATACGCGGCGAGGCCGTCGCATTCGAACGGCTTCAGCGCCTCGCGCTCGTGCAGCACGTCGAGGCCCGGCGCCGCCGCGCGCAACGCGGCGACGAGCGCGGGCCGGTCGACCGACGGCAGCGCGCCGTCGATCCGTTCGTCGTAGATGAAACTCATCGGGTTGTCTCCGCCATGCTGACGGCCGCGTTCGGCGCGGTCCATCGGAAGGACGGATTCTTGGCGGGCGCGGCACGTGTGTCCAGACCTCGGACGCGTGGTCATACCAGTTTTTGGATGGCAGTTTTCCGAGGGCGCTTCGCGGATCGTCAAAACCAAGTAATAACAAGGGTTTGTGGCAGAATCACCTGCATCTCCGAAAAGTGGTCATACCAGCATGGAAACGCAGGATCGCGAAGGCCGCGCGCGGCGCGTGGCGGACGTCGTCGCCGAGCGCATCGAGAAGCTGATCGTCGACGGCGTGCTGAAGGCCGGGCAGGCGCTGCCGTCCGAACGGCGGCTCACCGAGAAGCTCGGCGTATCGCGCACGGCGGTGCGCGAAGGGATGAAGCTGCTTGCCGCGCGCGGCATCATCGACACGACGCACGGCAAGGGTTCGTTCGTCGCGAGCCTGACCCCGCAGCGGGAAATCACGCCGATGATGCATCTGCTCGGCTCGCAGCCGCGCACGCTGTACGACCTGTTCGAAGTGCGCGGGATGCTCGAGGCGGAGGCCGCGCGGCTCGCGGCGCTGCGCGGCACGCCGGCCGATTTCATCCTGATCACGCGCCGCTATGAGGAGATGGTCGCCGCCGACGCGCTGGATCTCGATCCGGCCGCGCGCGCGAAGCTCGACCACGCGTTTCATCTCGCGATCTGCGAGGCGTCGCACAATCCGGTGCTCGTCAACACACTGCAGTCGCTGACCGATCTGCTGCTCAGCTCGGTGTTCGCGTCGGTGAACAACCTGTATCACCGCGAGCCGCTGAAGAAGCAGATCGACCGCCAGCATGCGCGGCTTTTCAACGCCGTGACCGGGCGGCTGCCCGAGCAGGCGCGCAAGGCGGCGAGCGAGCATATCCGGCAGTGCGTCGACTATCTGCGGGAGATCGAACAGGAGGAGCAGCGGCTCGTGCGTTCGACGCTCCGGCTCGAAGGGTGGACGTGACGCGCGAAGCGGTACGCCGGACGGTCCGATGGAAGGAGGATCGGCGCCGGGCTCGATCTTCGTCGACATCGTTGTGGCGGATTCGGGACACACGCCCTGAAGTGACTGGACTCCGGCAGCGGCCGGGTTGCCTCGTCGCGAGCATTGCGCGGAAACGCGACCGTTCCATCAACACGGCTGTGGCTGACGCGTCTTCCCGGACTCGCGTGGCCACGGCACCCGGATCCTTCAGATATCGGTCTGAGACACGCGCTTCGACAGCGCTTCGGCGCTTTCCTTGCGTTCGCTGTACCGGTCGACGAGGTAAGGGCCGATGTCCCGGGTCAGCAGCGTGAACTTGACCAGTTCCTCCATCACGTCCACGACGCGATCGAAATACGCGGACGGCTTCATCCGGCCGGCTTCGTCGAATTCCGTGAACGCCTTCGCCACCGACGACTGGTTCGGGATGGTCAGCATGCGCATCCAGCGCCCGAGCACGCGCATCTGGTTCACGGCGTTGAACGACTGCGAGCCGCCGCTGACCTGCATGACGGCGAGCGTTTTCCCCTGGGTCGGGCGAACGGCGCCGACCGACAGCGGAATCCAGTCGATCTGCGACTTCATGATCCCCGTCATCGCGCCGTGCCGCTCCGGCGAGCACCACACCATCCCTTCCGACCATTGCACGAGTTCGCGCAGTTCGACCACCTTCGGGTGGCTTTCCGGTGCATCGTCGGGCAGCGGCAAGCCGCTCGGATTGAATACGCGCACCTCGGCACCCATGGCCGTGAGCAGGCGCGCCGCCTCCTCGATCAGCAGGCGGCTGAACGAACGCTCGCGCAGCGACCCGTAAAGGAGCAGGAACCGGGGCGGATGCGCGGACGGCGACGTCGCCCGCAATTGGCCGGCGTCCGGCACGCGAAACAGCGTGGCGTCGAGTTGCGGCAGGTCGGTCAGGCGGTCAGACATGCTTGCCCTCCGCGTCGTCCTGCGGCGTGTCGAGATCGCGCACGGCGTGCGGTTCGATGCACGCGTGGCGGATTGTCGCCCGCGCGTTGCGCGAGGTCCCGCAACCCGGGGTGTGATGGATCGTGATGTCGGTCATGGTTTGTCCTTGTCGTTCCTCAAGCCCGTTCGTACCAGCCTTTGGACTGGTTGACGATGCGCACCACGAGCAGCATCACCGGCACCTCGATCAGCACGCCGACGACGGTTGCCAGCGCCGCGCCGGAATGGAAGCCGAACAGGCTGATCGCGGCCGCGACCGCCAGCTCGAAGAAGTTGGATGCGCCGATGAGTGCCGACGGGCAGGCGACGTTGTGCTTCTCGCCGACCGCGCGGTTGAGCCAGTACGCGAGCGCCGAGTTGAAGAACACCTGGATCAGGATCGGCACCGCGAGCAGCGCGATGACCAGCGGTTGCTTCAGGATCGCTTCGCCCTGGAAGGCGAACAGCAGCACCAGCGTCGCCAGCAGCGCGGTGATGGACCACGGGCCGATCTTCGCCATCGCGGCGTCGAATGCCGCCTGCCCTTTCGACAGCAGCAGCTTGCGCCAGATCTGCGCGAGGATCACCGGAATGACGATGTAGAGCACCACCGACGTGAGCAGCGTCGCCCACGGCACGGTGATCGCGGAGATACCCAGCAACAGACCGACGAGTGGCGCGAAGGCAATCACCATGATGCTGTCGTTCAACGCCACTTGCGACAGCGTGAACAACGGATCGCCGCCCGTCAGCCGGCTCCAGACGAACACCATCGCCGTGCACGGTGCGGCGGCCAGCAAAATCAGGCCGGCGATGTAGCTGTCGAGCTGTTCCGCCGGCAGCATCGGCGCAAACAGATGCTTGATGAACAGCCAGCCGAGAAACGCCATCGAGAACGGCTTGACGAGCCAGTTAACGACGAGCGTGACGCCGATGCCTTTGACGTGCTGACGCACTTCATGCAGTGCGCCGAAGTCGACCTTGACGAGCATCGGGATGATCATCACCCAGATCAGCAGTCCGACGGGCAGGTTGACCTGCGCGTATTCCATCCGGCCGATCTGCTGAAACAGGCCGGGCAGCGCCTGGCCGAGCGCAATGCCGGCGACGATGCACAGTGCGACCCAGACGGTCAGGTAGCGTTCGAAGAAGTTGATGGAAGGCTTTGCGACGGCCTTCCCTGGTGGGGCGACGTTGGACGTGTTCATTGCATTGGACAGGTGTCGGTCTTGAAATCGTCGGCGGCACCTGGATTCGGCAGGCCGCCATGCGAATGATCAGTTTTGCGAAATGTATGTCAACGCCGTCTGGAGTTCGGCATTGCTCATGCGATCGACGGGCAGCGCCAGCAACTGCAGCATGCGATAGCCGATCGCCTGGCGCGTGAGCTCGAACGCGAGCCGCTTGCCTTCGTCGCCGCCCAAAGCGTTCGACGGATCGGCATAGCCCCAATGCACCTTGACAGGACTGCCGGGCCAATACGGGCACGTTTCCGCTGCCGCGCTGTCGCACACCGTGATGACGATGCGCATTTCGGGCGCGCCGTCGCCGACGAACTCGTCCCAGCTCTTGCTGCGGTATCCGCTGACGTCGATGCCCGCGCCCGTCAGCGCTTCCAGCGCGAACGGATTGAGTCGGCCACTCGGCGCGCTGCCGGCGCTGTACGCGCGCACATCCTTGCCGAGCTTCGCGGCCCAGTGATTGAGCATGCCTTCCGACAGCACGCTGCGCGCCGAGTTGTGGGTGCAGAGGATCAGTACGTTCGTGGTCATGTATGAGGATTCCGATTTGCTGTTGCCCTATGTCGCGCACCGATTTCTGCGGTGCGACGTTATCGAGTTTGGTGAGCGGCAATGACAGCAGCAGGTCGATGCGACGCTTCAATGTCAGCGCAACGTCGTGCATGGCCTGCTGCTTCTGGTTCGAGACTCAGCAGCAGGAAGACTTCACCGGCACGCCGATCGGCTTGCCACGCACGGGGGAACAGCAGGCAGAAGCGTCGGTGTTCGATTCAGCCGCAGGCGCAGTACGTGATTCACCGAAGGTCGGAATCTCGCCGAGCGTCCGGTACGTTTCCCAGGCGACGCCTTGCGGATCGACCGTCCAGTATTTGTCGGAGCGCGCATAGCAGCACGCGGTGCCGATCTGCTCGTCGACGGGCAGGGCAGCGTCGCCAACGCGCGCGTGCATTTCCGCAAGCTCGGCGTCGTTTTCGACCTGGATGCCGAGGTGGTCGAGCCCCGGCGCCGCACCACGCTGCGAGATCGCGAAATTGACGCGCGGGTCTTCGAGCATCCATTTCGCGTAATCGCTCTTTTCGACCGTGGGTTTGCTCGCGAACAGCGCTGAATAAAACCGGATGCTGGCAGCCAGATCTTCGACTGACAGGTGGATGTGCAGACGTTTCACGACGCGTTCTCCTTCGAAGGCTTGCAACTGCCGGCGCCCGTCGGTGAACAAGGATTGCCGCCGCAACAGTTCTCCGTCAGGTATCCCAGCAGGTCGTTCATGGCCGAATAGTTGGCCGAGTAGATCATGTAGCGCCCGCGCTGCTCGACCGCGACGAGGTTCGCGTAGGTCAGTTCTTTCATGTGAAAGGACAGCGACGACGGCGGTATGCCGAGGTGTTCCGCGATTTGTCCCGCAGGCAGGCCGCTGGGGCCTGCTTCGACGAGAAGCCGGAATATGGCCAGCCGGGATTCCTGAGCCAGCGCGCCAAGCGCGCGTACGACATTGTTCGTTTCCATGTTTCGATAATAGTCGAAATATCGAAGCATGCAAAGATACCTGAATCACGGGCGGACGAAGGGCCGATCGCTTTGCCGCCGGCGGCTGCCCGGTTTTGTCCCGCTTGCGATGTGAAATTCAGCGAATCGATCGGGGTTCGGCAAAGTGAAACGCTATTGTTCTATCGTGTGACGACAGCGTTGTCGTTGTCCGGACTGCATGGCGGCGTGGGTGCGAAGGCAGGGATCGCGGCTGATGCCGGCATGGCGTTCCTGCTCTATCTGACGTACATCAACCACACCACCGTCGCAACGGCCTCCGGCAGCCAAATATGTCACAATGTGATCTATTTCGATGTCTGGCCCGTCATTCCCGGCGCGCATCGCGTGCGTGTCCCGCTCGTCGCGGAGCACGCGCTGTTGCCGCCCCGCCTGACGCGCCGCCGACCCTGAAGGAGGACGCCGCATGTCGATTCCGACGAGTGGCGACGGGCCTGATGCCCGCGCCGTCCGAACCCTGCACCGCCCCGTCTGCGATCTGCTCGGCTGCACCTGGCCGATCGTGCTGGCAGGCATGGGCGGCGTCGCCCGCGCGGAACTCGTGAGCGCCGTGACCGCGGCCGGCGGGTTCGGCTTTCTCGGCATGGTGCGCGAGCCGACCGCGCTGATCCGGCGCGAAGTGCAGCAGGTACGCGCGGCCACCGGCCGTCCGTTCGGCGTCAACCTGATTCCCGCGGCGACCCCACCCGACCTGCTCGACGCGCAGCTCGACACCTGCATCGAACTCGGCGTGCCCGTCGTCGCGCTGTTCTGGGACGTCGTGCCGGCCGTCATAGCGCGGCTGCGCGACGCGGGGGTGCGGGTCGTCCACCAGGTCGGGTCGCTCGACGACGCGTGCGCGGCCGAGGCGGCCGGCGCGCAGGCGCTGATCGTCCAGGGCGTCGAAGCCGGCGGCCACGTGCACGGCGACCGGCCGCTGGCCGCGCTGCTGCCCGACGTGATCGGTGCGACGCGCGTGCCGGTGCTCGCGGCGGGCGGGATCGTCGACGGCGCCGGCGTCGCGGCTGCGATGGCGCTCGGCGCGCAGGGCGCGGTGTTGGGCACCGCGTTTCTCGCGACGCACGAATCGTTCGCGCATGCGTATCACAAGCAACGCATCGTCGACGCGCGCGAAGGCGAGACGCTGCTGACCGACATCTTCCACATCAACTGGCCGCGCGGCGCGACGGTGCGCGTGCTGCCGTCGAGCGTGACGCGCGGCGAGCGTGGCGATCCGTTCGGCGATGAGCGGGTCGTGATCGGCGATGAAGAAGGCCGCCCGATCTATCTGTTCAGCACGGATTCGCCGCTGCGTTCGATGACGGGCGATTTCGAGGCGATGGCGCTGTATGCGGGGACGGGGGCCGGCCGGATCGGCGAAATCGCGAGCGCGGGCGACGTATTGCGCCGTATCGTCGGCGATGCGGCGGCGATCCTCGAGAACGAGGCGCGGAGCAGGCAAACGGGCGCGGCCGTGGAGCACGAACCGGTGCACAAGCCGGCAGACGAACCGGCGTCCGAACGCCGCGCCGCGCTGCTCGCCGTGCTCGACGAACTGCTGGAAGCGGAACGTGCCGGCGCGCGCGTCGCGTCCGAGACGGTGGCCGAGATTCACGACCCCGAACTCCACAAGCTGATGGCGGACATCCGCCACGACGAGGCACACTGGTGCGCGGTGCTCGTCGACGTGATCAGGTCGCTGAACGCGACGCCGACACGGGCCACCGGCGCGTTCTACGAAAAGGCGATGGCGATCGACGATCTGGCCGAGCGGATGGCGTTCCTGAATCGCGGCCAGCGCTGGGTCGTGCGCAAGCTGCAGGCGCTGCTGCCGACGCTCGAACAGCCCGACATCCATCACGCGCTGTCGCTGATGCTCGTGTCGCACGAGAAGAACATCGGACATGTGGATGCGAGGCTGCGCACGGGGGACGCGGGCGGCGTGCCGGCCGGCGCGTAACGGGTAAAGCAGCGGGTAAAGCAGCGGGTAAAGCAGCGGGGCAAGCGGCGGGGCGGGGTAAACGACATTCGTTCGGCATGAATCCGCGCTCCGCCGACGCTGCCGGATCGCCGGTAGAAGGCAGAAGCCAGACAGAAGACGAAAGCGACCGGCGCATCGCGCCGGATCAGATCGCCACGCTGTAAACGTCGCGCGCGGCCGCGCGGATCGCGTCGACCATCACCGACACCGCCGGTGAGACCAGCCGGTCCGTCCGCGTGATGAGCCCGAAATCGTCCATCCGGCAATCCATCTCCAGCGGCAGCAGCGCGACGATACCGTGCCCCGCGTAATACCGTGCGACCTCGTCCGCGAGCACCGCGATCATGTCGCTCTGCTCCAGCACGCGCGTGATGAACAGCAGCGCGGCGGTTTCCACGACGTTCGCCGGCGGCGCGAGGCTCGCGCGCTGGAACATCAGCTCGAAGCGGTGACGCAGCACGCTGCCGGCCGGCGGCACGACCCATGCGGCACGCTGCACGTCGGCGAGCGCGAGCGGCGCGCAGCCCAGCAGCGGATGTCCGGGCCGCACGACCGCGGCGACCGGCTCGCCGGTCAGCGGCTCGTAGCGCAGGCGCAGCTTGTCGTGTTCCGCCGACAGCCGGCCGAGCACGATGTCGAGCTTGTCCTGCGCGAGACGTTCGAGCAGTACGTTGCTCGTGTCGATCTCGACGGACACGTGCACGCCCGCATGCGTGTCCTTCACGGCGGCGACCGCCGGCGGCACGAGCCGCAGGCCCGGCGACGTGATCGCGCCGACCGAGACATGCCCGAGGTGCCCGGCCTTCAGCGCGCTGAGCTCCTCGCGGGCCTGGTCGAGGCTGCCGAGCGCCGCGCGCGCATGGCGGATCAGCGCGTCGCCGTACAGCGTCGGCCGCATCCCGCGCGGCAGCCGCTCGAACAGCACCGCGCCGATCGTGTCCTCGAGCTCGCGCAGCAGCTTGGACGCGGCCGGCTGCGTCATGTTCAGCGCGGCCGCCGCGCGATGGATGCTGCCTTCGTCGGCGAGCGCGACGACCAGCAGCAACTGGCGCGTCTTCAGGCGGGTGCGGATTCCCCAAGGGCTGGCGTCAGGCATCGTACGGGTTTATATCGATGTCGAAAGTGATATGGCAGGCGCTGAAAACGTCATTAGCAGGTTATCAAAATTCTTTCTAGACTGCGCCGATATCCCCGTCTCACACAGGACAGACGATGTCGGCAACCAAGCCCAAGCTGCGCTCCGCCCAATGGTTCGGCACGACGGACAAGAACGGCTTCATGTACCGGAGCTGGATGAAGAACCAGGGCATCCCCGATCACGAGTTCGACGGCCGGCCGATCGTCGGCATCTGCAATACATGGTCCGAACTGACGCCGTGCAATGCGCATTTCCGCAAGCTCGCGGAGCACGTGAAGCGCGGCATCTACGAGGCCGGCGGCTTTCCGGTCGAGTTTCCGGTGTTCTCGAACGGCGAATCGAACCTGCGGCCGTCCGCGATGCTGACGCGCAACCTCGCGTCGATGGACGTCGAGGAGGCGATCCGCGGCAACCCGATCGACGCGGTCGTGCTGCTCGCCGGCTGCGACAAGACCACGCCCGCGCTGCTGATGGGCGCGGCGAGCTGCGACGTGCCGTCGATCGTCGTGTCCGGCGGGCCGATGCTGAACGGCAAGCTCGACGGCAAGGACATCGGCTCCGGCACCGCCGTGTGGCAGCTGCACGAATCGCTGAAGGCGGGCGAGATCGACCTGCATCGCTTCCTGTCCGCGGAAGCCGGCATGTCGCGCTCGGCCGGCACCTGCAACACGATGGGCACCGCGTCGACGATGGCCTGCCTGGCGGAGGCACTCGGCGTCACGCTGCCGCACAACGCGGCGATTCCGGCCGTCGATGCGCGGCGCTACGTGCTCGCGCACATGTCGGGGATCCGCATCGTCGAGATGGCGCTCGAAGGGCTCACGCTGTCGAAGGTGCTCACGCGCGCGGCGTTCGAGAACGCGATCCGCGCGAACGCGGCGATCGGCGGCTCGACCAATGCGGTGATCCACCTGAAGGCGATCGCGGGCCGCATCGGCGTGCCGCTCGAACTGGAGGACTGGATGCGCATCGGCCGCGACACGCCGACGATCGTCGACCTGATGCCGTCGGGGCGCTTCCTGATGGAGGAGTTCTATTACGCAGGCGGCCTGCCGGCCGTGCTGCGCCGGCTCGGCGAAGGCGGGCTGCTGGCACATCCTGACGCGCTGACGGTGAACGGCAAGACGCTGTGGGACAACGTGCGCGACGCGCCGAACTACGACGACGAGGTGATCCGCCCGCTCGACCGGCCGCTGATCGCGGACGGCGGCATCCGCATCCTGCGCGGCAATCTCGCGCCGCGCGGCGCGGTGCTGAAGCCGTCGGCGGCGAGCCCCGAGCTGTTGAAGCATCGCGGCCGTGCGGTCGTGTTCGAGAACTTCGACCACTACAAGGCCGCGATCAACGACGAAGCGCTCGACGTCGACGCCGATTCGGTGCTGGTGCTGAAGAACTGCGGGCCGCGCGGTTATCCGGGGATGGCCGAGGTCGGCAACATGGGCCTGCCGCCGAAGCTGCTGCGCCAGGGTGTGAAGGACATGGTGCGGATCTCGGACGCGCGGATGAGCGGCACCGCGTACGGCACGGTCGTGCTGCACGTCGCGCCGGAAGCCGCTGCCGGCGGGCCGCTCGCGGCGGTGCGCAACGGCGACTGGATCGAGCTCGACTGCGAGGCCGGCACGCTGCATCTCGACATTACGGATGACGAACTGCAGCGCCGGCTGTCGGACGTCGATCCGACCGCGGCGCCGGGCGTGGCCGGGCAGCTCGGCAAGGGCGGCTACGCGCGGCTGTACATCGATCACGTGCTGCAGGCCGACGAAGGCTGCGACCTCGATTTCCTGGTCGGCCAGCGCGGCGCGGCGGTGCCGAGCCATTCGCATTGACACGGACGTACCGGCCCGCTCCCGGCACGTTCTCGACCAGGACCTGACCATGACACCCAGCCGCCCGCCGCGCTACCGTGGCATTTTCCCCGTCGTGCCGACGACGTTCACCGACACCGGCGCACTCGATCTCGCGAGCCAGAAACGCGCGGTCGATTTCATGATCGACGCGGGCTCGGACGGGCTGTGCATCCTCGCGAACTTCTCCGAGCAGTTCGCGATCACCGACGACGAGCGCGACGTGCTCACCCGCACGATCCTCGAGCACGTCGCCGGCCGCGTGCCGGTGATCGTGACGACGTCGCACTACAGCTCGGACGTCGGTGTGGCCCGCAGCCGCCGCGCGCAGGACCTCGGCGCGTCGATGGTGATGCTGATGCCGCCGTATCACGGCGCGACGTTTCGTGTGCCCGAGCCGCAGATCTTCGACTTCTATGCACGCGTGTCGGACGCGCTCGACATCCCGATCATGATCCAGGACGCGCCCGCGAGCGGCACCGCGCTGTCCGCGCCGTTCCTCGCGCGGATGGCGCGGGAGATCGAGCAGGTCGCGTACTTCAAGATCGAGACGCCTGGCGCTGCGAACAAGCTGCGCGAGCTGATCCGGCTCGGCGGCGACGCGATCGAGGGGCCGTGGGACGGCGAGGAGGCGATCACGCTGCTTGCCGACCTGAACGCCGGCGCGACCGGTGCGATGACGGGCGGCGCGTATCCGGACGGGCTGCGGCCGATCCTCGTCGCGTATCAGGAAGGGCGCATCGACGACGCCTATGCGCGCTACGCGCAGTGGCTGCCGCTGATCAATCACGAGAACCGTCAGGCGGGCTTGCTTGCCGCGAAGGCGCTGATGCGCGAGGGCGGCGTGATCGCGTGCGAGCGGCCGCGTCACCCGTTGCCCGAGCTGCATCCGGACACGCGCGCCGAACTGGTGGCGATCGCGCGCCGGCTCGACCCGCTCGTGCTGCGCTGGGCGCGCTGACCCGCCGGTCATGAGAAGCACATGATGAATAGCGCATCACGGCCGGCCACGAGGCGCACCTGATGAAAATCGCATCGCTGCCGGCCGCGAGAAGCACATGATGAATACCGCATCACCGCCGGCCACGAGGCGCACCTGATGAAAATCGCATCGCTGCCGGCCGCGAGGAGCACACGATGAACACCACACCGAACACCGCTTATACGCTCGGCGTCGTCGGCATCGGCAAGATCGCCCGCGACCAGCATCTGCCCGCGATCGCCGCCGAGCCGGGCTTCACGCTGGCCGCGTGCGCGAGCCGACACGCGGAAGTTGCCGGCGTGCGGAACTACCCGAACCTCGACGCGCTGCTTGCGGCCGAACCGGATCTCGACGCGGTGTCGCTGTGCGCGCCGCCGCAGGTGCGCTACGCGCAGGCGCGCGCCGCGCTCGAAGCGGGCAAGCACGTGATGCTGGAGAAGCCGCCGGGGGCGACGCTCGGCGAAGTGGCCGCGCTGCAGGCGCTCGCGCACGCGCGCGGCCGCACGCTGTTCGCAACCTGGCACTCGCGTTACGCGAGCGCGGTCGAGCCGGCGCGCGCATGGCTCGCGACGCGCGCGATCCGCGCGGTCCAGGTGCGCTGGAAAGAGGACGTGCGGCGCTGGCATCCGGGCCAGCAATGGATCTGGGAGCCCGGCGGCCTCGGCGTGTTCGACCCGGGCATCAACGCGCTGTCGATCGTCACGCAGATCCTGCCGCGCGAGCTGGTGCTGGCTTCCGCGCGCCTGTTCGTGCCGAGCGATGCGCAGACGCCGATCGCAGCCGAGCTCGACTGCGTCGATACCGGCGGCGTGCCGGTGCGCGCCGAATTCGACTGGCGGCACGGCCCGGTCGAACAGTGGGAGATCGCGGTCGACACCGCGGACGGCGTGCTCGCGATCAGCAACGGCGGCGCGCAGCTGTCGATCGCGGGCGAGCCGGTCGCGCTGGCGCCGCAGCGCGAATATCCGGCGCTGTACGCGCGTTTTCACGAACTGATCGCCCGGCGCGAAAGCGACGTCGACGCGCGGCCGCTGCGGCTCGTCGCCGACGCGTTCCTGTTCGGCCGCCGCATCGAAACGGAAGCGTTCGGCCGCTGACCCGGCACCGCCGCAACACCCGTCGCTGCCAACGGGCACGACACACCCATACCGACACCACGGTCGTCAACGACCTGAAACAAGGAGACACGACATGACCCGCATGACCCGCACGATCCGCCGTCTGACCCTGCGTGCCGCGCTCGCGGCGCTGTGCGTCACCTCGCTCGGCATGCACGGTGCCGCCCGCGCCGATGCGCCGCTGAAGATCGGCTTTCTCGTGAAGATGCCCGAGCAGGCCTGGTTCATCAACGAGCAAAAAGCGGCTACCGCGCTCGGCCAGAAGGAAGACTTCTCGGTCGTGAAGATCGGCACGCCCGACGGCGAGAAGACGCTCGCCGCGATCGACAACCTCGGCTCGCAGGGCGCGCAGGGCTTCGTGATCTGCGCGCCGGACGTGCGGCTCGGGCCCGCGATCGCGGCGCGCGCGAAGCGCTACAACATGAAGTTCGTGACGGTCGACGACCAGCTCGTCGATTCGTCCGGCAAGCCGCTCGCGAACGTCCCGCATCTCGGGATGTCGGCGACCAAGATCGGCAACCAGGTTGGCCAGGCGATCGCCGACGAGATGAAGAAGCGCGGCTGGAAGCCGGAGGAGGTCGGCGCGCTGCGCGTGACCAACTACGAGCTGCCGACCGCGAAGCTGCGCACCGACGGCGCGACGCAGGCGCTGCTCGCGAACGGGTTCCGCAACGAAAACATCTTCGACGCGCCGCAGAAGACGACCGACGACGAAGGCGGCTTCAGCGCGGCCGCGCCGGTGCTCGCGCGCCATCCGAACGTGAAGAAGTGGGTGATCTTCGCGCTGAACGAGGAAACCGTGCTCGGCGCGGTGCGCGCGACCGAACAGCTGCACATCCCGGCCGCCGACGTGATCGGCGTCGGCATCAACGGCGCGGGCGAGGCGTTCGCCGAATTCCAGAAGAAGGAGCCGACCGGCTTCTACGGCACGATCGCGGTCAGCTCGACGAACCACGGCAAGGACAGCACGCAGAACCTCGTCGACTGGATCCGCAACGGCAAGGCGCCGCCCGCCGACACGCAGACGAGCGGCAAGCTGATGACGCGCGGCAACTGGCAGGCCGTGCGCGCCGAGCTGGGCATCTGACGACGGCCGGCGAGGACGCGATGACGACGGACACGATCACGAACGGGCAGGCGGGCGCCGCGGCGGCGCCCGCGCGAATCGACGCCGCCGGCGCCGCCGGCGCGGGCGATCCGCTGCTGGCGCTCGACGGCATCACGGTGACCTTCCCGGGCGTGCGCGCGCTCGACGCGGTGTCGCTGTCGGTGCGCGCGGGCGAGGTGCACGGCCTGATGGGCGAGAACGGCGCGGGGAAGTCGACGCTGCTGAAGGTGCTGTCCGGCGTGAACCAGCCGCAGGCCGGCACGCTGACGCTGAACGGCGTCATGCAGCGTTTCGCGTCGACCCGCGCGGCGCTGGAGGCCGGCATCGCGATCATTTACCAGGAGCTGCATCTCGTACCGGAGCTGACGGTCGCGGAAAACCTGATGCTCGGGCAACTGCCGAACCGGCTTGGCGTGGTCGACGAGCGCACGCTGGCCGCGCGCGCGATGCGCGAGCTCGAGCGGCTCGGCGAGCGCATCGACCCGGGCACGCCGGTCAAGCACCTGTCGATCGGACAGCGCCAGATGATCGAGATCGGCAAGGCGCTGATGCGCGACGCGCGCGTGATCGCGTTTGACGAACCGACCAGCTCGCTGTCCGCGCGCGAGACTGCGCAGCTGTTCCGGATCATCCGCGCACTGCGCGCGGACGGCCGCGCGATCATCTACGTCACGCATCGGATGGAGGAGGTCTATGAACTGTGCGACCGCGTGACGGTGTTTCGCGACGGCCGGCGCATCGAGACCTTCGACTCGGTGGCCGGCCTCGACCGCGACCGGCTGATCGGCTCGATGGTCGGCCGCCCGATTGCGGACGTGTACGGCTACCGGCCGCGCGCGGCCGGCGACGTGCAGATCGAGGCGAAGGGGCTGGCGGGGCCCGGGTTGTCCGAGCCCGTGTCGTTCAGCGCGCGCCGCGGTGAGATCGTCGGGTTCTTCGGGCTGGTCGGCGCGGGGCGCTCGGAGCTGATGAAGCTGCTGTACGGCGCGGCGCGCCCGAGCGCGGGCCACGTCGAGCTGAACGGGCGACGCGTCGCGTTCGCGAGCCCGCGCGATGCTGTGCGCGCCGGCATCGCGCTGTGCCCGGAAGATCGCAAGCAGGAAGGCATCGTCGCGATCGCGTCGGTCGCCGACAACCTGAACCTCAGCGCGCGCCGGCATTTCAGCCCCGCGCGCATGCTGCTCGCACCGCGGCGGGAACGCGCGCTCGCGCAGCGCTACATCGAGCGGCTCGCGATCAAGACCCGCGACGGCGACACGCCGATCGGCGCGCTATCGGGCGGCAACCAGCAGAAGGTCGTGCTGGCGCGCTGGCTGGCCGAGCGCATCGACGTGTTCCTGATGGACGAGCCGACGCGCGGCATCGACGTCGGCGCGCGCGCGGAAATCTACAACCTGTTCTACGAACTTGCGGAAGCGGGCCGCACGGTGATCCTCGTGTCGAGCGATCTCGCCGAGGTGATCGGCGTGTCGGACCGGATCATCGTGATGAAGGAAGGGCGGATCGCGGGCGGCATGACGAAGGCGCAGGCCAGCCCCGATGCGCTGATCAGGCTCGCGCTGCCGCGGTAGCGGTGCGAATCGCGGCGGCGCGGCTGCGCGAAGCCGACGCAGGTGCGACGCGGCGCCAGCGCGCAGCCGAATGGCTGCCGAACGCGCGCCGCAGCGCAATCGCAACAGGACTGAAGCAGGACCGAAGCAGGACCGAAGCAGGACCGAAGCAGGACCGAAGCAGGACCGAAGCAGGACCGAAGCCAAACCGGAACGGAAACGACGTAACGACATGAGCCAAGCCATGCAACCTCAAGGCACTTCCTCTTCCCCCGATGCCCCCGCAACTGGGGCACGCCCGCGCGGCGGCGTGTGGGACCTGATCAACCGCTCCGGCATCGTGATGGTGTTCGTCGTGCTGTTCGCGGCGTTGTCGCTGACCGTGCCGGATTTCCTCACGCCCCGCAACATCCAGGGCCTGCTGCTGTCGGTCACGCTGATCGGCTCGATCGCGGTGACGATGATGTTCGTGCTCGCGCTCGGCGAGGTCGACCTGTCGGTCGCGTCGATCGTCGCGTTTTCCGGCGTCGTCGCGTCGACGCTGATCACCGCGACACACAGCGTCATGCTCGGCACGGTGGCCGGCGTGCTCGCGGGCGGCGCGGTCGGGCTCGTCAACGGCGTGCTGATCGCGCGCTGGCGGATCAACTCGCTGATCGTCACGCTCGCGATGATGGAGGTCGTGCGCGGGCTCGCGTTCATCACGTCGAACGGCGACGCGGTGATGATCTCCGAGGAGCGCTTCTTCGAGCTCGGCGCCGGCTCGTTCCTCGGCATCTCGTATCCGATCTGGAGCAACATCGTCGGCTTCATCGTGTTCGGCTTCCTGCTGCGCAAGACGGTGTTCGGCAAGAACGTGCTGGCCGTCGGCGGCAACGGCGAAGCCGCGCTGCTCGCGGGGCTGCCGGTCATGCGCATCAAGATCACCGTGTTCGTGCTGCAGGGGCTCGTGACCGGCTTCGCGGGCGTGATGCTCGCATCGCGGATGAGCCTCGGCGATCCGAAGACGTCGGTCGGCCTCGAACTCGGCGTGATTTCCGCTTGCGTGCTCGGCGGCGTGTCGCTGACGGGCGGCGTCGCGACGATCTCCGGCGTGCTCGTCGGCGTGTTGATCATGGGCGCGGTGCAGGACGCGATGAGCCTGCTGAACGTGCCGACGTTCTACCAATATCTGATACGCGGCGGGATTCTGTTGCTTGCCGTGCTGTTCGACCAGTATCGTCGCAATCAGCGCCGCGCGATGCGGGTCTGACGGCAAGGCCCGGATCCCTGCATCGCGCCGCTGCGCACGAACACAGGATGAGATTCTGGAGACAGCATGCAACAGGAGAATCAGGCATCGTCCGCGGCACTGCTCGTGGACTGCCGCAATACGCTCGGCGAGGGCGCGACGTGGTGCGATGCGACGCGCACGCTGTACTGGACGGACATCGAGGGCGCGCGGCTGTGGCGATGCCGCGCGGACGGCACGGGCGCGGCGAGCTGGCCGATGCCCGAGCGCCTCGCGTGCTTCGCGCTGACTGACGCACCCGGCGTGCTGCTGGTCGGGCTCGCGACCCATCTCGCGTTCTTCGACATCCGCACGGAGACTTTCACGCGAATCGTCGACGTCGAGCCCGACCTGCCGACGCGACTCAACGACGGCCGCTGCGATCCGCACGGCGCGTTCGTGTTCGGGATGAAGGACGAAGGCGGCGGCGCGGCGCCGCGTGCGATCGGCGGCTTCTACCGCCTGAACCCGGACCTGACGCTCGATCGGCTTGCGCTGCCGCCGGCCGCCATTGCGAACAGCATTGCGTTTTCGCCGGACGGAACGCGGATGGCTTTCTGCGATTCACCAGCGCGCGAGATTCTCGTCTGTGACTACGGCAAGGACGGCAGTGTGGCCAACGTGCGGTTGTTTGCGCGGCTCACGGATGCGGACGGCGAACCGGACGGCTCGACGGTCGACCGCGACGGCGGCCTGTGGAATGCGCAATGGGGTGCGGGTCGGGTGGTCCGCTACGGGCCGGACGGTATGGAGACCGCTCGCATCGCGGTGCCGACCGCGCAGCCGAGCTGCGTGACGCTCGACGACGCAGGGCGCCTGTACGTGACGAGCGCGCGCGTCGGGCTGGACGACACGGCGCTCGCGAACGAAGCGCACGCCGGCGGCGTGTTCGTTGCGCAGACGCGCTACGCGGGTTTGCCGGCCGCGCGCTTTTCGTTGAAGCATGCGAGGTGAGCGTCTTGGCGACGCATCACGCGTCTACGCCGACGCCAGCCCCAGCAACGCGACTGCGTTGTCCTTGAGGATCAACGGATGCACGTCGGGCCTGAAGCCCGCCTGCTGAAAATCCTCGAGCCACCGGTCCGGCCGGATCAGCGGAAAATCCGACGCGAACAGCACCTTGTGCCTGAGCAGCGTGTTCGCATACTTGACGAGTTCCGGCGAGAAATACTTCGGCGACCAGCCCGACAGATCGATATAGACGTTCGGCTTGTGCAGCGCGATCGACAGCGCCTGCTCCTGCCACGGCCACGACGGATGCGCGATCACGATCTTCATGTCTGGGAAATCCGCGGCGACGTCGTCGAGATGAATCGGTTCGGAATACTTGAGACGCAGCCCGCCGCCGCCGCGCATGCCCGAACCCATCCCCGAGTGGCCGCTGTGAAACACGGCCGGCAGCCCGTATTCGGCGATGACCTCGTAGATCGGATACGCGAGCCGGTCGTTCGGAAAGCACCCCTGCATCGTCGGGTGGAACTTGAAGCCCTTCACGCCGTGTTCCTCGATCAGCCGGCGCGCCTCGCGCGCGCCGTAGCGGCCCTTGTGCGGATCGATGCTCGCGAACGCGATCATGATGTCGCTGTTGTCGCGCGCGAAATCCGCGATCTCCTCGTTCGGAATGCGCCGCCGGCCGATGTTCGCCTCGCAGTCGACGGTAAACATCACGAAGCCGATCCGGCGCTCGCGGTAATACGCGATCGTTTCGGGAATCGTCGGCCGGCGGCCCTGCTTCAGCACGGTGCCGAAATACTTGTCGGCCGCGTCGTCGAATGCCTTCGCGAACAGGTCGGGCGGCTGGCAGCACGACACCTCGGCATGCACGTGCGTGTCGATCGCAATCAGGTTGCGGATATCCATAGATGTCTCCTCGTGTCATACAGGGCGCGGCACAAACCCCCATGCAATGGCGGGTTCCCGCCCGCTTAGGGGTTTGTCCCGAGCCGCTGCCATTCTACTTTACATATCAGGTTACCTGATAGTAAATTGGTGGCGAGTCGCGCAGGGCGGCACTGTCATTGGAGAGAAAAGATGAGCTACGAAGGGCGCTGGAAAACCGTCAAGGTGGCGGTCGAGGGCGGGATCGCATGGGTGACGCTGAACCGTCCGGAGAAGCGCAACGCGATGAGCCCGACGCTGAATTCGGAGATGATCGACGTGCTGGAAGCGATCGAGCTCGATCCGGAAGCACAGGTGCTGGTGCTGAGCGGCGAAGGCGACGCTTGGACGGCCGGCATGGACCTGAAGGAATACTTCCGCGAAATCGACGCGGGCCCGGAAATCCTGCAGGAGAAGATCCGCCGCGATGCAAGCCGCTGGCAGTGGCAGCTGCTGCGCATGTACGCGAAGCCGACGATCGCGATGGTCAACGGCTGGTGCTTCGGCGGCGGCTTCTCGCCGCTCGTCGCGTGCGATCTCGCGATCGCGGCCGACGAAGCCGTGTTCGGCCTGTCGGAAATCAACTGGGGCATCCCGCCCGGCAACCTCGTCAGCAAGGCGATGGCGGACACGGTCGGCCACCGTCAGGCGCTGTACTACATCATGACGGGCGACACGTTCACGGGCCAGCAGGCCGCGCAGATGGGGCTCGTCAACAAGAGCGTGCCGCGCGCGCAACTGCGCGACGAGGTCGTCGCGCTTGCCGCGAAGCTGCTCGACAAGAACCCGGTCGTGATCCGCAACGCGAAGCACGGCTTCAAGCGCTGCCGTGAACTCACGTGGGAGCAGAACGAGGACTACCTGTACGCAAAGCTCGACCAGGCGAACCATCGCGATCCGGAAGGCGGCCGCGAGCAGGGGCTCAAGCAGTTCCTCGACGACAAGAGCATCAAGCCGGGCCTGCAGGCGTACAAGCGCTGACAGGGCACGGCGCACGCAACCCGACTTGAGCGGAGAGACAGCGAAATGCACGAATTGCACGAAGTGAGTTTGTTGATCGGCGGTGTGTCGCGCGGCGCGTCGGACGGCAGGACGTTCGACCGGATCGATCCGGCGACGGGGCGGGTCGCGTCGCGCGCGGCGGCGGCGACGCCGGCCGACGCCGATGCGGCGGTCGCGGCGGCCGCGCGTGCGTTCCCCGCGTGGGCCGCGCTCGCGCCCACCGAGCGCCGCCGGCGGCTGCTGGCCGCCGCGGACCGCATGGACGCGCGCGCCGGCGAATTCATCGAGATCGGCCGCGCCGAGACGGGCGCGATGGCGAACTGGTACGGCTTCAACGTGATGCTCGCCGCGAACATGCTGCGCGAGGCCGCCGCGATGACGACGCAGATCGACGGCGCGGTGATTCCGTCCGACGTGCCGGGCAGTCTCGCGATGGCCGTGCGTCAGCCGTGCGGCGTCGTGCTCGGCATCGCGCCGTGGAATGCGCCGGTGATCCTCGCGACGCGCGCGCTCGCGATGCCGCTCGCGTGCGGCAACACGGTCGTGCTGAAGGCGTCCGAAGGCTGCCCGGGCGTGCACGCGCTGATCGGCAGCGTGCTGCACGACGCGGGGCTTGGCGACGGCGTCGTCAACGTGATCACGCATGCGCCCGAGGATGCGCCGGCGCTTGTCGAGCGGCTGATCGCGAACCCAGCTGTGCGGCGCGTGAACTTCACGGGCTCGACGCGCGTCGGGCGGATCGTCGCCGAGCTGTCGGCGCGCCACCTGAAGCCCGCGCTGCTCGAGCTCGGCGGCAAGGCGCCCGTGCTCGTGCTCGACGACGCCGATCTCGACGCGGCGGTCGATGCGGTCGCGTTCGGCGCGTTCTTCAACCAGGGCCAGATCTGCATGTCGACCGAGCGCGTGATCGTCGATCGCCGGGTGGCGGATGCGTTCGTCGACAAGCTCGTCGCGAAAGCGCGTACGCTGAAGGCCGGCGATCCGGCCGCGCCGGGTGTCGTGCTCGGCACGCTCGAGAGTGCGGCCGCCGCGCAGCGGATCGCGGCGCTCGTCGGCGACGCGCGCGCGCTGGGCGCCGTGCTGCCGCTCGGCTGCGACATCGACGGCGCGGTGATGCAGCCGACGATCGTCGACGGCGTCACGCGCGACATGAAGCTCTACGCCGATGAATCGTTCGGGCCGGTGGTGACCGTGCAGCGCGTCGACGGCGACGACGATGCGCTCGCAGCCGCGAACGACAGCGAATACGGGCTGTCGGCGGCCGTGTTCAGCCGCGACATCGCGCGCGCGATGAACCTCGCGAAGCGGATCGAGTCGGGCATCTGCCACATCAACGGCCCGACCGTGCACGACGAGGCGCAGATGCCGTTCGGCGGCGTGAAGGCGAGCGGCTATGGCCGCTTCGGCAGCAAGGCGTCGATCGCCGAGTTCACGGACCTGCGCTGGATCACCGTGCAGACGGCGCCGCGCCACTATCCGATCTGAACGTTCGGCGCGGCCGATACGACACGAAGCCACAACAACACAACGCAGCACTCGCCGGACGCGCACGAACGCGTCCGGCGGCCCTGACTGGATGGAGACAGACCTTGGATGCGGATCCGACCCAACTTCGCGCAGGCGCCGCCGCCCAGCCGGCGCTTGACGGTTACCGGCCCGTCGCGATCGGCGCGCCGCCGCCGCACATCGAGCCGCGTGGCGACGGCTGGTACATGCGTGCGGCGGTGCCGCTCGGCGACTACCCGCGGCGGCTGACCGACCGGCTCGTCAGCGGCGCGCGCGCGCACCCGGACCGCTGGCTGGTCGCGCGGCGCGGGCCCGACGGCGCGTGGATCGGCATCAGCTACGCGCAGATGCTCGAACGCGCGCGCGCGATCGGCCAGGCGCTGCTCGATCGCGGGCTGTCGGCCGAGCGGCCGGTCGCGATCCTGTCCGGCAACGACCTCGAACATCTGCAGCTCGCGTTCGGCGCGATGTGGGCCGGCATTCCGTATGCGCCGCTGTCGCCCGCGTATTCGCTCGTATCGAGCGATTTCGGCAAGCTGCGCCACGCGCTGGCGCTGCTGACGCCGGGCCTCGTGTTCGCAGCCGACGGCCATGCGTTCGCGGCCGCGCTCGACGCGGCCGTGCCGGCCGACGTCGAGCGTGTGGTCGTGTCGGCGCCGGACGCGATGCGCGGTGTCACGCGCTTCGCGTCGCTGCTCGATACGGTGCCCGGCAGCGTCGACGCTGCGCATGACGCGCTCACCGGCGAAACGATCGCGAAGTTCCTGTTCACGTCCGGCTCGACGCGCCTGCCGAAAGCGGTGCCGACCACGCACCGGATGCTGTGCAGCAACCAGCAGATGCTGCTCGAGACGTTTCCGCAGTTCGGCGTCGAGCCGCCGGTGCTGGTCGACTGGCTGCCGTGGAATCACACGTTCGGCGGCAGCCACAACGTCGGCATCGCGCTGTACAACGGCGGCACGCTGTACATCGACGACGGCAAGCCGGTGCCCGGCAAGTTCGACGAGACGCTGCGCAACCTGCGCGAGATCGCGCCGACGCTGTATTTCAACGTGCCGAAGGGCTGGGAGGAGCTCGCCGCCGCGCTCGAAGCGGACGCGGCGCTGCGCGCGACGTTCTTCTCGCGCGTGAAGCTGTACTTCTTCGCGGGCGCGGGGCTGTCGCAGGCCGCGTGGGACCGGCTCGAACGCGTGACGCTCGCGCACTGCGGCGAGCGCATCCGCATCATGGCGGGGCTCGGGATGACCGAGACCGCGCCATCGTGCCTGTTCACGACGGGGCCGATGTCGGGGGCCGGCTACATCGGGCTGCCCGCGCCCGGCTGCGAGGTGCGGCTCGTGCCGGTGGACGGCAAGCTCGAAGCGCGCTTTCGCGGGCCGAACGTGATGGCCGGCTACTGGCGCGCGAGCGGCGCGGACGCGCGCGACGTGTTCGACGACGAAGGCTATTACCGCAGCGGCGACGCGGTGCGCTTCGCCGATCCCGCGCGCCCGGACGTCGGCCTGATGTTCGACGGGCGGATCGCCGAGGATTTCAAGCTGTCGTCGGGCACGTTCGTGAGCGTCGGGCCGATGCGCGCGCGGATCATCTCGAACGGCGCGCCGTACGTGCAGGACGTGGTCGTCACGGGAATGAACCGCGACGATGTCGGCGCGATGATCTTCCCGCGTGTCGACGATTGCCGGCGCCTCGCCGGCGCGGGGCCGGACGCCGATGCGCGAGCCGTGCTGCGCGCGCCGGCCGTGCGCGCGTTCTTCGCGGATCTGCTCGCGCGCGTGAACCGCGACGCGACCGGCAGCGCGACGCTGGTCACGCGGCTCTGCGTGCTCGACGAGCCGCCTTCGCTGGATCTCGGCGAGATCACCGACAAAGGCTCGATCAACCAGCGTGCGGTGCTTGCGCAGCGCGCGGCGCGGGTCGACGAAATGTATGCGGCGGATGCGGCCGATTCCGGCGTGATCTTCGCCGATGCGGCGCGTCGCGCTTGAGGGGGCACGATGAGTGCCTTCTATCGCGCGCCGCTGCGCGACATGCGTTTCGTGATCGACGAATGGCTCGACGCGCCGGCGTTGTGGCGCCGCGTGCCCGAATGGGCGGACCTCGACGCGCCGACCGCGCAGCAGGTGCTCGACGAGGCTGCGCGCTTCGTAGCCGGGCGGCTCGCGCCGCTCAACGCGAGCGGCGACCTGCAGGGCTGCCGGTTCGACGGCGGCGGCGTGACGCTGCCGGACGGGTTTCGCGATGCGTATCGCGACTACGTCGATGCCGGCTGGCCGACGCTCGCGCTCGATCCGGACTGCGGCGGGCAGGGCCTGCCGCATCTGCTCGACGTCGCGCTGCAGGAGATGCTTGCGGCAGCCAACCACGCGTGGCTGATGTCGCCGGGCCTCACGCACGGCGCGGTCGCGTGCCTGCGCGCGCATGGCTCCGAGCGGCTCGCGCGCGACGTGCTGCCGAAGATCGCGAGCGGCGAATGGCTGACGACGATGTGCGTGACCGAGCCGCAGGCCGGCAGCGACCTCGGCCTGCTGCGCACGCAGGCGGTGCCCGATCCGGCCATCGACGGCTACCGGCTCAGCGGCAGCAAGCTGTTCATCACGGGCGGCGAGCATGACCTGACCGACAACATCGTGCATCTCGTGCTCGCGCGGCTGCCCGACGCACCGCCGGGCACGAAGGGCCTGTCGCTGTTCGTCGTGCCGAAGTGGCACGACGGTCCTGCCGGGCGCGTGCGCAACGGCGTGTGGTGCGACGGCATCGAGAAGAAGATGGGGCTGAAGGCGAGCCCCACGTGCACGATGCGCTTCGACGCGGCGGCCGGCTGGCTCGTCGGCGAACCGCATCGCGGGCTCGCGTCGATGTTCGTGATGATGAACGCGGCGCGGCTGCAGGTCGCGATGCAGGGCGTCGGGCATGCGGAAAGCGCGTCGCAGGCCGCTTCGGCGTATGCGCGCGAGCGCGAGCAGGGGCGCGCGGCCGGTGGCGCGCACGCGGACGGCGCGGCGGCGCCGATTGCGCTGCACCCCGCGATCCGGCGCAACCTGCTCGACGCGCGGGCGATCGTCGAGGCCGAGCGCGCGATCGGCTACTGGATCGGGCACGGGCTCGATGTCGCCGCGCACGATCCCGATGCGGCCGCGCGGCACGCGGCGTCGCGGCTCGTGTCGCTGCTGACGCCGGTCGCGAAGGCGTTCTTCACCGCGAACGGCTTTGCGGCCGCGTCGAACGCGCTGCAAGTGTTCGGCGGCTACGGCTATATCCACGAATACGGGATCGAGCAGACGGTGCGCGATAGCCGCGTGTCGATGCTGTACGAAGGCACGAACGAGATCCAGGCAATCGACCTGCTGACGCGCAAGGTGCTCGCGGATCGGGGCGAGGGCCTGCGCGCGCTGCTCGATCACGTGCGTGCGGAGGCGGCGCATTGCGGCCGCAGCGCCGACGCGCGGACGGCATCGGCCGGCGCGCGGGTCGGCGCGCTATGCGCGGACCTCGAGCGCACGACGGCCGACGTGATGCGCGCGAGCGCCGACGATCCCGAATTGCCGTACCGCGTCGCCGACGACTATCTCGCGCTGGTCGGCTGGCTGCTGCTCGCGTTCGCGTGGGCGCGCACGCTGCGGATTGCCGCCGACGCGCCGCACGACGATCCGTTCTATGCGGACAAGCGTGAGCTCGGCGCGTATTTCTTCGACTATCCGCTCGCGGCGTTTGCGCATCGGCTCGCGCTTGTCGAAGCCGGGTGCCGGGCGCCGTTGCCGGCTGGATCGCATCACGCTATTGCGTGCTAGCGTCGCGATCGATACGTCCGGGCCGCTTCTGTATCGCTGCCGGTCCATTCAGAATTCGCTGAGCCGGAGCCATTCGGGCATCCTGCGGATTCAGGTGCAGGTCGACGTTCCTGGCGGCGTGCATCAAGCCGGGTTGCCTCGGAATACGCGACGGCCGGTGCATGAATCCGCAGTGCATCCCGGCCCGAACGCGTCCTAACGCATCCGGAACAGGCTTGCCGCGTCCTCGCAAGACAGGCGGACTACCGGGCGTGCGCAGCGCTGCCTCAAGCGGCGGCGCTGCGTGCAGCTTCTCGTTCAGATATCGAGCACCAGCACCGGCGTGACCGCGCGCGAACAGCACGGCAGGATCTGGTCATTGGCCGCGCGTTCGTCGTCGGTCAGGTACACGTCGCGATGATCGGGCGTGCCGGACAGCACGCGCGTGAGGCAGGTGCCGCACACGCCCTGTTCGCACGACACGGGCACCTCGATTCCGCTGCTGCGCAGCGCCTCGACGATCGACGTGCCGGCCGGCACATCGACCACGCATCCCGACTGCGCGAGCGACACCTGGAACGCGCGATCGCCGTCATTGGGCGCCGGGTCTGACGCGCCTGAGCCGGCCGCACCTTTGCCGGCCGCGCCTACGCCGGTCGCACCGAAGTACTCTCGATGCACGTTCGCCGCGCTCCATCCGGCCTGCGCGGCCGCCGCGAGCGCGGCGTCGATGAACCCGCCGGGACCGCACACGTACAGGTGCGTGCGTGGCGCCGGGTTCGCAAGCACCTGCGCGAAATCGATGCGCCGGCCGGCCGGATCGTCGTCGAACCAGAGCCGCGTGCGGGCCTCAAGCGCCGGTGTGTCGAGCCGGTCGAGAAATGCGGCGCGCGCCCGCTCGCGCGCGCAGTAATGCAGTTCGAACGACTGGCCGGTCTCGACCAGGTAAGCGGCCATGCTGAGCAACGGCGTGATGCCGATGCCGCCGGCCAGCAGCACGCTGTGCGCGGCACCCGGGTCGAGCGGGAAATGATTGCGCGGCGCGCTGACGTCGAGCGTTGCGCCCGGCTCGCACGCGTGCATCGCGCGCGAGCCGCCGCGCGACGCGGGCTCGCGCAGCACGCCGATCCGGTAGACGCCCGCTTCGGACGGGCTGTTGCACAGCGAGTACTGGCGGACGAAGCCGCCGACATGGACGTCGATGTGTGCGCCGGCCGTGAACGGCGGCAGCGCGGCGCCGTCGGCCGACACCAGTTCGAACTCGCAGATGTCGGTCGCGGCGGGAAGCTTGCGGGTGAGTGTGACTTTCATGGGAAAGATGGAGTGAGCGCACCGCACCGCCGCAGCGCGACGGCGCGGCACGCGGTCAGCACGACAGCGCGGCGGCGCGCTCCTGGTCGATCAGCCGGTCGAGCACGCGCCGCGACTGCACGCCGCCCGCGTCGATGTTGAGCTTGAGGAGCGGCCGGTCGGGCCAGGTCAGCAGGTTGCGCTGCTGCGCTTCGAGCATGTCGAGATCCTCGGCGAAGATCCTGCCTTGCCCGGCGCGGATGGTTTCCGTCAGCGCTCGGTCGTCGACCGCGAAGCTGCGCGCCATCCCCCAGAAGTACCAGATCGACGTCTCCGTCTCCGGCGTGATGAAGTCGACGACGATGCTCGATACCTTGTCGCGTGGATCCGCGTGGTAACCGCCTTTGCCCGCATGCGCGACGCCGACCTCGATCATCACGTGGCTCGGCGGCGTGAAGTGGCAGATCTGCCAGCGGTCGCAGCGCACGTCGTCGGCGAGGCCATTGCCGCGCAGCGCGGCCGCCCAGAACGGCGGCGGCACGATGCCTTCCATGAAGCGGCTGGTCGTGACCGTGTCGCCGTTCACCTTCGTCGCGGGCGGCGCCTCCTCGATTTCCGGCTGCCCGATGCTCGACGCATGCACGTAGGTTTCGTGCGTGAGGTCCATCAGGTTGTCGATCATCAACCGGTAGTCGCAGCCGATGTGATACAGGCCGCCGCCGTAGGCCCAGCCCGGATCGTCGGCCCAGTCGAGCCGGTGGATCGCCGCCGGGTCGGCGCGTTCCGGATCGCCGGGCCACACCCACACGAAGCCGTACCGCTCGACAGCCGGATAGGTGCGGATCGCGGGAATGCCGCCGACGCGCTGGCACGGCATGCTCGCGCATTTGCCGTTCGCGCCCATCGTCAGCCCGTGATAGCCGCATACGAGCAGGCCGTCGCGGACGGTGCCTAGCGACAGCGGCGCGCCGCGATGCGGGCAGAAATCCTCGAGCGCGGCGACCTTGCCGTCCGCATCGCGAAAGAACACCATGCGCTCGCCGCAAATCTGCCGGCCGAGCGGCTTGCCCGCGAATTCGTCGGGCGTGCACGCGACATACCACGCGTTTTTCAGGAACATGCGTCTCCTCCAGGGCGTGCTCGCACGCCGTGTTTGTGGGTCGGAAAGGCGGCGCCGAACGGGCCGGGCGCCGCGCATGAACAGGCCGGGCGCCGGGTCAGCCGGCGTCGCGGCGGATCAGGTTGCCGCCTGCGAGCTTCGTGATCGCGCGCTGGTTGTCGAGCACGCGCGTCAGGTTGCCGTGGGCGATCTGCGCGTGCTCGCGCATCAGCGCTTCCGCACGCGCGCCCTGGCGCCGCTCGATTGCGTCGAGCACCGCGCGATGTTGCGCCTGGGCGACGACGAGCGTTTCGCGCGCGCGCGGATCGAGCGACTGCACGACCACGAACGCGCTGGCGGACGCGAACGGCAGCGTCGCGACCTTGTCGATCTGCCGCGCGACGACGTCGCTGCCTGCCGCGCCCGCGAGCAGCCGGTGAAAGCGCGCGTTCGCATCGACGTAGCGGGAGAACGTGTCGTCGGTCAGCGGGCCGGCGAGCAGCGCGTCGATTTCATCGGCGCATGCGTGCAGGTCGCGCAGCGTCGGCGGCGGTACGCCGCGCTCGGCCGCGAGCCGCGCGGCGAGCCCTTCGAGCGCGCCGCGCAATTCGATCGCGTCGCCGATCTCGCGCGCGGAAAACGCGCGCACCGCGAAGCCGCCGGTCGGGATCGGTTCGATCAGTCCTTCTTCCTGCAGCCGGATCAGCGCTGCGCGAACCGGTGTGCGTGATACGCCGAGCCGCTCGACGACCCACAGCTCGGAGATCCGCTCGCCGGGGCCCAGCTCGCCGCCGACGATGAGTTCGCGCAGGCCGAGCAGCGTGCGGACGGTCTGCGACCGGGACGCGGCGGCGTGCGTGTCAGGTGATGGTGCGTCGATGTGGGCCATGAGATGTCGGGTGAGCTCTCGTGCCGCGTGCGCGGTGCGATCGTTAATATCAGGGTACCTGAGTTTTATTGTATACATCGATGCGCAAGGATCAAGAGAAATTGCCGGAATTGCCGGGTAAACGACTACTGTTGCCGGATCTGGAAGGCTTGGTTGTATACAGTTCGCCTGCGGTCACGAAGCCCGCCGCGCGTGAGGTAAGATGGCCCGCGACATTCATTCCGACACCTTCATGAGTTCGACACCCGTCAAGCCGGCCGGCGCGAAACGCGCGGCCCGCGCCACCGAAGACAAGCCCCGCACGCGCCCTCAGCAGCGGCTGACCTACCTGATCGGCAATCTCGAGCGGCTGCTGCGCCGCCAGATGAGCGATGCGCTCGTGCCGCTCGGCGTGACGCTTGCGCAGTACACGGCGCTGTCGGTGCTCGAGGCGCGCGGCGCGCAGTCCAATGCGCAGCTTGCGGTGCGGTCGTTCATCACGCCGCAGTCGGCGAACGAGGTGATGGTCGCGATGGCGGGCCGCGGCTTCGTCACGCGCGAAGCCGATCCGAATCACGGCCGCGTGATCCTGCTGCGGCTGACCGACGAAGGCTCGGCGCTCCTGCGCGAATGCGAACGCGTGCTGCGGCCGCTCGAACGCCGGATGCTCGGCGACGGCCTGACGGCCGACGACGTCGCGCAGGTCCAGCGCACGCTGGAGCTGTTCGTGCGCAACCTGCGCGACTGACTCGCGCCTTTCTCTCCGCTACTGCCTGACCCGGTTGCGCCGGTTCCCGTGTCCGTTGCGGGTTAACACCGGCGCTCGTCGCACTTGAAATATCAGGTTACCTGTTATTAAATCGTCCCGTCCTTCGATGGAATGATGGTCCACGCGGCCAGCGAGCCACGCGGACTTTATTTCGGACATTGAATCAGGTTTCCTGATAAGTTGATGTGTGATCCGATCATGAAAAATACAGCGCACATGCGTGTCGGCATGCCGCGCGGGTTAGGAGACGAAATGGACACCTACGTTGCCGAGAGGCCGGCCGTCGCGACGACGCTCGGCTTGTGTTTCGCGATCGCGCTGCTCGAGGGGCTCGACCTGCAGTCGGTCGGCGTTGCCGCGCCGCGCATGGCCCATGAATTCGGGCTGACCGTATCGCAGATGGGGCTCGCGTTCAGCGCGGGCACGTTCGGCCTGCTGCCGGGCGCGATGCTCGGCGGCTGGCTCGCCGATCGGATCGGCCGCAAGCGCGTGCTGATCGCGTCGGTCTGCCTGTTCGGGCTGCTGTCGATCGCCACCGCACAGGTGTCGAGCTTCGCGATGCTGGTCGTCGTGCGCGCGCTGACCGGCCTCGGTCTCGGCGGTGCGATGCCGAACCTGATCGCGCTGTCTTCCGAAGCCGTCGACGCGCGCTCGCGCAGCAGCGCGGTGGCCGTGATGTACTGCGGTATTCCGTTCGGCGGCATGATCGCGTCGCTGATCGGCGTGCTGCTTGCCGGCGACACCGAATGGCGGCACATCTTCTACGTCGGCGGCGTCGGGCCGCTGCTGCTCGCTCCGCTGTTGCTCGCGCTGCTGCCGGAATCGCGTGCGTTCCTCGACGTCAGCGCGTCGGGTTCCGCGCGTCCAGGTGTCGCGCACACGTTGTTCGGCGGGGCGCGCACGGGCACCACGCTCGCGCTCTGGCTCAGCTATTTCTGCACGCTGATCGTGCTGTATTTCCTGCTGAACTGGCTGCCGTCGCTGATGGCGGCGAAGGGGCTCGCGCGCAGCCAGGCCGGGATCGTGCAGATCTTCTTCAACATCGGCAGCGGCCTCGGCGTACTCGGCATCGGCACGTCGATGGACCGGATGCGGCCGTCGCGGGTCGTCGTCGGGATGTATGCGGGGATCGTGCTGTCGCTTGCTGCGCTGGCGGTCGCGCCGGGGCTCGTCTGGCTGTCCGTCGCGGCATTCGCGGCCGGGATGTTCGTCGTCGGCGGCCAGTCGGTGCTGTATGCGCTCGCCGCGATGTATTACCCGACCGCGATGCGCGGTACCGGCGTCGGCTCTGCGGTCGCCGTTGGCCGGCTCGGCTCCGTGGTCGGCCCGCTAGCGGCCGCGACGCTGCTGGCTGCCGGGCGCAGCGCGCCGGTGGTGATCGGCGCGAGCATCCCCGTCACGCTCGTCGCGGCCGTCGCGGCGCTGGTGCTGATCCGGCGGCCGCAGGCACACGACTGAGTTTCTTTGCTTTCAACCACGAGCGCCGGCAGAGCGCGATATCGACACAGGTCTGGAGACACTTACCATGAAGTACACCAAAGCATTGCTGGCGGCCGGTGCATGTACGCTGGCCGCGACCGGCGCGCACGCGCAGTCCAGCGTGACGCTGTACGGCATCATCGACACCGGCGTTGAATTCGTGTCGCACGCGAACGCCGCCGGCGACCACGTGGTGCGGATGCCCGGCGTGACGGGCGAGATGCCGTCGCGCTGGGGGCTGCGCGGCGCGGAGGACCTCGGCGGCGGCTACCAGGCTGTGTTCACGCTCGAAAGCGGCTTCAACGTGCGCGGCGGCGATCTCGGCCAGGGCGGGCGGCTGTTCGGCCGGCAGGCGTTCGTCGGGCTGAAGGGCGGCTTCGGCACGCTCGCGTTCGGCCGCCAGTACACGATGACCTACCTCGCCCTGCAGGGCGCGGACATCATCGGCCCGGATATCTACGGGCTCGGTTCGTTCGATGCGTACGTGCCGAACGGTCGCGCCGACAACGCGGTGACCTACATCGGCACGTATCGCGGCGTGACGCTCGGCGCCGCCTATTCGTTCGGCCGCGACAGTGCGGGCACCGGCAATTCGCCGGGACAGGGCACGTGCGCGGGGCAGGTGCCGGGCCACGCGGTCGAATGCCGCAACTGGTCGGCGATGCTCAAGTACGACAGCGCGTATTTCGGCGCGGCCGCGTCGTACGAGGAGCAGCGCGGCGGCACGGGCGCGGCCGCGAATTTCTTCGACGGCATTGCGCCGGTCGCGTTCACGAGCAGCGCGGGCAAGGACGCGCGCGTGCATGTGAGCGCGTATGCGCAGGCGGCGGGCGCGCGGCTCGGCGCGGGATGGATCGGGCGGCGCGTGTCGACCGGTTCGCCGGCCGCGGCCGGCGCGCATTCGGATCTGTTCTTCGTCGGCGCGTCGTACTCGGTCAAGCCGGATTTCATCGTCGACGGCGAAGGCTACCGGATCGTCAACAGCGCGCACGACACGCGCGCGACGATGGCGACGCTGCGCGCGACCTACCTGCTGTCGAAGCGCACGTCGGTCTACGCGCAGAGTTCGTATCTGTGGAACAGCGCACACGCGCGCTACGCGGTCAGCGGCGGCGGTGCCGGCACGACGCCCGGCGAAGGAATGGGGCAGCTCGGCGCGATGGTCGGCGTCAAGCACATGTTCTGATCCGGCAGCCTGACGAACGGGAGACATCGTGAACAGAAAATCCGTATTCCTCTGCATTGCGCCGCTGTCAGCGGCAATGCTCGCCGGCTGCGGCGGCGACGATTCGGTCAGCTCGGCGCCGACGCACCTGAGCGCCGCGATGCCGGCCGCGATGACGCAGACCTGCGACACACTCGCCGCGAAGCTTGCGTATGCGAACACGTCGTTTACATCGGTGAAGACCGCGGCCGCCGGCGCGCTGACGGTGGCCGGCAAGCCGATCGCCGAGCACTGCGTGATCGCAGGGAAGATGAACGAGCGCGTGAGCGCGGTGGACGGCAACACCTACGCGATCGGCTTCGAGATGCGCTTGCCGAAGGCGTGGAACGGCCGCTTCTTCTACCAGGCGAACGGCGGCTTCGACGGCAACGTCGTGACGGCGACCGGCGAGATCGGCGGCGGCGGGCCGCTAACCGATGCGCTGAACCAGGGCTTCGCGGTGATCAGCTCGGATTCGGGGCACAGTGCCGCGCAGAACCCGCTGTTCGGCTTCGATCCGCAGGCGCGCCTCGATTACGGCTACGCGGCGGTCGACGCGCTAACGCCGATGGCGAAGCAGGTGATCCGGCTCGCCTATGGCAAGGCGCCCGATCGCAGCTATTTCGGCGGCTGCTCGAACGGCGGCCGGCACGCGATGGTCACGGCCGCGCGCAACGCAGCCGACTACGACGGCATCATCGCGGGCGATCCGGGCTTTCACTTGCCGAAGGCGGCGATCGGCGAAATGTACAGTGCGCAGCAGTTCGCGAAGATCGCGTCGGCGACGGGCTCGAACGGGCTGCCGGATATCCGCAGCGGGTTCACCGATGCGGAGCGTCAGTTCGTCGCCGCGAAGATCCTCGACAAATGCGATGCGCTCGACGGCGTGGCCGACGGGATGGTGCAGGACGTCGCCGCGTGCCAGGCACACTTCAGCGTCGATGCCGATATCCCGACCTGCGCGAACGGCACCCGCACCGGCACATGCCTGACGACCGCGCAGAAGACCGCGCTCGAAAACGTGTTCGCGGGTGCACGCAACAGCGCGGGCGCGGCGCTCTATGCGAGCTTTCCGTACGATCCCGGCATGGCCGGCCGCGACTGGGCCGGGTGGAAGCAGTCGGCGTCGGTTACGCTCGATCCGGCCGCGATGGCATTCGCGTTCACAACTCCGCCGAAAGGGGCGGCGACACTCGCGAACCTGCCCGGTTTCGCGCTCGGCTTCGACATGGACAACGACGCGCCGGCGATCTTCGCGACCAGCGGCATGTACACGCAATCCGCGTGGTCGTTCATGACGCCGCCCGACGAGACGAACCTGTCCGCGCTGAAGGCGCGCGGTGCGAAGCTGCTTGTCTATCACGGCACGGGCGACGCGGTGTTCTCGTTCAACGACACGCGCGACTGGTACGCGCGTGTAGCGCAGGCGAACGGCGGCGACGCGTCGGACTTCGCGCGCTTCTACCCGGTGCCCGGGATGAACCACTGTGCGGGCGGGCCGACGGCCGACCAGTTCGACATGCTGACGCCGCTCGTCGCGTGGGTCGAGCAGGGGCAGGCGCCCGCCGCGATCGTGGCCGCCGCGCGCGACGCGACGAACGCGGTGCCGAATGCCGAGGTGCCCGCGTCGTGGGGGGCGGGCCGCACACGCCCGCTGTGTCCGTATCCGCAGGTCGCGCGCTACAACGGGTCGGGCGACGTGAATTCGGCAGCGAGTTTCAGTTGCCGCTGACGTAGCCGTCGATGGGAAACGGCCGGCGCATGCGGTCACGCGCCGGCTGTTTCTTTGCCGCACTCATGCACCGGGTTCGACCGGCACCCCCAGCCCGACATTCACCCGGCTCATGCTCACCAGTGTCTTGAACCGCTTCACGTTGTTGGTCGCGAAGAACAACTGCCGCGTGAGCGCGTTGTACTGATCCATGTCCCGCACCGTCAGGATCAGCACGAAGTCCCATTCCCCCGTCACGTAATAGCACTGCTGCACCTGCGGACACTGTTCGAAGATCCGCGTCACACCTCGGCCGACTGCCGCTCGTCCGGCGCACTCGTGCCGCGCGTGCGCTCGAGAATGGCGAGCACTTCACGCGCGGTGTTTTCCGAATGGGCGCGCAGGATCTGCGGCAATTCCGCATGCGCGGGATCGGCGAGCGCCTGCATGATCGCGTCGTGCTCGCCGAGCGACTCGGCCCAGCGCAGCGTGTCCGTGTTCGCTGCGCCGCGCGCGCGATGGACCTTCGACATCAGCGACGCATAGATGCCCGACAGCACCGGATTGCCGGCCGCATCGACGATCATCTGGTGGATCTGCTGGTTCAGCCGGAAATACTCGACGCGCTTGCCGGCCTCGTGGCATTCGATCATGCGCCGATGCTTCGCCTGCAGCGCGGCGAGCGCCGCCGCGCCGATCCGACGCTGCAGCAATTCGCCCGCCATCGCCTCGAGACCATGCAGCAGCTCGAAGGTTGCGGCGAGATCGTCGAGATCGATCGGCGCGACGCGATAGCCGATGTACTGGCGGTGCGTGACCGCGCCTTCGGCGACGAGCACCTTCAGCGCCTCGCGCAGCGGTGTCTTCGACACATCGAACGCGAGGCTCAGTTCCTTTTCGTCGATCCGCGCGCCGGGCGGCAGCTCGCCCTCGTCGATCATCACGCGCAGGCGCGCGGCGATCTCCGCGGCCATGCCGCGGGTGCGCAGGAGTAGGGGATTCCGGGGAGGCTGGCTCATGATGGGTGCAAGCTTATCACGATACTGGGGCTTACCCTGCACAGCGACATAGAAAACACAAATTCAATAAAACCAAGCGTTTACACCATGTGTAATTATAAATTTCTAATCCTATACTCGGTTCAACGTTGCGCGACGTCCTGACCATCCTCGTTCATCAGTGGAGTCCGTCCATGTCTTCAACCTCCGGTGTTGCGACCCTGGCGGTCGGCAAATCCGCCGTCCGCTGGAAGATATTCGTCGTCATGCTGAGTCTCATTGCGATCAACTACGTCGATCGCGCGTCGTTGTCGGTCGCAATGCCGTTCATTTCGAAGGAATTCGACATCGGTCCGGCGATGGAGGGCCTGATCCTCAGCTCGTTCTTCTGGACCTATGCGGTGATGCAGATCCCCGGCGGGATGCTGGCCGACCGCTTCAAGCCGCGCATCGTGATCGCGACGGCGACCGTGTTCTGGGGCTTCTTCCAGGCGCTCGCCGCGCTGTGCACGAGCGCGCCGGGCCTGTTGCTCACGCGGCTCGGCCTCGGCGCGTCGGAAGCGCCGATCTATCCGGCCGGCGGCAAGCTCAACGCGATCTGGATGACGCAGACCGAACGCGGCCGCGGCGCAACGCTGCTCGACGGCGGCGCGCCGCTCGGGGCCGCGCTGGGCGCGGTGCTGATCGCCGGCCTGATCGCGCTGCTCGGCTCGTGGCGGCTCGCGTTCGCGGTGGCCGGCATCGGCACCGTGCTGGCGGGCGTGCTCGCGTGGTCCTACATCCGCAACTCGCCGCGCGAGCATTCAGGCGTCAACGAGCAGGAAGCCGAATACATCGAGGCGTCGCATGCGCGCGATCTCGCGGCCGAGCCGCCGGGCGCGTCGGGCCGCTCGAGCGACTTCTTCAAGTACCGCTCGGTGTGGTGCATGTTCTTCGGCTGGATGTGCTTCAACAGCGTGTTCTACGGCCTGCTCACGTGGATGCCGAACTACCTGCACAAGGTGCACGGCTTCGACATCAAGGCGATGGGCGGCTCGAGCTTCATCATCTTCTTCAGCGGCTTCGTCGGCGAACTGCTCGGCGGCTGGATCGCCGACAAGTGGAAGGCCGCGGGCGGTCGTCCGAACGTCGTGATGCGCACGCTGTTCGGCATCGCCGCGGTGATCGCCACCGTGTCGATCTTCTCGGTCGCGTACGTGAAGGATGCGGCCGTCGTCGTCGCGCTGCTGTCGTCGACGCTGTTCTTCCTGCGCTGGTGCGGCCTGTACTGGTGCATCCCGTCGTCGCTCGGCACCCGCGACAAGATCGGCTTCCTCGGCGGCTTCATGAACCTCGGCGGCAACATCGGCGGCATCACCGTGCCGATCATCGTCGGCGCGATCGTGCAGTTCACCGGCTCCTATTTCCTCGCGCTGATGTTCTTCGCGGCTGCGGGCGTCGGCCTGCTGCTGTGCTCGAGCGCGATCGACTACGAAAACAAGCTTCCCGTCTGACGTCTGACCGACCCCTTTACCGCAAGAGAGACTACCCATGAAAAAGCGCACCCTTCTCGGCATGCTGACCCCGTCCTCGAACACGTCGCTCGAACCGCTGACGAGCGCGATGGTCGCCGGCCTGCCGGGCGTATCCGCGCACTTCGCGCGCTTCCCGGTCACCGAGATCTCGCTGTCCGACCAGGCGCTCGGCCAGTTCGACGACCACAAGATCATCGAGGCAGCGAAGCTGCTCGCCGACGCGAAGGTCGACGTGATCGCGTGGAACGGCACGTCGTCGGGCTGGCTCGGCTTCGAGGCCGACGAGCGGCTGTGCCGCCGGATCACCGAGGCGACCGGCATTCCGGCGACGACGTCGGTGCTCGCGCTGAACGAGATCCTGAAGAAGACGGACGCGCACGAGTTCGGCCTCGTCACGCCGTATCTCGACGACGTGCAGACGAAGATCGTCGACAACTATCGCCGCTCGGGGCTGAACTGCATCGCCGAGCGCCACCTGAACCTGAAGGTCAATTTCTCGTTCTCCGAAGTGACGGGCGACCAGATCGGCGGGATGGTGCGCGAAGTCGCGAAGGCCGGCCCACGCGCGATCTCGATCTTCTGCACGAACCTGAACGCCGCGCATCTGGTGCCGGCGCTCGAGGAGGAAACGGGCATTCCGATCTACGACACGATCTCGACCGTCGTGTGGAAGTCGCTGCAGCTCGCCGACTACGACACGCGGCAGGTGAAGGGCTGGGGGCGTCTCTTCAGCGACGTGGTCTGAGGCGCGCGCCATGTCGAACGACCTCGATTTCGTGATCCGTCACGCGGACGTCGTGACGGCGGCGGACCGGTTCTCGTGCGACATCGGCATCCGCGCGGGGCGCGTGGCCGTGCTCGGGCACGGGTTGCCGCGTGCGCCGCGCGAGCTCGACGCGGCGGGGATGCTCGTGATGCCGGGCGGCGTCGACGCGCACTGCCACCTCGACCAGCCGATGCCCGACGGGCTGCGGATGGCCGACGACTTCCTCTCCGGCACGCGCTCGGCCGTCTGCGGCGGCACGACGACCGTGATCCCGTTCGCCGCGCAGGCGAAGGGGCAGTCGCTGCAGGCGGCCGTCGACGATTACCATCGGCGTGCCGAAGGGCGCGCGGTGGTCGACTACGGCTTCCACCTGATCGTCGCCGATCCGACGCCGCAGGTGCTCGCGGACGAGCTGCCGCGGCTGATCGCGAATGGCTACACGTCGTTCAAGGTCTACATGACCTACGACGACCTGAAGCTGAACGACCGCCAGATGCTCGACGTGCTGAGCGTCGCGCGCGCGCACGGCGCGCTCGTGATGGTGCATGCGGAGAACTCGGACTGCATCGGCTGGCTCACCGAGCGGCTGCTCGGCGACGGCCACGTCGCGCCGCATTTCCATGCGCACGCGCGGCCGGCCGTGGTCGAGCGCGAAGCGACGCATCGCGCGATCGCGTTCGCGGAGCTCGTCGACGTGCCGATCCTGATCGTGCACGTGTCGGGTGCGGAGGCGATCGAGCAGATCCGCTGGGGGCAGTCGCGCGGGCTGCCGATCCTCGCGGAAACGTGCCCGCAGTACCTGTACCTGACCGCCGCCGATCTCGGCCACGGCGACTACGAAGGCGCGAAGTGCGTATGCAGCCCGCCGCCGCGCGATCCGGCGAACCAGCAGGCCGTGTGGAAGGCGCTGCAGCAGCGCGTGTTCTCGGTGTTCTCGTCCGATCACGCGCCGTTCAATTACGACGATCCGTGCGGCAAGCATCCGGGCGGGCACCGGGCCACGTTCGATCACATCCCGAACGGGATTCCGGGGCTCGAAACACGCCTGCCGCTGCTGTTCAACGGCGTGCGCGAAGGGCGGCTGTCGCTGCATCAGTTCGTCGAACTGACGTCGCTGCGGCCCGCGAAGCTGTATGGGCTGTATCCGCGGAAAGGGACGATCGCGGTCGGCGCCGATGCGGACATCGTCGTCTGGGATCCGGACAAGCGCGTGCGGATCGCGAATGCGTCGCTGCATCATGCGGTCGACTACACGCCTTATGAAGGGATCGAGGTGAGGGGGTGGCCGCGGCATTGCCTGTCGCGCGGCGAGCTGCTCGTCGAGGACGGGCGGCTGCTCGCGGCCGAACCGGGGCGCGGGCAGTTCCTGCCGGCAGGCAAGCCGTGCCTGGATTGATGCGCGGCGCCGCGCTGGGGCGTCACTCGGACTATCAGGAGCAAGGATGAGCGTTTCTCACGTTGTGCGGCGGATCGCGGCGGCGGCTGCCGTTGTCGCGGGTTCCGCCGGTTCTGCCGGCGCGGCGCACGCGGCCGGCGCCGCGCCGCAAGACCTGCCGACGGTCGTGCCCGAATCGGTCGGCGTCGATTCGGCGCCGCTCGTGCGGCTGTCGGAATGGCTGCGCCACGACCGGATGGACGTGCGCAGCCTCGTCGTCGTGAAGGACGGCAAGATCGTGTTCGAGCGCTACGGCGCCGGGCTGTCACGCGACAACAACTACGAGCTGTATTCGGTGACGAAGACGGTCACGGCGCTGCTCGTCGGGATCCTGGACGGCGAAGGCAAGCTCGGTCCGTCGACGAAGGTTGCGCCGCTGATCGCAGCGGCGCGGCCTGATCTCGCGAGCGACCTCGCGGACAAGCAGGACATTGCGCTGCGTCACCTGATGTCGATGTCGAGCGGGCTCAGCTACCAGACCCGCGAGGGGACGGATCCGCTGTACTACGGCGCGCCCGATCGCCTGCGCGTCGCCGTGTCGAGCCGCGCGGCGACGACGCCCGGCGCGCATTTCGACTACATCGACGTGAACCCCGTGCTGGTGGGCGCGGCCGTGTCGGCCGCCGCGCGCGCGCCCGAAGACGCGTTCGCGCGCGACACGCTGTTCGAGCCGCTCGGCATGTCGCATTACCGCTGGACCGGCGCCGACCAGACCGGCGCGGTAGCGGGCGGCTGGGGGCTGCGCCTGCGGGCCGTCGACATGGCGAAGATCGGCATGCTGCTGCTCGACAACGGGCGCTGGAAAGGCCGGCAGATCGTGCCCGAAGCATGGATCCGGCAGATGACGACGCCGTCGCCGGCCGCGGCCGATTACGGCTACTACTGCTGGATCCGGCACGTCGTCGAGCAAGGCCAGCCGGAATTCGGCGCGATGGGTTTCAAGGGGCAGTTCATCACGGTGCTGCCCGAGCAGCACGCGGTCGTCGTAATGACGAGCCTGTTGCCGACCGACGGCGGGCTGCGGGATGCGACCTATCTGAACCTGTATCGCCGCATGGTCAACGCGTACATCCTGCCCGCTCTGACGCCGGCGCAGCCGCCCGTCGAGCGCGCGGAGGCAACCCAGGCGCTGCGCGACGAGCTGGCGCGCAGCCGGCAGACGCAAGGGATTCCCGGCACCGCTGCCGCCTTCAACGACGCGCCCGGGATCTGATGAGAACCGCGACCATGACTACCCGATTGCTCGGCCGTCGCCGCGCGCGCGTTGCCGAATCGTCGGCACCGCGCCGATTGCTCGCGCGTCTCGTTCGTCGCGTTCGTCTCGCATCGCTGATGATCGGCGGAAGTGCGCTTGCTCCCGCGCTATCGGCGGCTCAGCAGGCCGACGTGCGTCCGCCGCTTCACGAGACCGGCATCGAAGCCGCCGCGCCGGAAGACGTTGGCGTCGATTCGCGCGATCTCGTGCGGCTGTCTCAATGGATCCGCGAGCAGAAGCTCGACGTGTACAGCCTGCTCGTCGTGAAGGACGGCAAGCTGATCTTCGAGCGTTACGGCGCGAATGCGTCGCGCGACGCGACCTACGAGCTGTACTCGGTGACGAAGGCCGTGACGTCGCTCGTCGCGGGCATCCTGGTCGAGCGCGGCGCCGCGCATCTCGACGATCCGGTCGCGGCCACGCTCGCCGCGTGGCGTCCGGACCTCCGCGCCGATCTCGCGGACAAGCGCGGGATCGAGCTGAAGCACGTGCTGTCGATGTCGAGCGGATTGCATTACGACTTTCGGCCGAAGGACGATCCGATCTATTACACGGCGCCGGACCGCCTGAAGCTGGCCACGTCGGCCACCCCGAAGGCCGCGCCAGGCACCGTGTTCGAGTACACCGACGTGAACCCGATTCTCGCGTCGGCGATGCTGAGCGCCGCCGCCGGCGAGCCTGTCGAGCGGTTCGCGCGGACGCATCTGTTCGAACCGCTGGACATGAAGCGCGCGGCGTGGGAGCGCGCGGACCGTGCGGGCCTCGTGTCGGCCGGCTGGGGCCTGCGGCTGCGCGCGATCGACATGGCGAAGATCGGCATGCTTGTGCTGGACCATGGCCGCTGGCAAGGGCGCCAGGTCGTGCCGCAACGCTGGATCGAGCAGATGACGACGCCTGCGGTGTCGCCGTACTTCGGGTACTACTGGTGGGTGAACAACATCGTGCAGGATGAGCCGGAGTACGACGCGATGGGCTTCAAGGGGCAGTTCATCACGGTGCTGCCGAAGCGGAACACGGTGATCGTGATGACGAGCGTGTTGCCCGTCGACGGCGGGCTGCGCGATGCGGAGAACGTGAAGCTGTTCCGGCGGATGGTGAACGGCTATATCGTTCCCGCGCTCGACAACGGCGCGCGTGCTCAACCATCCGGCGAACGACGCGCGGACGTGCAGCGCGAATTGGCGTTGAGCGCGCGGACCGAAGGCGTTCCGGGTACGCAGGTCGACCCGACGGACGTGCCGAAGTGAGCGACGTAGTGACGACGAAGCAACGACGAAGCAACGACGAAGCGGCGACGAAGCGGCGCCGGGCGGACACGAAGGCCCGCACCTCGTCGCTTCGTCGTCACTTCTTTGCCGCGTCGGCAGCGTTCGATCCGCGCGACGCTTTTCCTCGGGCCTTACCGCATCGACATCAGGCCAGCTCCCCGAGACACGCATCGAACTGCGCGACCAGCCGGTCGACGTCGGCGTCGGTCGTGTCCGGACACACGAGCATCATGTTGTGGAATGGCGTGATCAGCACGCCGCGGTTCAGCAGGTACAGGTGCACGATGTGCTCGAGCTCGCTGTCGAGCTGCTGGCCGGCGATCGTGCCGTTGCGCGGCGGCGTCGGCGCGAACTGAAACTCGGTGCGCGCGCCGATGCGCGTCACGCACCACGGCAACCTGTGTTTCGCGATCGCCTGTTCGAGACCTGACGCGAGCCGCGCGGCCAGCGCGAACATGTGCGCATACGCGGCGTCGGTCATCACGTCGGCGAGCGTTGCGCGCATTGCATGCATCGCAAGCATGTTCGCGGTGAGCGTCGTGCCGATGCCCGAGTGTCCGGGCGGCGCATTCAGCTTCGCCTGCTTCGCGCGTTCCGCGAATTCCGCGCTGAAACCGTAGACCGCGCACGGCACGCCGCCGGCGATCGGCTTGCCGACCACCAGCACGTCGGGCTCGAGCCCGTGCGCGACTGCATAGCCGCCCGGGCCGCTGCTGATCGTGTGCGTCTCGTCGATCACGAGCAACGTGCCGTAGCGGCGCGTCAGCGCGCGCGCTTCGCGCCAGAAATCCGGATCGGGCAGCACCATCCCGATGTTCGTCATCGCGGGTTCCGCGAGCACGCACGCGACGTCGCCGTCCTTCAGCGCCGCTTCGAGCGCCGCGAGATCGTTGAATTCGACGACGCGCGTGTTCGCGAGCAGGTCATACGCCTGCCCGAGCAGGCTGTCGCGCTGCACGGGGCGGCCGTCGACGAGATCGACGAACACGTCGTCGACGGTGCCGTGATAGCAGCCGTTGAACACGACGATCGTGTTGCGGCCGGTGGCGGCGCGCGCCCAGCGGAGCACGAAGCGGTTCGCGTCGCTCGCGCTCAGCGCGAATTGCCAGTAGGGGAGCTTGAAGCGGCGCGCGAGTTCGCGCGACACCCACACTGCGTCCTCGCTCGGCAGCATCGTCGTGTAGCCGCGCGTCGCCTGTTCCGCGAGCGCGCGGGCGACGGGCTCGGGCGCATGGCCGAACATCGCGCCCGTGTCGCCGAGACAGAAATCGACGTAGCGATGGCCGTCGACGTCGGTGAAGGTCGCGCCGCGCGCTTCCTTCACGTACAGCGAGAACGGAGTCGACCAGTCCTGCATCCAGTGCAACGGGACGCCGAAGAGCAGATGCTCGGCCGCTTCCGCGGACAAGGCGCGGGATTTCGGCATCGCTTCGGTGAACGCGCGGCGCTCGCGGTCGAACAGCGCGCGGGCGCGGGTGAGGTCGACTCCGTGGCGGGAAGACAAGTGGGACTCCTGGGCTGTGAAGGTGACGGAAACGATAGCGCGAAGCGACGGCGCGTGAACAGAGGAGGATTTACCGAAGCGGGCGGGGCAGCCGGTGCGAATCGCGGCAGCGCATCGTCGGATCGCGGCGGGATTTCCCGCCCGATTGGGTCGTCGCGCAGCATCGTCTGGATGAATCGCGCCGAGTTTGCGTTGCCGACAAAGTTTTTGCGCATAAACATACGATAACTGATATTACGAGGAACGGTTGTTGTGTAAGTGTGCATTCACGTGTTTCGATAAAAATCCTTAAAAACAGGTTAAACGACAGGCGCATGATGAGCGGTCGTAGTGTCTAGATTGCGCGGCGTAGTACGACGACATATGAATAACGATCCGCCACCCGACGCATCGATCGCCCAATACACTGGAGGAGTGCCCATGGCCGCAACCAGCCGTCGTTCGTCTTCGTCTGCTCGATTTCCGTCGTCGAAGCGCGTTTCGCACCGCGCATTCACCGGCTGGACCGGCGCACTCGCCGGCGGCGCGGTGCTCGGCGGACCGCTCGCGGCCACTCGGGCCTTTGCCGGAGGCAACATGCCGAATGCGTCGGCGGTCGATCTGATCTGGGGCGAGCACGGTGCGGCGGCGCGCATCGCCGCGTCGCTCGCGCACGTGTCGCGGCTCGGGTTCCGCGTACGCGACTTCAACGTGACGAACTACGGCGCGCGCACCTGTGCGACAGTTCCGCAAACCTCGCCGTACACGAACATCGCGAAATCGCCGGCGAGCCCCGGCTCGGAACTGACGCCCGCGTCCGGCGCATTCGATTCGCGCCCGGCGTTTCTCGCGGCGATCGATGCGTGCCGCCGCGACGGCGGCGGGCGCGTGGTCGTGCCGGCGGGCAACTGGTATTGCGCGGGGCCGATCGTGCTACAGAGCAACGTCAACTTCCACCTGGGCGCGAACTGCACGATCTACTTCAGCCCGAACCCGGCCGACTACGCGAAGGATGGCCCCGTCGACTGCGGCGCGAACGGCCGCCTGTACTACAGCCGCTGGCAGGCGAACGATTGCCTGAACTACGGCGCGCCCGTCTACGCGCACAACGCGGTGAACATCGCGCTGACCGGCGAAGGCCCGACGTCGGTGCTGAACGGCCAGGCGATGACGCCGTTTTCCGGCAGCGCCGACGGCAGCGTCTGCTGGTGGACCTGCAAGGGATCGTCGGGCGCGTACGGCGCGAGCGCGTCGGTGCCGAGCCAGGCATTTCCGAACCCGAACAACGTCGACCTGCGGATCGTCGCACCGGCGATCTCCGACGCGCTCTACGCGCTGCTCACGTCGCCCGTCACGCCGTGGCAGCAGGACCAGAACTACCTGCCCGCGCTGTCCGAGGCCGGCGTGCCGGTCGAGCGGCGCATCTTCGGTGTCGGCCACTACCTGCGGCCGTGCATGGTCGAATTCATCGGCTGCACGGACGTTCTGATGGAGCACTACCAGACGCAGAACACGCCGTTCTGGCAGCACCATCCGGCCGCGTGCCGCAACGTCGTGATCCGTGGCGTGACGATGAACAGCATCGGCCCGAACAACGACGGCTTCGATCCGGACGCATGCGTCGACGTGCTGTGCGAGGACTGCACGTTCAACACCGGCGACGACTGCATCGCGATCAAGTCGGGCAAGGATCGCGACACCGGGTACGGCCCCGCAAAGCGGCACCTGATCCGCAACTGCACGATGAACAGCGGGCACGGCGGCATCACGCTCGGCAGCGAGATGGGCGGCGGCGTCGAGCAGATCTACGCGACGAACTTGCAGATGCTGAATGCGAACTGGCAGACCAACCCGCTCAACATCGCGATCCGCGTGAAGACCAACATGAACCGCGGCGGCTACGTGAAGGATTTCCACGTGAAAGGCGTGACGCTGCGGAACGGCGTGAACCTGAAGGGCGGCGGCTACGGTAGCGCGCGGCTCGCGGGCGGCCCGATCAACGCGAGCGTGCCGCTCGGCGTCGTGACCGCGTCGGCCGGCAATCCGTCGGCCGCGCAAGGCGGCATCGTCACGTTCGACTGCGACTATCAGCCGGCGAACGATGCGGTGCGCACGCGCCCGCCGGTCGTGCAGAACGTGACGATTGCGGACGTGAAGGCGAGCAACGTGACGCTGAACGGCGTGACCGCGTCGTGCTTCCAGGCGATCGTCGCGCAGGGGCCGGTCGCGTTCGACTACAACGGCACGCCGCCTGCGCCGGCGGTCCAGCCGATCTCGGGCGTGACGATCAGCCACTGCGACTTCGGCACGCCCGTGGCGTCAGATACGCCGACGGTGACGTCGCCGGGGCCGGTCTATGCGTTCAACGTGAGCGGGATGGTGCTGTCGAACGTCGTGATCGCCGGGCAGGCGATCAACACGACGATCACGGATCAGCGGGGATGAGGTGACTTGGCGGGATGCGTCCGTGTGCGTGTGGCGGTGCACGCGGACGCGTGGTGTGGTTGTCGATGAGCGATCGCGGCTGTCGATCGGTGCAGCTCGCAGTGACATCGCAGACGGGCTCAGGTCGGTTGGCGACGCATGAAGGTGCGCCCGCCGGCCCCCTTCACCGCATTACGCCAGCGTCTTGACCATGTGGTGTTCATCGTAGAAGCGGCCATCCACAAACAGCGAGCGCGGTTCCGTCCCGAACCGGACGAAGCCTTGCGACGCATACAGCCGTTCCGCCGTGCCGTTGACCTCGTTCACGCACAGCATCAGCTGGCGGCATTGCCACGCGTCTGCGGCATGTGCGGTCGCCCTGTCGAGCAACGACTGCGCGATGCCGCGCCCGCGATACGCGGGATCGACGAACACGCCCCAGATCGTCGCCTTGTGCGCGACCTTCGCGCGCGCATCGCGGCGCACGCCCGTGATGCCGACGAGCGTGTCGCCGTCGAAGGCGCCGAACACGGCCTGCGTGTGCGTGGGGCGCAGGCGTGCGGCCCATTCTTCGATCGGCAGGCTGGCGTCTTCGTCGCGTGTCGGCAGGAACGAGGTCGGCGACGTGTCGACCGCAAGGAGTCGCAGGGGCTGGTACAGCGCCGCGTCGGCGGCATCGAGCAGGCGGATCGTGATCATCGGGTGCTTTATCGTTGGTTTGGCGGGACGTCGGAATTTGCTGCGCGTGCTGCGCGGTACGGCATGTCGATGCTAATCGGAATCGGCCGCGCCTGCTGCCGCATTTGAAACCGCTGCGGGGTGACGACGCCGATGCAAGTGTCGCCCCGACCCTGCCGCACAGGCATCGGTTGAAGCCAGAGCCGCGACGCGTGGCGCAGCGCCGTCTGCAGTCCGGCACCTTCGAGCCGAAAGACGCGATGTGCTTCCCGGCGCCGGCAATGCAGGCTCGTCCCGGGCGCCGGCCAAGCGCCGCGGATCGCCGCCCGCGCGCGTCAGATCGTATCGCGCAGCCGCCGGACGTCGCCATCGACACAACACACGAGCACCTCCGCGTCGGTATCCCCGAGGCTCAGGTACACGTGCCCGACCGAGCTGTCGAAATACAGGCTGTCGCCGGTCGCGAGCCGGAACGCCTGGCCGTTCTCGAAGCGCAGCTCCAGCTCGCCGCTCAACACGAACACGAACTCCTCGCCGCTGTGCCGGATGAAGTCGGCAAAGTCGGACAGCCTGCGCGCATGAATGCGTCCGCGCACGGGCACCATCCGCTTGCCGGTCAGGTCGTTCGCGAGCATCCCGTACGCATAGTTCGGCGTGTCGTACACCATCTGCTGGCCAGCCGGCGTGAACGACGGCGTCATCGCGCCGGCGGGCGCCGGGCGGCCGAATATCGTGTCGAAGTCGAGCGCGAGCGCGTGCGTGAGGGCCGCGAACTTGTCGTAGGTGAGTGCGATGTCGCCGCGCTCGGCCTTCGAGATCGTCGACACCGCGATGCCGGAGCGCTCGGAAAGCTGCGCGAGCGTCAGGCCGCGCGACTTTCGCGCGTCGCGCAGCCGCGCGCCGACCGTCTGGTGGTCGAGCTGCGGCGGCGCGGCGTCGGAGGGCGGTGCAACGGGGGCGGTGGATTTGGGCATGCGAAAACTCGGCGCGATGCGCACGCGCGTGAATACGGGTTTTATCGTATACGAGAATGAAATTTCTCATATATGATAATTTTCGTTGAAATCGCCGACGGTGGGGCGTCATCGCAACTCTAGCATCGGGCCGCACGAAATCCGCGGCAAGCCGACCGCACGACGACACCCTTTCCCGGTCATTCCACCAGCCTAACGAAGGTGCAATCCATGTCGAGTGAAATCAAGCTTCTGCAGACCGGCACGCGCATGAGCCAGGTCGTGACCGCGCTCGCCTGACACCGGCGCCACGCGTGGCGAGGAGACTCCTGATGAAGTTCGATACGCTCGTCCTGGGCGGCGGCATGATCGGCGTGTCCGTGGCCGTTCACCTGCAACAGCGCGGCCTGTCGGTCGCGCTCGTCGACCGCAAGGCGCCCGGCAACGAAACCTCGTTCGGCAACGCCGGGTTGATCCAGCGCGAAGGCGTGTACCCGTACGCGTTTCCGCGCGGCTTCGGCGCGCTGCTCAAGTACGCATGCAACCGCTCGCCCGACGTCCGCTATCACGTCGCGGCGCTGCCGAAGCTCATGCCGTTCCTGTACCGCTACTGGCGCTACTCGCATCCGGCGCGCCACGCGGAGATCGCGCGCGCGTACGCACCGCTCATCGAGCATTGCGTGACCGAGCACCGCGCGCTGATCGACGCGGCGGGCGCGCGTGCGCTGCTGCGCGAAGGCGGCTGGCTGAAGGTGTTCCGCAGCGCCGCGACGCGCGACGCCGAAACCCGCAATGCCGAGCGCTGGCGTGCCGAATACGGCGTGACGTTCGACACGCTCGACGCGGCCGCGCTGCGCGACGCGGAGCCGTTCCTGAGCCGCGCACTGATCGGCGCGGTGCGCTACACGGGCTCCAATTCGATCAGTGATCCGAACGGACTCGTCACCGCGTATGCGCGCCATTTCGAGCGGCTCGGCGGCCGCATCGTGACGGGCGACGCGCTGACGCTCACGGCCGGAAACGGCTGGCGCGTCGATACCGCGCACGGCCCGCTCGACGCGCACGCGGCGGTCGTCGCGCTCGGGCCCTGGTCGGACCTGCTGTGCGAGCGGCTCGGCTACCGGCTGCCGCTCGCGGTCAAGCGCGGCTATCACATGCACTACGCGGCGCAGCCGGGCGCGCGGCTGAACCAGCCGGTGCTCGACGCCGACAGCGGCTTCCTGATCACGCCGATGACGCGCGGCATCCGCCTGACGACGGGCGTCGAGCTCGGCTACCGCGACACGCCGCCGACGCCGACGCAGCTCGCGGCCGTCGAACCGGTGGCGCGCGCGTTATTTCCACTCGGCGCGCGCGTCGACGGCGCGCCGTGGCTCGGCCGCCGTCCGTGCACGCCGGACATGCTGCCCGTCATCGGCGCGGCCCCGCGTCACAAGGATCTGTGGTTCGCGTTCGGCCATGCGCATCACGGCTTCACGCTCGGGCCCGTGACAGGCCGGCTGATCGCCGACCTGATGACGGGCACGCCCACGTTCGTCGACCCGACGCCGTTCCGGGTCGAGCGTTTTTTGCACGGCCGCTGAACCTGGCGCCGTGCAATGCAGCAGGGCGAGCCGCGGACACAATCCCGGCTGCCCGTCCAGCGGCCGACCCATCCGGCGGACCGTGACGATCAATGACTGGAGACAACATGCAACAACACACGATGCGGCGCGACCTCAGTTCGCGCCAGATCTCGTTCATGGCCCTCGGCATGGCCATCGGCGTCGGCCTGTTCCTCGGCTCGGCGTCCGCGATCAAGGCGACCGGGCCCGGCGCGCTCGTCGCGTACCTGATCGGCGGCGCGATGATCTTCCTGATCATGCGCGCGCTCGGCGAGATGGCCGTGCACCGGCCGGTGGCCGGCTCGTTCGGCGCATACGCATTTGAATACCTCGGGCCGTTCGCCGGCTACGTGGTCGGCTGGACCTACTGGCTGCTCATGGTCGGCGTCGGCGTCGCGGAGTCCACCGCGGTCGGCATCTACATGGGGTTCTGGCTTCCGGAAGTGCCGCAGTGGATCTGGGTCGTATCGTCGATCGCCGCGATTGCCGGCTTCAACCTGTTCAACGTGAAGGTGTATGGCGAGCTGGAGTTCTGGTTCGCGCTCGTCAAGGTCGCGACGATCCTGCTGATGATCGCGGGCGGTGCGCTGATCGTGTTCACGGGGCTCGGCCATCACGGCGTGCCGGTCGGGCTGTCGAACCTGTGGCGCCACGGCGGCGTGTTCCCGCATGGCGTGCTCGGGCTCGTGAGCGCGCTGCCGATTGTCGCGTATTCGTTCGCGGGCGTCGAGATGATCGGCATTACCGCGGGCGAGGCGCGCGAGCCGCAGAAGGTGATTCCGCGCGCGATCAATTCGGTGCTGTGGCGGATCCTGATCTTCTATGTCGGCGCGCTGTTCATCATCATGGCGCTGTATCCGTGGAACGAGCTCGGCACGCATGGCAGCCCGTTCGTGACGACGTTCGAGTCGCTCGGGCTCCGGCAGGCGGCGGGTGTCGTCAACTTCGTCGTCGTGACGGCCGCGCTGTCGAGCTTCAACTGCGTCGTGTTCAGCGGCGCGCGCATGCTCGTGAGCCTCGCGGAAAACGGCCTCGCGCCCGCGTCGGTCACGGCGCTGAGCGCGGGCGGCTCGCCGCGGCGCGCAGTGGGCGCGACCGTGCTGTGCATGTCGGTCGGCGTATTCATGAATTACGTGATTCCCGAGCGCGTGTTCGGCTGGCTGATGTCGCTGCTGTCGTTCGACGTGGTCGTGATCTGGGCGATGATCATCCTGACCCACATGCGGTTTCGGCGCGTGATGGCCGCGCGCGGCATCACGTCGAATTTCCGCATGCCGTGCGCGGGCGTCACGTCGTGGGTCTGCCTGGTGTTCGTCGCGTTCGTGTTCGTGATGCTGGGCGTCGACCCGTCGACGCGCGGCTCGCTGGTGGTCGGCGCCGCGCAGATCGTCGTGATGTCGGCGATCTACCTGCGCTCGCGCGGCCTGCAGGCGGCGGCGCAGTCGACGCGGATCGCGCTCGAGGCCGAGCGCGTGTGATGTAGGAGGGGAAGGGAGGGTGTGGGGAAACGGGGTAATCGGGCGGCCCGGCGTCGCCCGCCACACCCAACCCGCATCATGCGTCGCAGTACCGCTGGGCAGGCGCTGCGCGTGACGTCGCGCCGATCAACAGCGCGAAATCAACGAACGGCAATCAATACCGCGACAACTGGCTGCCGTTGATCTGCACGCGATCGCCGGGCCGCAGGTCGCCGGGCGCCGGCACGTTGAACGTGCGCATCGAGCCGTCACTGACCTGCACGTCGATCCGGTAGCTGCTCGGCGGTTGCGACGCGCCCATCTGCTGGCCGATCTGGTTGCCCGCGACCGCGCCGCCGAGCGCGCCGATCACGGTTGCCGCGTCGCGGCCGTGACCGCGGCCGACCTGGTTGCCGAGCACGCCGCCGATCAGCGCGCCGACCACGGTGCCGGCGACACCCGACGGGCCGACGGAGCTGCTGACCGGCTGGATGTTCGTGATCGTGCCGTATTGCGTGCCGTACGGGCTGGCGTACTGCTGCTGGTTGCCGTACTGCGAGTCATACGGCGACGGCGCCTGGTTCGGGTACGCAGGCTGTTGGTACGCCGGCTGCTGCTGCACGTAACCCGGTTGCGCATAGGCAGGCTGCGCGGGCTGCGAATAGGCCGGCGTCGCGTACTGCTGCTGCGGATAGCCCTGTGCGCCGTACGGGGCATAGCCCGGCGCGACGCAGGCGGTCAGCGGGAGCGCCGCCACGGCGACGAGCGAGGCGAACAGGACGGTCTTCGTGGAGGGCATGCGCATCATGGTGTTTCCTGCATCGGCAACGTGTTCGCCGAGGGGATCAACGGATGGGTGGCGAACTGGGCGTGAGTATAAGGAATGGCCGAACGCGCGTCCGGAGCGGCCCGGTAACAACGTGTAAAGTCTGTTGCCGCGTAAATCGGGGGCTGCACGGCCGGCGGGACAGGGATCGACGGGGATCTTCGGGGGGCGGCTCCACGTGTCAGCCGCGCATCGCAAAATCGAATGCGCGGCATCGCGACATTTAATTGGTGCCGCCCACCGGGGTCCGATATCGTGACCGGATTCCTCACTTACGGTCGCCCGGCGCCGCCTGCGTTACTCCTCCTGTCCGCATCGGCGTGGCGCTGCGACCGCCTCACATTCCCAGACATGACCGATCGCCTCTTCATCAACGCCGTCGCACCGAATGGCCAACCCGTCAACCTCGCCGTCAGCGACGGACGCTTCGTCGCGATTGGCGCCGATTGCGCGCCCGCGCCCGGCGTCGAGACGATCGACCTCGACGGACGCGTCGTGCTGCCCGGCTTCGTCGACGGCCACATCCATCTCGACAAGAGCTTCGTCGGCGATCGCTGGGTGCCGCACGAACCCGTCGCGACGCTGCGCGATCGCCTCGCGGTCGAGAAGCGGCTGCTCGCGGCCGCGCCGCCGATGGTCGAGCGCGCGAACGCGCTGATCGCGCAGGCGGCCGCGTTCGGCACCGTCGCGATGCGCAGCCACGTCGACGTCGACGCGACGACCGGCCTCGCGAACCTGCACGCGGTGATGGCCGCGCGCGAGCAGTGGCGCGGGATCGTCGACATCGAGCTGGTCGCATTCCCGCAGGCCGGCGTCGTGTCGTGCCCGGGCACCGCGGCGATCCTCGACGCGGCCGTGCGCGAAGGCGCGGACGTGGTCGGCGGGATCGACCCGATGACGCTCGACGGTGACGCGGACGGGCAGCTCGACATCCTGTTCGGCATCGCCGAGAAGCGCGGCGCGAAGCTCGACATCCACCTGCACGAGCCGGCACAGACCGGCATCGCGCAACTGCTGCGGATCGCGGCGCGTACGCGTGCGGCGGGGCTCGGCGGACGCGTCGCGGTGAGCCATGCGTATGCGCTCGGCGAAGTGCCGTCCGGCGACATCGAACGCACGGCGGCGGCGCTCGCCGAAGCAGGTGTCGCGATCATGACGAACGCGCCGGGCGACTGCGCGTTTCCGCCGGTGCGGCAACTTCGCGCGGCCGGCGTGCACGTGTTCACCGGCAACGACAACATCCGCGACGCGTGGTGGCCGTACGGCAACGGCGACATGCTGCAGCGCGCGATGCTGGTCGGCTATCGCTCGGGCTTCTATACCGACGACGAACTCGCGATCGCGCTCGACATGGCGACGCATGCCGGCGCGCGCGTGATTGGCAAGGACAACTACGGGCTCGCGGTCGGCTGCGACGCGACCTTCGTCGCGGTGCGCGCGCCGAACGCGGCGGCGGCGGTCGCGGGCGTGCCGGCGGAACGCTGGGTCGTGCGGCGCGGCGTAAGCGACGCGGGCGCGCCGCTCGCACCGGCGCTGCGTTTCGCGCGATGATGCAACGGGGCCGGCCGCTGCCGTGTGTCGGCCCTGTCATTCGGACCCATCGTTCAGACAAATGGATACGCGCATGACCAGCCTGCTGATCCGCAACCTCCGCACGGGCGCCGGCGACGCGCTCGACATCCTGATCGACGGCGAGCGCATCGCGCGGGTCGGCCCGGCGCTCGACGACACCGTCTTGCCGGCCGGCTGCGCGGTAGAGGATGGCGCGGGCGCACTCGTGCTGCCCGGTCTCGTCGAAGGCCACACGCACCTCGACAAGACGCACTGGGGAATGCCGTGGTACCGCAACGAAGTCGGCCCGCGCCTCGTCGACCGCATCGAGAACGAGCGGCGCTGGCGCGCGGCGAACGGCCATGACGCCGGCGCGCAGTCGCTCGCGCTCGCTCGCGCGTTCCTCGCGGCCGGCACGACGCGGCTGCGCACGCACGTCGACATCGACACCGACGCGGGGCTGCGCCATCTGCATGGCGTGCTCGCCACGCGCGAGACGTTGCGCGGGCAGATGGAGATCCAGATCGTCGCGTTTCCGCAATCGGGCGTGCTCAAGCGGCCCGGCACCGACGCATTGCTCGCCGACGCGCTGCGCGCGGGCGCCGACCTGCTCGGCGGGCTCGACCCGTGCGCGATCGAAGGCGATCCGGCCGAGGCGGTCGACGTGCTGTTCGGGATCGCCGACCGCTTCGGGCGCGGGCTCGACATCCATCTGCACGAACCGTCGACGATGGGCGCGTTCTCGCTCGACCTGATCCTGCAGCGCACGGCCGCGCTCGGGATGCAGGGGAAGGTGACGATCAGCCACGGGTTCTGCCTCGGCGACATCGGCGAGCGCGCGCGCGACGCGCTGCTCGCGCGGATGGCCGAACTCGGCGTCGCGCTCGTCACGACCGCGCCGGCGTCGGTCGCGGTGCCGCCGCTCGCCGCATGCCGCGCGGCGGGCGTGACGGTTGTCGGCGGCAACGACGGGATCCGCGATACGTGGTCGCCGTACGGTTCGCCCGACATGCTCGAGCGCGCGATGCTGATCGGCATGCGCAACGACTTCCGCCGCGACGACGCGCTCGAACTCGCGCTCGACTGCGTGACGCACAGCGGCGCGCGCGGCTGCGGGTTCGCGGATTACGGGCTGCAACCGGGCAGCCGCGCGGACCTCGTGCTCGTCGATGCGCTGACGCCCGCCGAGGCGGTCGTCGCGCGGCCGGTGCGCAAGCTCGTGGTGTCGTCGGGGAAGATCGTCGCGCGCGGCGGCGTGCTGGCCTGAACGCGGGCGGGCTGCTTCGAAGCGCGCTTGCTCACCCGATTGCTCGCATTCTCATGTGCGCAACGCGGGCGGTTGTCCGGCGTGCATGCGTTGCGGCGTACCGGCCCCTGCCCGGTGAGCCTGATACGCGCGGTGATCCCGCATACGCGCAGCTTGGGCCGACGCCCCGGATTACCGCCGCTCGCGCTCCAGCATCGTAGCGAGCGCTTTCGTCAGCGCCTTGACCATCGGGTCGGCGGTCGGCCGGTGCAGGATCGCGATGTCCATGTTCTCGATCGGCGCGAACCCTTGCTTCGCCGTCAGCACGACGTGCTCGGCCGTGACCACGCGCGCGGGCAGCACGCTGATGCCGAGCCCGTCGGCGACCGCGGCCTGGATGCCGCTCAGGCTCGACGTCGTAAAGCTGATCCGCCAGCGGCGGCCGCGTTCCTCGATCGCCTTGATCATGTCGTCGCGATACAGCCCGCGCGGCGGAAACGCGACGATCGGCACCGGGTCGAGATCGATCGTCGGATGCTTCGCGCTGTCGATCCATTTCAATTTCTCCGGCCAGCGCACGACTGCCTCGCGGCTGTCGCGACGCTGCTTGATCAGCACGAGATCGAGATCGCCGTGATCGTACGCGGCGCTGATGTCGCGGCTCAGCCCGCACGTCACCTCGAGCTTCACCTGCGGATGCTCGCGCTTGAACGCCGCGAGCGCGTGCGTCGTGCGGCCCGCCGCGAAATCGTCGGGCACGCCGAGGCGGATCGTTACCGCAACGGTCGCGCCCGACAGCGCCTCGAGCATCTCGTCGTTGAGCGCTAGCATCCGTCGCGCATAGCTGAGCACCGTCACGCCCGCGTCGGTCGGCCGCACGTCGCGCGTGCCGCGATCGAGCAGCCGGTGGCCCGCGATTTCCTCCAGGCGCCGCACTTTCTGGCTGACGGTCGATTGCGTCGAATGCAGCCGCGCGGACGCCGTCGTGAAACTGCCGCAATCGGCGACCATCACGATCGCCCGCAGCAGGTCGAGGTCGAACAGGGGTCTATTCATTTTTCCACTTCTGCGGTTTCGAGCATTTCAATTTCCGATACGTTCCGCGACTTTTAACATGCGCCGACGTGGCGGGCAATTGTTGTTTCGCCGGGGAGGATGCTGCGTGTGGGTCGTGCAATTGCTCGTCTGCGCGTGCGGATGTGAACCTCGCGGATATGAATGGCAAGACGCCGCTGCAATATGCTCGGAGCGGTTTTGGGTCAATTGCTGTCTAGGATGCCCATCAAAATCAGAGCCAGGCCGCGATGCAGACTGCTTCGCGTTTGACCTGTATAGACATCCATCCGCAATGAGTATCGGGAGAAACGCGCGTTGTCGCGTGCACGCATCGCGCGGGGTAAACACCGAGAATTTGTCGGATATCTCGGGAAATTCCACGCGAAATGGCGAGATGCCAGTTATTCGCCCACTGCTCTCCAGTACGAATACCCCGCTCGGCTCACCCCGTTCCCCCCACCGCTTGCGCTCAAAAATTGAGCGGTCTAGACTGCATCCCGGCTTCATCGAAAAACAAGCTGTTCGCGTGCCGCGCGGGCCTTCCGCGCGGCGCTCCCCACCGGACGCCAGGGCGGCCGCCCGCCGCGTCGAGACCCTGAAGGACATGCCATGAACCGGACTGCAAAGCTTCTCGTCACCGCGCTGGCGTTCGCGCCGCTTGTTTCGTTCGCCCAGGACACGACGACGATCCGCTGGGGCATCGACCCTACGTACCCTCCGTTCGAGGCGAAGCAGCCGGACGGCTCGCTCGCCGGCTTCGACATCGACCTGCGCAATGCGATCTGCGAGCAGCTGCGTGCGAAATGCGTGTGGGTCGAGCAGGGCTTCGACGGGATGATTCCGGCGCTGCGCGCGCGCAAGTTCGACGTGATCATGTCCGCGATGACGGCAACGGATGAGCGACTCAAGCAGATCGACTTCTCGAACAAGCTGTACGCGTCGCCGGGCGCGCTCGTCGCGCCGGCCGGCTCGAAGCTGCTGCCGACCGTGGCGTCGCTCGCGGGCAAGCGCATCGGCATCGACCAGGGCACGACGCAGGAGGCGTATGCGAAGGCCGAGTGGGCGCCGAAGGGCGTGACGATCGTGTCGTATCAGAACCAGGACCAGGTGTACCAGGATCTCGTCAACGGCCGCCTCGACGCGACGTTCCAGGACAAGACGCAGGCCGGCTATTCGTTCCTCAAGACGCCGCGCGGCAAGGGCTTCGCGTTCGCGGGCCCCGACGTGACGGACGTGCGCATCACCGGCTACGGCGTCGCGATGGGGCTGCGCAAGGGCGACGCCGACATGAAGAACCGCCTGAACACGGCGATCGCCGCGATCCGCGCGAACGGCACGTATCAGAAGATCGCCGCGAAGTATTTCGATTTCGACATCTACGGCGCGAAGCCGTGATGACGTGATCCCACGATTCCATGATTCAACCCATCGACAGGCAAGCCATGACCATGAGTATCCGAGACCGCGTCGCGAAGGCCGTCACGCCCGAGCTGATCGACGCGTTTCGCGCGGAAGGCGCGGTATGTATCAAGGGAATCTTCTCGCCGGACGAGATCGCGGCGCTGAAGGCCGGCATCGACGCGAACCTCGCGACCCCGAGCACCCGTTCGAAGGTTGCGAGCCGGCCTGACGATCCGGGCTGGTTCTTCGAGGATTTCTGCAACTGGCAGCACAACGACGCATACCGCGACTTCATCGTGCGTTCGCCCGCGCCGTCCGTCGCGGCCGCGCTGATGGGCGTCGACACGGTGCGGCTCCATCACGACCACCTGCTCGTCAAGGAGCCCGGCACGCGGCAGCGCACGCCGTGGCACCAGGACCAGCCGTACTACAACATCGAAGGCAACGACAACGTCAGCATGTGGATTCCGGTCGATCCGGTGCCGCTCGAATCGACGCTCGAATTCATCGCCGGCTCGCATCGCGGCCCGTGGCTGATGCCGCGCACGTTCATGGACAAGGAAGCGAAGTGGTTTCCGGAAGGCAGCCTCGCCGACCTGCCGGACATCGAAGCGGACCGCGCCGCGTTTCCGATCCGGCACTGGGCGCTGGAGCCGGGCGACATGGTGTGCTTCCAGATGCTGACGCTGCATGCGTCGGGTGGCACGCAGAACCGCCGGCGCGCGTTCTCGATCCGCTTCGTCGGCGACGATATCCGCCATGCGCCGCGGCGCTGGAAGACGTCGCCGGACTTCCCCGGCCTCGCCGACGAACTGCCGGACGGCGCGCCGCTCGCGCATCCGCTGTTCCCGGTCGTGTGGTCGAAGGACGCAGGGCAGGTCGCGGCGATCTGAACGTACGGCACGCCGCGTGCGTGTCGCGGCGCCTGTTCCGGTGCGGAACAGGCGCCGTCGTCGTGGTTTACGTGCGGATCGGTATGAACCGATTCGACGGCGCGCGGAAGTGGGTCACGCCTGCCGGTGTCCGGCGCCCGGCTTGAACCGCGAACCGAGCCGGTAACGGTTGCCCGGATGCAGGAAGTGCACGAACGTGACGGGCAGGCCGTTCGTCCAGGTGCGGCGCGTGAGCGTCAGGCACGGCTCGTCGGCGCGCATGTCGAGCAGCCTCGCCTGTTCGCTCGACGGCAGAGATGCGTCGACGACGTGCTCGATCTCCAGTTCGTAGTGCGACACATTGTTGTACAGGTATTCCGACGGCGGCTCGGTCTGGAAGTCCTGGTCGATGAAGCCGGGCGCGGCCTCGGGATTCACGTAGCGATCCTCGAGCTGGATCGGCCGGCCGTTTTCCTCGTGCACGCAAATCACGTGAAAGACCGGCGTGTTGACCGGCAGGCCGAACGCGGCCGCGACGTCGAACGACGCGGGCTCGCGCGACCGGCTGAGCACGCGGCAGCGGTATTCGTGGCCGCGCGCGCGAATCTCGTCGCGGATGTGCGCGATCATCAGCAGGTTCGATTGCGGCTTGTCCTCGGCGACGAACGTGCCGACGCCCGCGATGCGCTTCAGCGCGCCTTCGTCGGTCAGTTCGCGCAGCGCGCGGTTCACCGTCATACGCGCGACGCCGAACTGCGCGGCGAGATCGAGTTCGGACGGAATGCGGTCCCCCGGGTGCCAGTCGCCGGATTCGATTTTCTGGCGAACGCGCGTCTTGATCTGCTGGAATGGCGCGGTGGTCTTCTTGACCATCGGGAGATCCTTCGGGGGAATGTGATCGGGAGATTTTATCCCGGTTCAACCCGCAGGCAGTTCCCGCACGTCCGCGGTCGGCACTGTTCCGAACGCATCTGAGAGCGCGTAGTCGATCAGCTGTCGCGCGGCTGCCTCCGGCGTCGCCAGCGCGCCGCTCGCCTTCAGCTGGTCGAACTTCTCGCGCGATGGGAAATTGTCAGTGCTGGTCGAACGGATCGTCGCCTGCATGCCCGTATCGACGACACCCGGCGCGACGCTGCAGATGCGCAGCCCGCGCATCGCATCCAGCGCGACCGCGCGCGCGTGATGGTCGAGCGCGGCCTTGGTCGCGCAGTAGATGCTCCAGCCTGCGTACGCGTTGCGCGCCGCGCCGCTCGACACGTGCAGGATGCGGCGGTCGTCAGCATCGGGCGCGGCCTTCGCAAGCGCGGCCGACAGCATCAGCGGCGTCGCGACGTTCAGGCTGACGGCACGCGCGATCGCTGCCGGGTCCTGCATGTCGAGCGGACCGATCGGCTCGACGGTGCCGGCGTTGTTGAACAGCAGCACGGTCGATGCGCCGTCGACGAAATTGCGCAGCGCGTCGCCGGCCAGCCACGCTTCGACGCGCGCGGGGTCCGACAGATCGAGTTCGACTTCGGCGAAGCGCTCGCCGCCCTGCGCGCCGAGCGACGGATGACGGCTGCGTGACATGCCGAGCACGGCGACGCCTCGCTGCAGCAGCAGCTCGGCGAGCGCGGCGCCGAGGCCGCGCGTATGGCCGGTAACGATTGCGCGGACGTTCAGGGAAGAGGAAGGCGTGTTGACCATGGCGACGGGAAAACGGACGGGCGTTGAACGACGATGTGGATGCGTGTCGGGCTGCGCGAGGGCGACGCCGGGTGGTCGTCGCTCCCGGTTCGCCTGGCGACGCGCGGGGGCGTCGGGGAGGATCGATCGCAGCAGCCGGCTTGCTGGAAGCGGTTGCCGCGACGCGCCGCAACAGCGCGAATGAAGCGGTATCGTAGCGCCGGCGGTCGCGTTGCGCAAATGCCTTCACCGGCCCGATCCGGGTGGGTGCCGAGCGGTCGCGGACACGCGTGCGCTGCCGCTTGCCGGTCGGATGTCGCCGGTTCGTCTGCGAACGCGCGGGTCGTCGGAGTATCGTGTGCGATATGTGGCGAGACCCGGCGGCAAGACCCGGCGGCAAGACCCAGCGGCGAGACCCGGCGGCGAGACCCGGCGGCAAGACCCGGCGGCAAGACCCGGACGTCGATATCGAATCGCTCAGGGGAATACCGTTTCGCGCACGACCGTGCGTCGACGTGTCCCGATCTCCTCGGTTGCGGCACCGGCTATCATATCGATCGACCCGCCCGGCAGCGCCGGCGGGTCGCGATCCGCATCCCCTTCACCTGCTGCACGCCGCGACACCACCCGACTCATGAACACCACGCCTGCCACGCCTACGCCACGCCCCCTCCGTGAACTGACGCCGCTCGAGGCGCGCATCCTCGGCGTGCTGGTCGAGAAACAGCACACGGTGCCCGATACGTACCCGCTGTCGCTGAACGCACTGACCTCGGGCTGCAACCAGAAAACCGCACGCTCGCCGGTGATGAACGTCACCGAAGCCGAGGTGACGACTGCGCTCGATTCGTTGAAGCACCTGAGCATCGTGATGGAAGGCAGCAGCAGCCGCGTGCCGCGCTTCGAGCACAACATGAACCGCGTGCTCGGCGTGCCGAGCCAGGCGATCGCGCTGCTGACGATCCTGCTGCTGCGCGGCCCGCAAACGGCCGCCGAGCTGCGTTTGAACACCGCACGCCTGCACGGCTTCGCGGACATCTCGTCGGTCGAGGCGTTCCTGGAGGAGCTCGCGACGCGCGAGCCGCCGCTCGTCGTCCGGCTGTCGCGCGCGCCGGGCGCGCGAGAGAATCGCTGGATGCACCTGATGTGCGGCGAAGTGAGCGCCAGCGACTTCGCGGGGCAGGACGAGGGCGGCGCGGATTCCGTGCCGCCGTCGGAATTCGAAGCGCTGAAGGCCGAGCAGAAGCGCCTCGCGGACGAGGTTGCGCGGCTCAACGCGCTCGTTCAGAGGATGGCTACCGAACTCGGGATCGACGTCGAATCGTCGGGGGAGTCGTCCTGAGCGAAGTCGCGACGGGCGAGTGCCATAATCCAGCGTAACCCCATACCCGAAGTCCCCCGGAGATCATCATGCAGAACCTCGACAATCCTTCACACGATCGCGAGGTAGGCGTTGCCGACGCGACGCAGGACACCACGCGCATCGACGACGTCCGCATCGGCGCCGTCCGGCCGCTGATTTCGCCGGCGCTGCTGCAGGACGAGCTGCCGGTGCCGGCCGCGACGCAGACGCTCGTCGAGAACACCCGCCGCGCGATCGGCGACATCCTGCACGGCCGCGACGACCGCCTGCTGATCGTCGTCGGCCCGTGCTCGATCCACGATCACGACCAGGCGATCGACTATGCGCACCGGCTGAAGGTTGCCGCCGATGCGCTGAAGGACGACCTGCTGATCACGATGCGCGTCTACTTCGAGAAGCCGCGCACGACGGTCGGGTGGAAGGGCTACATCAACGATCCGCGGCTCGACGGCAGCTTCCGCATTAACGAAGGCCTGCGCGCAGCGCGGCAGTTGCTGCTCGACGTCAATGCGCTCGGGCTGCCCGCCGCGACCGAGTTTCTCGACCTGTTGAGCCCGCAATACATCGCGGACCTGATCGCGTGGGGCGCGATCGGCGCGCGCACGACCGAGAGCCAGAGCCACCGGCAGCTCGCGTCGGGGCTGAGCTGCCCGATCGGGTTCAAGAATGGCACCGACGGCGGCGTGCAAGTCGCATCGGACGCGATCGTTGCGGCGCGCGCGAGCCATGCATTCATGGGAATGACGAAGATGGGGATGGCCGCGATCTTCGAGACGCGCGGCAACGACGACGCGCACGTGATCCTGCGCGGCGGCAAGAACGGCCCGAATTACGACGCGGAGCACGTCGAGGCGAGCTGCGCGGTGTTGCGCAAGGCCGGGTTGCGCGAACAGGTGATGGTCGATTGCTCGCATGCGAACTCGAACAAGTCGCATGAGCGCCAGATCGATGTTGCGCAGGATCTCGCGCAGCAGTTGTCGCAGGGCGAGCACCGGGTCGTCGGCGTGATGGTCGAGAGCAATCTCGAGGCGGGGCGGCAGGATCTGAAGCCCGGTGTGCCGTTGAAGTATGGCGTGTCGATTACCGATGCATGCCTGAGCTGGACGCAAACGGAGCCGGTGCTCGATGTGCTGGCCGAGGCGGTCAGGCATCGGCGGGTTTATTCGCGGAACGCGTGAGGCGGCTCGCGCGAAGTCGCAAGGCATATCGACGCCGACGTTGATCTTCATTCGGTTCGGCACGCCACCGCGCCATGCAGCCTGATGGCAGCCCTTCTCGACTGGCGCTACCATGACACCCGTGTTGCGCGGACCGACGTGTCCATCCGGGCCCGTCACGCGCACACACAGCGGCGGCGCGGCCGGCCGCCGCTGCATCGACGAAGCGCGGGGTGCTCACCGATTCGCCACCGCACCTGCGCCGCTTCGCTCCCGGCACCAACAACAACCCAACCGGAGTGCAATCAGCATGGCTTTCACCAAGACAATCGTCGCAGCCGCCGTTCTCGTATCGAGCATCAGCGCGCATGCACAGATCGCGGGCGCCCAGCCGCTCAGCGTCACCGTCGAACAATCGCAGGCGCTGCTCGAAGGCTGGAGCGTGAAGAAGAGCGTGCTCGGCAAGGCCGTGTACAACGACCAGAACCAGAAGGTCGGCACGATCCGCGACCTGATCGTCGCGCCGGACGGCTCGATCTCGGCGGCGATCGTGTCGGCCGGCGGCTTCCTGGGCGTCGCCGCCCATGACGTCGCGGTGCCGATCGCGTCGCTCGACGTGCGCAACGGCAACATCTACCTGCCGGGCGCGACGAAGGACGCGCTGAAGGCAACGCCGGCGTTCCAGTACGCGAAGGTGCCGTCGCCGCCGAAGCCTAAGCAGACCGACGAAAAGCATTGACCCGCGCGTGATGCGCACGGCCCGGTGCGCAATGCACCGGGCGTATAGAGCCGTCTCCGATGACGGCGCCGGCATCCTGCGTGCGGTCCCGATCGAATGCCGAACGTCGCGCATGTGCGCGCGGTGGGGCGATCGCAGTGCAACATTGCACGCACGGGATGCGTGCCGCGTTGAATGATCCCGTTGCCGGCCATCGAACGGATCGGATGAAATCGCACGATCGGCATCGACGCGTGCCGGCGATCGAACGCGCCGACGGTCAGGTCTTGCGCAGCTCACCGGCTCACAGCGGGTGTGCCGCGCCAGCCTGCGACACCAGCGACACCGCGGCCGGATCGGGCATGCCGTTCGTGTCGATCGCGCCTGCCTTCGCGAGCGCGCCGAGATCGCTGTCGACGCCCTGTTGCCCGACGACGAACGGCGTCGTCAGGAACGCCGGCACCGTCAGCGTCACCGCATAGTGCTGCTGGAGCGTCGTGACGACGGCCGCTTGCGCGCCCTGTACGTCGCTCTGGTTTTCCAGCACCTGCTGGAAATGCGAAACGCCGGGCAGATTGGTGATCAGGTCGGCGGTCGTCGTGCCGAGTTGCGCGGCGAGATAGACGATTATCAGCTCGGTTTCGGGCGTTGTATTGAAGGTGCCGCCTGCGTACGCGAGCGAATGCAGCGTCGTGCCACTGGACGTCACGGTGAGGACGCACGGGAGCGTCGCGTCGAACGTCATGCTGTAGTTCCCGCCGCCGTCCGACAGCGCCGAGCCCCGGCCTTGCGCGCAGTTCGCGGTGACGGTCGCGCTCGCGAGTGCCCGGCCGGTCGCCGTCGTGCCGGACACGGTGACGGACTGCATCCCGTTGTTGTTGTTGTTGAAGCAGTTGTCGAAGCCGAAGCAGGCGTCGCCGCCGCACGAGGACAGCATCGCCAGCGCACCGACGCAAAGCGCGCCCAGCGCGGGGCGGACGAAGCACGCAACGTGAGGGTTCATGGCCGCGGGTGTCGATGGACAGGGGGGAACGGGCAGGTTCCGCACCAGGAAGCCTGCGCCTTGCTCAATTCTAGGTTCTATTCCCGCAAAACGCTGGCCGGATGGCGCCCGATCGACCGCCGACCGCCGACCGCCGCCCACCGCCCACCGCCCACCGCCCACCGCCCACCGCCCACCGCCCACCGCCCACCGCCCACCGCCCACCGCCCACCGCCCACCGCCCACCGCCCACCGCCCACCACCCACCACCCACCGCCCACCGCCCACCGCCCACCGCCCACCGCCCACCGCCGGCCACCGGCGCACAGCGAACAGCGAACAGCGTACGTAGTTCTACGTAGCCCCGCGTACGTAGTTATGCGCTTGTAAGCCTGACCCTGGTCACGGAATACTACGAACCCACCACACCGGCCGTTGCACGCCGGTGCCCGGCGCAATGCCGCTACGGGCGCGCGGCGGCCCAGCCGCGCGCGATGTCGATAACGAAACCTCTCAGTATGGGACCGGAGCAAGCGCTGACGCGCCCACCCGGTAGACAGGAGACAACATGAATCGGGCTTCCAGCACCCTGATCTGGATTGCGGTCGCGCTATTGGGCGCGTTCGCGTTCGGCACCATCGCACTCGCGCACGGCGAGCGCGTCAGCGCCCTCTGGATCGTGATCGCCGCAGTCTGCGTGTATCTGATCGCGTATCGCTTCTACAGCCGCTTCATCGCCAGCAAGGTCATGCAGCTCGACGGGCTGCGGATGACGCCGGCCGTCCGGCACAACGACGGCCTCGACTACGTGCCGACCAACAAGTACGTGCTGTTCGGCCACCACTTCGCCGCGATCGCCGGCGCCGGGCCGCTCGTCGGCCCGGTGCTCGCCGCGCAGATGGGCTACACGCCCGGCATGCTGTGGATCCTGGCCGGCGTCGTGTTTGCCGGCGCGGTGCAGGACTTCATCGTGCTGTTCATCTCGACGCGCCGCGACGGCCGCTCGCTCGGCGATCTCGTCAAGATGGAGCTTGGCACGGTGCCCGGCGTGATCGCGCTGTTCGGCGCGTTCCTGATCATGGTGATCATCCTCGCGGTGCTCGCGCTGATCGTCGTGAAAGCGCTGACCAACTCGCCGTGGGGCACGTTCACCGTCGCCGCGACGATTCCGATCGCGCTGTTCATGGGCGTCTACACGCGCTACATCCGTCCGGGCCGCATCGGCGAAGTGTCGATCATCGGCTTCGTCGGGCTGATGGCGGCGATCGCGTTCGGGCAGAACGTCAGCGCGTCGCCGACGCTCGCCGCATGGTTCACGTTCAACGGCACGCAGCTCACGTGGATCCTGATCGGCTACGGCTTCGTCGCATCGGTGCTGCCGGTGTGGCTGCTGCTCGCGCCGCGCGACTACCTGTCGACGTTCCTGAAGATCGGCACGATCGCCGGTCTCGCGATCGGCATCCTGATCGTCGCGCCGGAACTGAAGATGCCGGCGCTGACGAAGTTCGTCGACGGCACGGGTCCCGTGTGGTCGGGCAACCTGTTCCCGTTCCTGTTCATCACGATCGCGTGCGGCGCGGTGTCGGGCTTCCACGCGCTGATCTCGTCGGGCACGACGCCGAAGCTGCTCGACAACGAAACCAACGCGCGCTTCATCGGTTATGGCGCAATGCTGATGGAATCGTTCGTCGCGATCATGGCGCTCGTCGCCGCGTGCGTGATCGAGCCGGGCATCTACTTCGCGATGAATGCGCCGGCCGCCGTGCTCGGCTCGACGCCGGAAGCGGTCGCGAACACCGTCACGCAATGGGGCTTCGTGCTGACGCCGGACATGCTCACGCAAACCGCGAAGGCCGTCGGCGAGACGACGATCATCGCGCGCGCGGGCGGCGCGCCGACGCTGGCGGTCGGCATGGCGCACATCCTGCACCAGGTGATCGGCGGCGAAGCGATGATGGCGTTCTGGTATCACTTCGCGATCCTGTTCGAAGCGCTGTTCATCCTGACGGCCGTCGACGCGGGCACGCGCGCGGGCCGCTTCATGCTGCAGGACCTGCTCGGCACGTTCCACCCGGCGTTGAAGCGCACCGAGTCGCTGCCGGCCAACCTGATCGCGACGGCGCTGTGCGTCGCGGCGTGGGGCTACTTCCTGTATCAGGGCGTGGTCGATCCGCTCGGCGGCATCAATACGCTGTGGCCGCTGTTCGGCATCTCGAACCAGATGCTCGCGGCGATCGCGCTGGTGCTCGGCACGGTCGTGCTGTTCAAGATGAAGCGCGAGCGCTATGCGTGGGTCACGCTCGTGCCGACCGTGTGGCTGCTGATCTGCACGCTGACGGCCGGCTGGCAGAAGGTGTTCGACGCGAACCCGAAGGTGAGCTTCCTCGCGCATGCCGCGAAGCTGCAGGCCGCGGTGGACGAAGGCAAGGTGCTCGCGCCGGCGAAGTCGATCGCGCAGATGAAGCGGATCATCGTCAACGACTACATCGACGCAGCGCTCGCCGGGCTGTTCATCCTGGTCGTGGTGAGCATCGCCGTGTACGGCGTGCTCGCGATCCTGCGCGCGCGCCGCGAGTCGAAGCCGACCGTGCGCGAGACGCCGTACGAAGCGTTGCCGGCAGCGCAGGCGCTCGGCAGCGGACGCTGACGGGAGGCCGCGATGTTCAGCGATCTCGGCAGCGACCTGCGCAGCGCAGGACGCTACCTCGGGCAGGCGTTGCGGCTGATGGTCGGCCTGCCCGACTACGATACCTACGTCGCGCACATGCGCGCCACGCATCCGGACCGCGAACCGATGACGTACGAGGAGTTTTTCCGCGAACGTCAGAATGCAAGGTACGGGTCGGGAGCAGGGAAGTGCTGCTGAGCTGAACCGGCAAGGCGGTTCGGCGATGAACGAAAGAGCGTCGTGACGTGCGTCACGGCGCTTTTTCTTTTTCCGGCGGGTGGGGCTCGCGCGTCGCTTCGTCGTCACGGCGTCGAGCTTGATCTGCCCTCAACCCGGCATCGTTCCATGCTGAGTATCATATGAGTTATTTCCCCCGAAGAACCCGCGCAGGAGGATGGCGTCGTGCATGTCGGTGAGCGTTTCAACAGCATTACCCATCTCGTCGGCGCGGTGCTGTCGGTGGCGGGGCTGGCAACACTGGTGACGATGGGCGCGCTCGCGGGCGACGCTTACAAGGTGGTGAGTTTCAGCGTTTACGGCGCGATGCTCTGCGTGCTCTATGCGATCTCGACGCTTTACCACAGCGTGCGCAAACCGCGTCTGAAAGCGATTCTGCAGAAATGCGACCATTCGGCGATCTACCTGCTGATTGCCGGCAGCTATACGCCATTCACACTCGTCACGCTGCGCGGGCCCTGGGGCTGGTCGCTGTTCGGCGTGAGCTGGGGGCTTGCCGCGTTCGGCATCGTGCAGGAACTCACCCTCGGGCGGCGCACACGCATCGTTTCGATGGTGCTGTATGTGCTGATGGGCTGGCTGGCGCTCGTTGCCGTCCGTCCGTTGATTCATGCGTTGCCGCCCGTCGGAACCGCGTGGCTCGTGGCGGGGGGCGTCATCTACAGCGCCGGCATTTACTTCTTCATCAACGACGAGCGCATCCGTCACGGGCATGGCATCTGGCACCTGTTCGTTCTGGCGGGCAGCCTGTGTCAGTTCGTCAGCGTGGCGCTGTATGTCGCGTGACAGGCGTCGTGCGACACGTGATGCTTGCCCGTGATGCGTGATGCGTGCCGCCGGTCGTCAGCAGGCTCGCGACCGTCAATGTGCACGCGTTCACGATCCACTGCCGCCCGGCGACACGGCCGTCGAGCGCGCGGTTCGATCCGGCGCCCGTCATCGCGGGTCCTGCTTCCGCGCAGCAGCCAGCAGCGACTGGAAACCGACCCATCCCCAATAGACCCGATGATGGACGATCATTCCATCGTCGATGTCCATGACCTCGACGAGATCGACCTGGTCGCCATCCGGCGTTTCGCGCGGATACTCCCACGTCAGTTGCCGGCCGTTCGAGAAGAAGATGCCCGTCCGGTACCAGCGCCCGAGGCTGTTCGGCAGCTTCCGCAGTCCCGCGTCGAAAAAGTCGCGGATGGCCGGTTTGCCGCGGAGCACGCCGCTGCCGTGGTCGGGCATCGTGACGACGACCAGCGGCGTTTCGAGCACGGCGTGGTCCGCGTACAGAGACATCAGCCCGTCGAGGTCGCGCGCGACGACGGTGGCGTGCCATTGCTCGTAGATGTGGTGGATGTTGGCGTCTGACTGGATTTTCATCGGGCGTGCCTGTGCTGTGACCGGGAATGAAAATCCACTATAGCGACGTGATGCCTGCGGAAGTTTCACCGCAAACGGAAACGTGGATGTCGCGGCGCGGCCGACCGCATCGGTGACCACGAGCGTCCGGCTGTGCGCTTCGAATGGCGCAGTGTCAGCCGCGCGATGCGGCGAGTGTTATCCGGCCAGCGCCGCCAGGTTCAACGTATGCGACTTCCCGATCCACACCGCCGAATCGCGATGGTCGCGCAGGTCGTCGCCGGTATTCGGATGCAGGAAGATGTCGAGCGCGCCGTGGTTCAGCACGAGCCACGGCACGATCTCGGCAAAGCGTGCCGCGTCGAACGCGATCTGATACGACCACGCCGGATGCGGCCCGACCAGGCGCTCGTGAAAACGGCCGAGTTCGACGATCGCGCCGAACCGTTCGTCGACGATCTGACGAAAGGCCCAGGCCGCGTCGCGGCTCGCGGCGTCGAAGTAGACGTGCGCGTGCCAGTTGTCGATGGGGGGGGTGTCGATGACAGACATGGACTTGCTCGAATGGATGGATGAGGACGTGCAGCCGCCGTGCGTGGCGGCCGATGCGCCATTATCGCGCGTCCGTGTCGGGCACGTCGTGCCGCCAATCGTGTGCGAACAGGTATCGCTTGTCGCGCGTCAGAACGTGACGACATTTGCGACATCGTTCAGCGTGATCCGACGATGCGAATCAGCCGTCGATTGCACGTTTTCTGAGTTCGATCGCACCACGCGAGCATCGAGCTTGTCTCGAAGCGGAGCGCGTGCTCGATGCATTCGGCCGTCACGCGTCATGGCATGGCGTCCGGAAAAGCTCGGAAAAAGAAAAGGGTGCGACGGAACGATTCCGTTGCACCCTTTCGTGCGGCCGATTGGCCGGGGTCGATGCGCGCGGCGCTGACCGCCGTGCGCATCGCGCGCCTGCTTACGCCGCCGCTGCCGGCTTAGCCGGCTTCTGCAGCTTGCCCTTGCCGGCGCGCTGGATTTCCTCGAGCTTGATCTCTACGTGGCGCGAGAACACGTACTCGGCCGGACGCTGCTTGTCGATCGGAATGTCCGGCGCGAATGCGCCGTCGGTCTTGATACCCTTCCGGCTCACGGCGAACGCCTTCAGCGGATGCGCGATCGTGTCCAGCACGGCGGTCGCCTCGAAGCCGCAGTGGACCATGCAGTCCGCGCACTTCTCGTAGTTGCCGACGCCGTAGTTGTCCCAGTTCGTGTCTTCCATCAGTTCCTTGAAGGTCTTCACGTAACCTTCGCCGACCAGATAGCACGGCTTCTGCCAGCCGAACACCGTACGCGCCGGGTTGCCCCACGGCGTGCACTTGTAGGTCTGGTTGCCGGCCAGGAAGTCGAGGAACAGCGACGACTGGCTGAACGACCAGCGCTTGCCGCCTTCGCCGCGCTTCAGGATTTCGCGGAACAGGTTCTTCGTCTTGTCGCGGTTCAGGAAGTGCTGCTGGTCCGGCGCGCGCTCGTACGCATAGCCCGGCGACACGGTGATGCCGTCGACGCCGATCGGCTTCAGCGTATCGAAGAACTTCGCGACGCGTTCAGGGATCGCATCGTTGAACAGCGTGCAGTTGATGTTCACGCGGAAGCCGCGGCGCTTCGCTTCCTTGATCGCCGCGACCGCCTTGTCGTACACGCCTTCCTGCGACACGGAATGATCGTGCATGTCCTTGTCGCCGTCGAGGTGGACCGACCAGACGAAGTACGGGTTCGGCTGGTAGTCGTCCATCTTCTTTTCCATCAGCAGCGCGTTCGTGCACAGGTACACGAACTTCTTGCGCTTCATGATGCCCTTGACGATTTCCGGCATCTCCTTGTGGAGCAGCGGCTCGCCGCCGGCGATCGACACGATGGGCGCGCCGCACTCGTCGACGGCCTGCAGGCACTCTTCGACCGACAGGCGCTGGTTCAGGATCGGATCCGGATAATCGATCTTGCCGCAGCCGTTGCATGCGAGGTTGCAGCGGAACAGCGGCTCGAGCATCAGCGCGAGCGGATACCGTTTGTTGCCGGACAGGTGTTGGCGCATGATGTATGCGCCGACGCGGACTTGCTGGAGCAGCGGAATAGACAAGAGATGTCCTCCTTAAACTTCGCGGGCGATAGCTTGCGTGAGCTTCGCCGGCAGCTTGAATTCGACTTTTTCTTCACGGCCCGCCATCGTCGTGACCTCGACGGGCCCCAGCGCGCGCAGCGCGCCGATCACATCCTCGACCATCTCTTCGGGTGCCGACGCGCCGGCGGTGAGCCCCACCGTCTGCGCGTTCGCGAACCATTCGGCCTTCACTTCGGAGCCGTCGGCGACGAGATAGCTCGGCACGCCGCTTTCGGTGCCGATCTCGCGCAGGCGGTTCGAGTTCGAGCTGTTGGTCGCACCGACCACGAGCAGCACGTCGACCTGCGCGCTCAGCTCGCGCACCGCCGCCTGGCGGTTCTGCGTCGCGTAGCAGATGTCGCGCGTGTCCGGCCCGACGATGTCGGTGAAGCGGCGTTGCAGTGCCTCGATGATGCCGCGCGTGTCGTCGACCGACAGCGTCGTCTGAGTGACGTACGCGACCGGCGTGTCGACCGGCAGCGTCAGCGTGTCGACCTCGGCCTCGCTCTGGACGAGCACCACCTCGCCCGGAATCTGGCCGATCGTGCCTTCGACTTCCGGATGGCCCGCATGGCCGATCAGGATCAGCCGGCGGCCCGCCGCGACGTACTGGCGGCCTTGCACGTGCACTTTCGTGACGAGCGGGCAGGTCGCGTCGAGCACGTCGAGCCCGCGTGCTTCCGCATCGTGTTCGACCGTCTGGGCGACACCGTGCGCGCTGAAGATCGCGACAGCGCCGTGCGGCACCTCGTCGAGTTCCTCAACGAATCGTGCCCCTTTATTACGCAGATTTTCGACGACGTGCCGGTTATGGACGATTTCATGGCGCACATAAACCGGCGCACCGTGCTGTTGCAGCGCGCGATCGACGATCTCGATCGCGCGGACAACCCCCGCACAAAAACCGCGGGGCTGGGCAAGGATGACTCGCATAGGCAAGCGAACTCCGACGACAGACGCGGGGTTCGAGAGCGCCGGCAAGCCAGCTGCTTCGATCGTCCCGACTAATGTTATGAATGCAGGAACGAACCGGCACCCCGAATTAATCGCGCATTTTAACTCTATCGGCCCGTCCTTGCTTCGGTGGTGTTTCTTCTCGTTGCAATCTCGGGACGGCTCGCGTCGGCGCCCGCGCGCCCGGAACCCAGTAAACTACGCGGTTTCGCGGGCTTCCCCCCCGGGGGCCCGACGTCGAGCACATTTGAAGGCCTGTCGATGACCGTCGCTTCCTACGCGTATTGCCCCGCCGTGCCGCGCCCGCGGCCGGCCGCCGGCGCCCTTGCCGGTGTTTCAAACCCGACCCCGATTGCGGCGTCAGCCGGCGCGGCGGCCGGCGCACGGCGGGAGGCACGCCGATGATGCTGCCGATCGTGTTCCTGCTGTCCTGCCTGTCGCTGTTGATCTGGATCGTCCTGCTCGTCGCGCGCGGCGGGTTCTGGCGCGCGCAGCCGGCGCGGCCGTTGCCGCCCGACGCGCGCGGCGCCGCCGCCGAGGCCGGCTGGCCGGCCGTCGTCGCGGTCGTGCCGGCCCGCAACGAAGCCGACGTGATCGCCCGCGCGGCGACGTCGCTGCTCGAGCAGGACTATCCGGGCGACTTTCATCTGATCATTGTCGACGACCACAGCGACGACGGCACCGCCAACGCGGCCCGCGCGGCGGCGCTCGCGATCAATCGCGCGGACCGGCTGACGGTGCTCGCTGCGAAACCGCTGCCGGCCGGCTGGTCGGGCAAGGTCTGGGCGCAGTCGCAAGGGATCGCCGCGGTGGGCACGCTCGGCCTGCCGGCCGACTACCTGCTGCTGACGGATGCCGACATCGGCCATCCGTCCGACGCCGTCGCCCAGCTCGTCACGCGCGCGCAGGCCGAGCATCGCGATCTCGTGTCGCTGATGGTGCGGCTGCGCTGCGATTCGTTCTGGGAAAAGGCGCTGATCCCGGCGTTCGTGTTCTTCTTCGCGAAGCTCTACCCGTTCTCGTGGATCAACGATCCGCGCAACAAGACGGCGGGCGCCGCCGGCGGCTGCATGCTCGTGAAGCGCACGGCGCTCGAGGAAGCGGGCGGCATCGAGTCGATCCGCGGCGCGCTGATCGACGACTGCAGCCTCGCCGCGCAGATCAAGCACCGCGGCAGCGGCCGCCATCCGATCCGCCTCGATCTCGCTGACCGCAGCGTGTCGCTGCGCCCGTACGACAGCTGGCGCGACATCTGGAACATGATCGCGCGCACCGCGTTCACGCAGCTCCACTATTCGCCATGGCTGCTGGCCGGCACGTTGCTCGGGATGGCGATCATCTACCTGCTGCCGCCCGTCGCGGCGCTCGCGTACGGCGCGCGCGCGTGGCCGGCGTGGCTCGCGTGGGCGTCGATGTGCACCGCGTATGCGCCAATGCTGCGCTACTACCGGCGCTCGCCGTGGTGGGCGCCTGCGCTGCCGCTCGTCGCGGCGTTCTACGTCGGCGCGACCTTCGCGTCCGCGTGGCGCTACTGGCGCGGCAAGGGCGGCCAGTGGAAGGCGCGCGTGCAGGCGCCGGTGGAGCGCTGAGCGCGCTGGGCTTGTCCGCAGCCGGTCCGCGGCGCGGGCAGGCCCGATGCGAAAAAGGGCGGCCGCATGGCCGCCCTTCACAACGCCGCCCGCGCCAACGGGGCTTCTGAGGCCCTCCTGCGGCCGGCGGCGTCCGCTTACCGCTGGGTAAGCATCATGTACATCTGCACGACCACATCCGGCGAGAACGTGAACGGCACCCAGCCGTAGCCGGTGTGGCGCGCGACCAGCAGGCGGTCGCCGTTCGACTGCTTCTGCACCGCCATCATCGGATTCTTCGTCGACACGAAGCGCCAGCCTGCCGGGATGCCCGACGGTTGCTCCGGCTGCATCGATGCGCGCACGTGCGCGAGCTCCTCGATCAGCTGGCTCAGTTGCTCCGGATGCAGCGTGATCGATTCGCCGTTGATGGTCAGCGTCAGTTCGTTCTGGGACGGGCGCGCGACATGCAGCGTCGATTTGTCCGCAGGCGCGACGGACGTGTCGGCCACGGCAGCGACTGCGGCGTCGGCGGGGGCGGGTTCCGTCGCAACTGCGGTTTCGGCTTCCGCTTCGGTTCGGGCTTCGGCTGCGTCGCGCGCAGACGCATCTGCGGCAGTCGCTTCCCCTACCGCTTCCGCCGCAACCGCCGCAACCGCTGCTTCCGCTGCTTCCGCCGCAACCGCTTCCGCTGCTTCCGCCACGTGCGGCGCCACTACTGCTTCGACGTCCTCGGCCGTGTCCGCCGTATCCATCGCTTTCGCCGCCACGGCTTCCTTGACGACGGCTTCGACCAGCGCTTCGGCGTCGGCGATGGCCTTTTCGTGGCGCTGCGCGGCGGCTTCCGCTTCTGCGATCGCCTCGGTGTGGCGCTGCACGACGGCTTCGGCCTGAGCGGTGGCTTCTGCATGGCGCTGCGCGGCGGCTTCCGCTTGCGCGATCGCTTCGGTGTGGCGCTGCGTGATGGCTTCGGCTTGCGCGGTCGCATCGGCATGGCGGTGCGCGGCGGCTTCCGCTTCTGCGATCGCTTCGGCGTGACGCTGCGTGATGGCTTCGGCCTGCGCGGTCGCGTCGGCGTGGCGCTGCGCGGCGGCTTCGGCCTGCGCGATCGCTTCGGCGTGGCGCTGCGAAGCGGCTTCGGCTTCGGCGACAGCCGCCGCGTGACGTTGCGCGGCGGCCTCGGCTTCCGCGGTGGCGGCAGCATGGCGCTGCGCAGCGGCTTCCGCTTCGGTCGCTGCGGCGTCGTGACGTTGTGCGGCGGCCTCGGCTTCGGCGATCGCGGCCGCATGGCGCTGCGATGCGGCTTCGGCGTCCGCGTGGCGTTGCGCGAGCGCTTCGGTCAGCACGGTCGCTTCCGTGTGGCGTTGCACGGCGGCGTCGGCCTGAGCGGTTGCGTCGGCATGGCGCTGTGCGGCGGCTTGCGCTTCGGCTGCCGCCTCGGTGTGGCGCTGCAGCGCGGCTTCGGCGTCGGCGGCGGCTTGCGCATGGCGCTGTGCGGCAGCCTGCGCTTCGGTTTCGGCCGCGGCGTGACGTTGGGCGGCCGCTTCGGCTTCAGCGGCGGCTGCGCGCGCGAAGGCGTCCGCGCTGCGTGCCGCCTGCTGGGCGGCGCGGTGATCGTGGAGGAGCTGATCGACGCCGGCAACGAGCGCATCGATCTGATCGTTCAGGTTCATGCGTGAGATCTCTACGTAAGACCCGCGATTTTACCCGTTGCGCCGATGCCGGTCCGCGCGCGACGTGTAACAAAGTGCAGGCACAGGCGCCGGCGCGCGTGTTTTTGCGGGCGCTGGGCTTGGTGTCGGGCTTGAGAAGCGGGGGAATTGACGTGCCAGGTGCGGCGCACGCGACGCGTCACGCAACACGCTGCATGGCACGCGCGCGTTGCGCCGGTGCGACGTCCAGGCGAGATGCGCAGGCGAATTGCCCGGGCGAAATGCACCGGCGAAATGCACCGGCGAAATGCACCGGCGAAATGCACCGGCGAAATGCACCGGCGAAATGCACCGGCGAATTGCACGGGCGAATTGCACGGGCGAAACGCGCAGGCGACATGCGCGGAGCGCGAAGCCCCGCGCACACCGGATCACTTCAGGTAGCCGGCCGAGCGGAACCAGTCGAGCGCGTCGCGCAGCCCGTCGCGGTATGGCCGTGCACGGTAGCCGAGTTCGCGCTCGGCCTTCGCGGACGTGAAATACATCTTGTTCTTCGACATCCGCAGCGCATCCACGGTGACGAACGGCTCTTTCTTCGTGAACTTCGCGACCGCCTCCGCGCCGACCGCGATCGGGTAGAGCGGCCAGCGCGGCAGCGCGAGCGTCGGCGCCTTGCGGCCCGTCATCTGCGCGATGTCGGCCAGCATCTGCTGCAGCGGCAGGTTCTCGCCGCCGAGGATGTAGCGCTCGCCGATGCGGCCATGCTCGAGCGCGAGGAAGTGGCCGTTCGCGACGTCGTCGACGTGCACGAGGTTCAGCCCCGTGTCGACGAACGCGGGCATCTTGCCGAGCGCGGCCTCGACGATGATGCGGCCGGTCGGCGTCGGCTTCACGTCGCGCGGGCCGATCGGCGTCGACGGGTTGACGATCACCGCGGGCAGCCCTTCTTCGGCGATCATCCGCTCGACCGCGCGCTCCGCGAGAACCTTGCTGCGCTTGTAGACGCCGATCGCCTGCTCGGGCGTGAGCGGCGCATTCTCGTCGGCGGCGTTGCCGGCGCTCGTGACCTTCAGCGTCGCGACGCTGCTGGTGTACACGATCCGCTCGACGCCTTCGGCGCGCGCCGCACGCATCGTCGCGACCGCGCCTTCGAGGTTCGCGCGCTCGATCTCGAGTGGGTCGGGTGCCCACAGCCGGTAGTCGGCCGCGACGTGCAGCAGGTAGCGCACGCCGCGCAGCGCGGTGCGCATCGACGCCTCGTCGCGCATGTCGCCGGTAACGATCTCGGCGTCGAGGTCCGCGACGTTCGTGCGCGGGCTGGTCGGGCGCACGAGCACGCGCACCGCGTAACCCTTCTGCTGCGCGATGCGCGCGACGGCCGAGCCGACGAAACCGGACGCGCCGGTGACCAGAACGAGATCGCGGGATGTATCAGTCATGCAAGTCCTCATGGCCGCGCGCGGCGCGGCGGTTGTGCGTCGAGCGAGATTGTACGTGGTCGGCGCGCGCGGCGACGGCTCGGGCGGCCGCCAGGCCCAGGCGCGCGGCGCCCGCCGCCGCCGGGCCGGCACTGACGTGGTGCAGCCGACGCGACTACAATGCCGGGCTTGAGCGCAACTGGAGGGCGACGACGATGAGCCGCGACGAACTGGACGAACGGATCGAGACTTACTACGTGCGGGTGCGCGGCGTCGTGCAGGGCGTCGGCTTCCGCCACGCGACGGTTCGCGAGGCGCACGCGCTGAAGCTGCGCGGCTGGGTCGCGAACCTCGACGACGGTACCGTCGAAGCGATGATCCAGGGCCCCGGGCCGCAGATCGACCGGATGCTCGCATGGCTGCGGCACGGGCCGCCGGCCGCGCGCGTGACTGAGGTGACCTTCGAGGAACGGCATTCCGACAAGCGCTACGAACGCTTCCAGCAACAGTGAGCGCGCGATGACGGGGTATCCGGAGGCTGGGCGCGGCATCGCGCTGTCGGTGACGGCATCGATGCTGTTCGCGCTGATGTCCGCGTACGCGAAGCTGCTGCAGCCGCTCACGGGGCTCGACATTTTCGCGTGGCGGGTGCTGTGGACCGCGCCGGGCGCGCTCGCGCTGATCGCGCTGCGCGGCCGCTGGCCGGCGCTCGTCGCGCTCGCCGGCCGTGCCGTGCGCGACTGGCGTCTGCTGATCGCGCTGCCCGCGAGCGCCGCGCTGCTCGGCCTGCAGCTGTGGCTGTTCCTGTGGGCGCCGCTGCACGGGCGGATGCTCGAAGTGTCGCTCGGCTACTTCCTGCTGCCGCTGACGATGGTGCTCGTCGGCCGCTTCTACTATCACGAGCGGCTCGATCCGCTGCAATGGGCAGCGGTTGCCTGCGCGGCGCTCGGCGTCGCGCACGAAGTGTGGGCGACGCGCGCGTTCGCGTGGCCGACGCTCGTCGTCGCGCTCGGTTATCCGCCGTATTTCGTGCTGCGCCGCCGGATCAACGCGGATTCGCTGGCCGCGTTCGCACTCGAGGTGGCGCTGCTGTGCCCGGTCGCGGCCGCGATGGTCGCATCGAGCGCGACGCCCGTCGCGAGCCATCCCGTCCTGTGGGCGGCGCTGCTGCCGGGGCTCGGCGCGCTCAGCACGCTCGCGCTCGCGAGCTACCTGAAGGCGAGCCGGATGCTGCCGATGGCGCTGTTCGGCATCCTCGGCTACGTCGAGCCGGTGCTGCTCATCGCGGTGTCGCTGCTGCTGCTCGGCGAGACGCTGACGGTCGCGAAGCTCGCGACCTACGGGCCGATCTGGGTCGCGGTCGCGCTGACCGCGTGGCACAGCGCGATGCTGATGCGCCGCCTGCCCGTGCGCCGCGCGTGACGCGCCGGCCGGCACGTCGGAGACGCGCCGCACCGGTAGCACGGCGATCGCACACCAATGGCGCATCGATCGCGCGGCATTCGTGCACCGACCGCACCGACCGCACCGACCACACAGACCGAATACTGACCACCAACTGACCGTGCGCTGACCGCGCCGCCAGCTTCGCTTGCGCGATGCATGGCGGTTCGCACCCATGTAACCGAACAGAAGATTCGGTTGCATTTTGTTACTTAGGGTATGTCCTGACCGGCCATTAGACTGACCTGACCGTCTTTCTCTCGTATGCAGCTTTCCGATGAACGGTCATCTCCGTGTCTGGCCAGCCGGGTCGGCGCGATACAGGCATACGTGTATCGCCGCTGACCTCGCGCGCCTTCCCTTCCTGAAGGTCCCCGGCGCTTGCCGCACCGTCGTTTCGCAGGCGCGATCATGTCCGTGAGCACGCTCTCCGCCGCGATTCATCCGCCGCGCAGCGGCCGCCTGATCGAAGTCGATTTCTTTCGCGGGATCGTGCTGCTGATGATCGTCGTCGATCACATCGGCGCCAGCCTGCTGTCGCGCGTGACGCTGCACGCGTTCGCGCTGTGCGACGCGGCCGAGGTGTTCGTGTTCCTCGGCGGCTTCGCGACCGCGAGCGCGTATGGCGCGATCGCCGAGCGGCACGGCGCGCGCGCCGCGCAGCGGCGGTTCATGCGCCGCGCGATGCAGATCTATCGCGCGTTTCTCGCGACGTCGACGCTGATGCTCGTCGTGTCCGCGGTGCTCGACCATTACGGAATCGATGCGCCGAACCTCGCGCTCGACGACGTCAGCGTGATGCTCGCGTCGCCGCTCACGGGGCTCGCCGAACTGCTGACGTTCCAGCGCCAGCCGTATCTCGCGTCGGTGCTGCCGATGTACGTGCTGTTCGCGCTGGCGGCGCCGGCGATCGTGCCGTGCGCGCGCCGCCAGCCGTGGCTGCTCGTCGCGCTGAGCGTCGCGTCGTGGCTCGCCGCCGGCTGGCTCGGCCCGGAACTGCTGGATACCGATACGTTCCACTGGAACTTCAACCCGTTCGCATGGCAGCTGATGTTCGTGGCCGGCGTGCTCGCGCGCTGCCAGCCCGTCTACCGGCGCGTCGCGCTCGGCCGCTGGCGCGCCGCGGCGACGGGCGTCGCATGTGCGATCGTGCTGGCCTGCGCGAGCTACAAGCTGTTCTCGGGCTTGCCGCTGCCCGAAGGCTTGCTCAAGCGCGATCTCGCATTCGCGCGCGTCGTCAGCTTCGCGGCGATTGCATGGCTGATGGCGGATTGCGTGCGCTACGGCTGGATCGCGCGGATCGCGCAGGCCGTGCGCCCGGTCGTCGCGGTCGGGCAGCGCGGGTTGCCGTGCTTCGTCGCGGGGGCTGCGATCTCGCTGATCCTCGATTCGCTGCTGCATCCGCTTTTGCACGGCGCTTGCCTGCCGCACGCCGTCGGCTACGGAGTGGCCGCCGATGCATGCGCGCTCGGCCTGACGATGGCGCTTGCGAGTTCGGGAGTGTGGTGGGCGCGGTGGCGCAGGGCGGCCGCGTGAGCGGCGCAGGTGACGTCGCGCTTGCCTGGCGCACGCTTCGCAAGCCCGTTATCAGCGTGAACAGGCCTTAGTGAGGTGAGCCGATACGGGAGCGGGGCGCGGGCGTTGCGTCGTCGGTGTCCGCTTCGCTGCGCTCGTCGGCCGTTGCGTCGTCGTTCCGTTCGGCGAGCACCGCATCCGCCTCGGCGGCGGCCTTCGCGGCACGCAGCGCGGTGCAGCGCTGCGCACGCCGGATATCCGACAGCATCCGCAAGATCCGCGTCGTTTTGCTTTTCATGACTTTCTCCTGCCTGCCGCGCGTCTCGTCGGAAGCGCTCCCTGAGAGCAGTGTAGGACGGGGGCGCGCGATCGGCAGGAGAATGTGGCGCGCACGCAGCGCGCCAAGGGATTTCACTGAGCCGCGGCGATGGCCGGCGCCGGCGCCGCTTCTTCGCGGCGCTCTTCCACGCAGCGCTGGTGCTGGCGCGACAGGCGGTTCATCAGCGGCAGCAGCAGCAGCGCGATCACCATGCCGAGCGCCGCGAGCCAGCCGAGCTTCTCGAACAGCGACAGGTAGAGCGGCAGCGATTCGGTGGCGGGCAGGTCGTGCGACGGCATCTGCGCGAAGTTCGCGACCACGCTGCCGAGATACTGCGACACGCCCGTCGCGACGAAGTACGCGCCCATCATGAAGCCGCTCATGCGCGCCGGCACGTAGCGGGCGATCATCGCGAGGCCGAGGCCGCTCACCAGCAGCTCGCCGAGCGAGTACAGCGCGTAGCCCCACACCATGAACCACGACGACACGCGTCCGTCGACCGCGTAGCGGCCGCTGATCGTGAACACAAGGTAGCCGGCGGCGACCGCGCCGAAGCCGAGCGCGTACTTCACTGCGACCGGGATGTTGTGGCCGCGCTTCGAGAACGCGTTGTAGATCATCACGAGCACGGGGCTCAGCAGCATGATCGAAATCGGGTTCAGCGCCTGGAACTGCGCGGCGCTCCACGAGAACATCGTCGTGCCGAACAGGATGAAGCGCGGGTCGACGTTGCGCAGCGCGAACAGCGTCAGCGACGTCGACATCTGCACGTAGAAGATGAAGAACAGGATCACCTGGCCGATCAGCACGAGCGCTGCGATCAGGCCCGCGCGCTCCGAGCGCTCCGACTTCACGATCATGTAGGCGAAGATCGCGAGGATCGCCGCCGCCGCCGTCCACACGCTCGCGACCGCGAGCTGCTTGTGCTCGAGCACGTACATCGTCACGAACGCGAGTGCGACGCCACCCGCGACCACCGCGCCGAGACGGCGCCACTGGATCGGCTGGTCATCCGGCTGCGAGCCGATGTGCGCGAGCGTGCGGTGCATCAGCACGAAGTTGAGGATGCCGAGCAGCATGCCCGCGCAGCAGACGGCGAACGCGGTGTGCCAGCCCCAGTGATCCTTGATCCACGGCGTCGCGAGCATCGACACGGTCGAGCCGATGTTGACCGCCATGTAATAGATCGTAAACGCGCTGTCGATGCGCGCGTCGTCGCCTTCGTAGATCCTTCGCACGAGGTTCGCGGCGTTCGCCTTGAACAGGCCGTTGCCGACCACGACCACGCCGAGCGATGCATACAGGTAGCCGAGCTGCTCGTTCGGCATCGCGAGCATCAGGTAGCCGGCGCATAGCACGGCGGCGCCGATGATCATCGTGCGGCGCGCGCCGAGCACCTTGTCGCCGATCCAGCCGCCGATCGACGGCGACGCATAGACGAGCGCGGTGAACGCGCCCCAGGTCAGGTTCGCATGGCTATCGGTGAAGCCGAGCTTGTCGACCATGAAGAGGACGAGCAGCGCTGCCATGCCGTAGTAGCCGAAGCGCTCCCACATCTCGATGAGGAAGACCGTCGTAAACGATCGGGTTTGGGAAACAGGTGAAGAAGAATGCATCATCAATCTCGGTCAAGCTGGGTTCAAGCGGGCGGCGCGGATCGCGCGCTGCCGGGGGTCAATCTGGGTACCTGCGCGCGTCGGCCGGGTGGGCTGCGCGAAGGCGGCGGCAAGGTCGGGCTGGCTGGCCTGTGCCGGCGTCAGACGCCTCCCGTGACGGGCGGCGCGAGGCCTCGGCCGGCGCGCGACTTGTAACGTTTGCTGACGCAGCGCGTCAGGTCCGCGCCACACCGGGTAATTCCCGATATGGCGGGAGCTTTCAGGAACATTCGTCTCATCATGTCTTTGTAAGCTTGACTCCGGCGCCTCCGAGGATTCCCGGAGAGCCGCTTGCAGCTTGCCTGTGGAGGCGGCGAGTCTGGCAAGATAGCGCGTTTCCCGGCCGGGGCCGGAAGGTGTTTTGCGGATCGCGCACAACACCGCAGACGTGCAAGAACCCGAAGACTAAGCTATATCGATCTAACTTAGTTATTTTCCATCAAACATTTTTTGACGACCACTTTTCGGCCTGCTATGGTTCCTCCCACTGAAAACACGCGGTCTGCCGACGCTGCCGCCGCACTGGGCAGCAAGATTCGCGCGTTGCGCCAACGACTGAAGCGCACGCTGGATGAAACGGCAACGGTCGCGGGTATTTCGAAGCCGTTTCTGTCACAAGTCGAGCGCGGGCTCGCATCGCCGTCGCTGACGTCGCTTGCGGGCATCGCGCACGCACTCGGTGTGACGGTGCAGTACTTCGTCGACACGCCGAGCGAGGAGCGTTCGGTGTGCCGCGGCGATCAGCTGCGCTTCTTCGGGTTCGCCGATTCGGCCAACCTGTTCGCGCGGATGACGAACGTGTCGGAAGGGCGTCAGCTCGAGGCGATCCTCGTGCGGATGCCGCCGGGACAGAAGCGGTCGGAGGTGACGACACATGCGGGAGAGGAGTTCCTGTATGTGATGGAAGGAGAAGTGTCGTTGACGCTGGAGGGCAAGACGTTCGTCCTGCATGCCGGTGACAGCGCGCACTATCAGTCGACGGTCCCGCACAGCTGGGCCAACACCGCGAAGATCGAGTCGGTGGTGGTCTGGGTGGGTACGCCGAGGCTGTTCTAACGCACAGGTATTCCTTCGTTCCGGCGATGGGGTATCTGTCGAAAGGAACGTAAGGAATACTAAGATGACATACGAAATTCACGAGCCTCCTCAATCGCTGCACCCGTCAGCGTTCCACGCGTAATTTGCGGCATCCGCCGCCATCCGCGCACCGAATAAACCTTCAAAAGACTGCCACGATGAAAACCTCGCATGCCATGTCGGCCGTGCTGGCCGCGCTCGCCCTGACGACGTCCGCCGCGCACGCCGTTACCGTTCCGTCGAACGTCGCGCTCGCCGCGCAACAGGACCTGACGCGTCAGGTGCCCGCCGAAGTCGAGTCGCTCGATCCCGCTCACATCGAGTCGTGGACCGGCAACACGATCGGCCTCGACCTGTTCGAAGGGCTCGCGCGCATCGATGCGGCCGGCCAGGTCGTGCCGGGCGTCGCGCAGTCGTGGGAGCGCAAGACGCCGACGACGTGGGTCTTCAAGCTGCGCCACGACGCGAAGTGGAGCAACGGCCAGCCGGTCACCGCGGCCGATTTCGTCTATTCGTGGCAGCGCCTCGTCGATCCGAAGACGGGCTCGAAGTACACGATCCTCGTCGAGTTCGTGAAGAATTCGAGGGACATCATCGCCGGCAAGGCCGCGCCGTCGACGCTCGGCGTGCGCGCGATCGACCCGTACACGCTCGAGGTGACGACCGACGTGCCGGTCGCGTTCTTCCCCGAGCTGACCGCGATGGTGCCGCTCGCGCCGGTGAACAAGGACACGGTGACGAAGCTCGGCGACGCATGGACGCGCCCGGGGAACATCGTCAGCAACGGCCCGTACCAGCTCGTCGACTGGCAGCCGAACAACCGCATCGTGATCACGAAGGACGCGAAGTACTGGAACGCGCCGAAGGTCGTGATCAACAAGGTCACGTACCTGCCGATCGAGAGCGACGAGACCGCGATGCGCATGTACCAGGCCGGCCAGATCGACTACAGCTACTCGATTCCGTCCGGGATCTTCCAGCAGGTCAGCAAGCAGTTCGGCGGCGAGCTGCGTCCGGGCCTGCAGCTCGCGACCTACTACTACTACCTGAACAACAACGATCCGCAGCTGAAGGACAAGCGCGTGCGCCAGGCGCTGTCGATGGTGCTCGATCGCGAAGTGCTGACGTCGAAGCTCACGCAGGCCGGCGAGAAGCCGATGTACGGGCTGATGCCGAACGGCACGAAGGGCGTGCAGTCGTACACGCCGGAATGGGCGTCGTGGCCGATGGCCAAGCGCGTCGACTACGCGAAGAACCTGCTGAAGCAGGCCGGCTACTCGGATGCGAAGCCGCTGTCGTTCACGCTGACGTACAACACCAACGACCTGCACAAGAAGGTCGCGCTGTTCACGGCGTCCGAATGGCGCACGAAGCTCGGCGTCAACACGAAGCTCGAGAACGTCGAGTTCAAGGTGCTGATGAAGGAGCGGCATGACGGCAAGGTGCAGATCGCGCGCGACGGCTGGTTCGCCGACTACAACGACGCGATGACGTTCTTCGACCTGCTGCGCTGCGGCAGCGCGCAGAACACGGTCGGGTACTGCAACCAGAAGGCCGACACGCTCGTCGACGAAGGCAACCAGAAGCTCGACGACAAGGCGCGCGCGTCACTGCTCACGCAGGCGCACGACCTCGCGATGGACGACACGCCGATGGTCCCGCTGTTCCAGTACTCGGCCGACCGCCTCGTGAAGCCGTACGTCGGCGGCTATTCGCTGAAGAACGTGATCGACATGCGTGCGTCGCAGGACATGTACGTGATCAAGCACTGAGCGGAGCGATCATGCTGGCCTACGCACTGAGACGCACGTTGTGGGCGGTGCCGACGATCCTCGCGGTCGTCACCGTCTGCTACCTGCTGCTGCACTTCACGCCCGGCGGTCCGTTCGATACGGAAAAGCAGCTGTCCGCCGCGACGCTCGCGAACCTGAACGCGAAGTACCACCTCGACCAGCCGCTGTGGAAGCAGTACCTGCTGTATCTCGACGCACTGCTGCACGGCGACCTCGGTCCGTCGTTCCGCTACGTCGACTGGTCCGTGAACGACCTCGTGAGGAAGGCGCTGCCGGTAAGTCTCGGCGTGGGCGGCGTGTCGATCCCGATCTCGATCGGCTTCGGCGTGCTGCTCGGCACCGTCGCGGCAGTGCGCCGCGACAGCTTCATCGACCGTGTCGTGATGCTGATCGGCAACGTCGGCAACGTCGTGCCGCCGTTCGTGCTCGGCCCGGTGCTCGTGTGGATCTTCGCGATCCTGCTGAAGACGTCGGCCGGCAACGGCTGGCTGCCTGCGGGCGGCTGGGGCGACGGCGGCTGGGAATACCGGCTGCTGCCGATCGTGCTGCTGACGTTCATCAACATGTCGCTGCTCGCGCGCGTGATGCGCGGCTCGATGATCGAGACGCTGTCGAGCAACTACATCCGCACCGCGCGCGCGAAGGGCCTGCCCGGCGCGACGATCGTGCTGCGCCACGCACTGAAGCCCGCGCTGATGCCGGTCGTGTCGCTGTTCGGCACGGTCTGCATCTCGTCGATCACGGCGGCCGTCGTCACCGAATCGGTGTTCGCGCTGCCGGGGCTCGGGCAGCTCGTCGTGAACGGCGCGATCAACCGTGACTACACGCTGGTGCTCGGCCTCGTCGTGCTGACGACCGTCTGCGCGGTGCTGTTCAACCTGCTGGTCGACCTCGCGTACGCATGGCTCGACCCGCGCATCCGTTATTGAGCGAGGCGCTGCGATGACTCCGACTACTCCTGTCGTCAGCCTGCCCGTGCAGGCCGACACACCGCCGCGCTCGCGCTCGCCGCTCGCGCTGGCGCTCGCCCGCTTTCTTCACAACCGCGCCGCCGTGTTCAGCCTTGTGCTGCTCGCGCTGATCACGCTCGCGTGCTTCGTCGGCCCGTGGCTGCTTGCGGCCGATCCGGCCGCGAGCGACTGGGCGGCGATCAGCCTGGCGCCGACCTGGGCGAACCAGCACTGGTTCGGCACCGACGAGCTCGGCCGCGACCTGCTCGTGCGCACGCTGATCGGCGGGCGCGTGTCGATCGAGGTCGGCCTGCTCGGCACGCTCGTATCGGGCCTGTTCGGCGTCGCGTGGGGCGCGACCGCGGGCTTCGCGGGCGGCCGCACCGACGCGGTGATGATGCGCGTCGTCGACATGATGTACGCGATTCCGTACCTGCTGATCGCCATCCTGATGATGACGCTGTTCGGCCGCTCGTTCATGCTCGTCGTGCTGACGATCAGCGCGTTCTCGTGGATCGACATGGCGCGTGTCGTGCGCGGCCAGACGCTGTCGCTGCGCAATCGCGAGTTCGTCGACGCGGCGCGCGCGATCGGCGTGTCGCCGGCGTCGATCGTGCTGCGCCACATCGTGCCGAACCTGCTCGGCGTGGTTGTCGTGTACGCGACCGTCTCGGTGCCGGGCATCGTGCTCACCGAATCGGTGCTGTCGTTCCTCGGCCTCGGCGTGCAGGAGCCGATGACGAGCTGGGGCGTGCTGATCCAGGACGGCGCGCAGAAACTGGAATCGATGCCGTGGCTGCTGCTGTGCCCGGCCGTCATGCTGTGCGTGACGCTCTACTGCGTGAATTTCGTCGGCGACGGCCTGCGGGATGCGCTCGACCCGAAGGATCGTTGAAATGGCCGCACTACTCGAAGTCGACAACCTCGGCGTCCGCTTCACGCGCAAGGACGCGCCGCCGATCGACGCCGTCAGCGGCGTGTCGTTCACCCTCGAAGCGGGCAAGACGCTCGGCATCGTCGGTGAATCGGGCTCGGGCAAGAGCCAGACCGTGATGGCGCTGCTCGGCCTGCTCGCCGGCAACGGCACGACGAGCGGCGCCGCGCGCTATCGCGGCGAGAACCTGCTCGCGATGGACACGCGCGCGCTGAACAAGGTGCGCGGCGACCGGATCGCGATGATCTTCCAGGACCCGATGACGTCGCTCAATCCGTTCCTGACGATCGAGCGGCAAATGACCGAAACGCTGCAGCTGCATCGCAAGCTGTCGCGCAAGGAAGCGAAGCAGCGCGCGATCGAGGCGCTGGAGTCGGTGCGCATTCCGGACGCGGCACGCCGCATCCGCATGTATCCGCACGAGTTCTCCGGCGGCATGCGGCAGCGCGTAATGATCGCGATGGCGCTGTTGTCCGAACCGGAAATCCTGATCGCCGACGAGCCGACCACCGCGCTCGACGTGACCGTGCAGGCGCAGATCATCGACCTGCTGCGCGAACTGAACCGCGAGCGCGGCACCGCGATCGTGCTGATCACGCACGACATGGGCGTCGTCGCCGGCCTCGCGGACGACGTGATGGTGATGTACTCGGGCCGCACCGTCGAATACGCGCCGGCCGAATCGATCTTCGCGGCGCCGTCGCATCCGTACACGATCGGCCTGCTGAATGCGCTGCCGCGCCTGACCGACGCCGACGACGCGCCGCTCGTCGCGATTCCGGGCAACCCGCCGATGCCGGGCACGGCGCCGGCCGGCTGCGCGTTCGCGAAGCGCTGCGCGTATGCAAAGGACCACTGCGCCGACACGCGTCCTGCGCTCGAAGCGTACAGCGCGGCCGGCGCGGTGCGTGCGTGCCACCGGCCGGTGGCGGAACTGACGGGAGGACTGCGATGAGCGTCATCGATCAAGGGCAGGGCGGATCGGCGGACGCACTGCTGTCCGTGCAGGACCTGAAAGTGCATTTCCGCGTGCCGCTCGGCGGCTATCCGTGGTCGCCGAAGGGCACGCTGCGTGCAGTGGACGGCGTGTCGTTCGACGTGAAGCGCGGCGAAACCGTCGGGCTCGTCGGCGAATCGGGCTGCGGCAAGTCGACGCTCGCGCGCGCGTTGATCGGCCTCGTGCCGATGACGGCCGGCACCGTGCGCTGGCGCGGCGAGACTGTTGCGCCGAACCATCTGGGCGGCACTGCGATGCGCCGCGAAGTGCAGATGATCTTCCAGGATCCGCTCGCGTCGCTCGATCCGCGGATGACGATCGAGCACATCGTCGCCGAACCGCTCGTCACGCACCAGCCGGGCCTCGGCCGCACCGAGGTGCGCCGCCGCGTGATCGCGATGCTCGAACGGGTCGGGCTGAACTCGCATCACCTGCTGCGCTATCCGCACGAGTTCTCCGGCGGACAGTGCCAGCGTGTCGGCATCGCGCGTGCGCTGATCGGCGAGCCGAAGCTCGTGATCTGCGACGAACCGGTATCGGCGCTCGACGTGTCGATCCAGGCGCAGATCGTCAACCTGCTGCGCGATCTGCAGCGCGAACTGTCGTTGTCCTATCTGTTCGTCGCGCACGATCTCGCGGTGGTGAAGGCGATCAGCCAGCGCGTGCTGGTGATGTATCTCGGCCGCGTGATGGAGTTCGGCGCGCGGCAAGACGTGTACGGCGTGCCGCAGCACCCGTACACGCGGGCGCTGCTCGATGCGGCGCCGACGCCGGAGCCCGCGCGCGAACGCGCGCGGCGGCCGATGCTGCTGGCGGGCGAGATGCCGTCGCCGCTGAATCCGCCGTCGGGCTGCGCGTTCCGCACGCGCTGCCCGGACGCGATCGACGCGTGCGCGGCCGACGTGCCGCTGCCCGAAGTGCGGCGCGGCTCGGCGGCGCGCGTCGCCTGCATCCGCGCGGGCACGGCGTGACGCAACAGGCATAACCAGGCAGGTCAACAGGGTAAGTGCGGCGCGAACGACCTTCGCGCCGCGGGTACAGGCACGTCCTTAACCGGGCGGCCGGGGTGGAGCCGGAAGCGGATCGCGACCGGCGAACGACATCAACACAATAAGAGATTCACGATGACAAAAGAGAAGACAATCGCGACGGCAGCGAAGATGCTGCTCGCGTGGGGACTGCCGGCCCTGGCCGGCGTGTCGCTGACGGGCGCGGCTCGCGCCGATGACGCGGTGCCGGCATCGGCGCCGCTGGTGGTCGCGCAGGCGGCCCCGGCGCCCGCCGCGGGCACGACGGTTGCACAGGCATCGACGCCGAACGCAATCATCAACGCGGAAGCCAACCAGGCTGTCACGCCGCCCGACGAACCGTCGGCGCAATCGCAGTCGAAGGGCTTCATTGCCGACAGCCACCTGAACTTCCTGTTCCGCAACTACGCGGACGTGCTCGACAGCAAGGGCGGGCCGCATCGCCACGCGTGGGTGCAGGGCGCGATGGCGAACTTCGAGTCGGGCTATACGACCGGCCTGATCGGCATCGGCTTCGACGCATCGCTATATGCGGCGCTGAAGCTCGACGGCGGCAAGGGCGCGGGCAGCATGGTGCACATCGCGAAGGGCGGCGGCGGCGGCGATCAGCTCGCGTGGGCGTACCCGGGCATCTACGACGTGAAGGCGCGCATCTCGAACACGGTGGTCAAGTACGGTCTGCAGGCCGTCGACAACCCGTTCATGGAGCAGCACGACAACCGTGCGCTGCCGCCGACGTTCCTCGGCGCGACGATCGTCAGCAACGAGTTCAAGAACGTGATGCTCGAGGCGGGCAGCTTCACGAAGACCGACGCGCGCGGCCACACGAACCTGACCAACCTGACGTCGCAGTATGGCGGCACGCGCATCGACCGCCTGACCTACGTCGGCGGCACGTGGGACTATTCGCCGAACGGCGAGCTCGCGCTGTACGCGAACCAGGCGGACGACGTGTGGCACCAGTACTACGCGTCGGTGAAGCAGAGCATCGGCGACACGAAGTCGGTCAAGTGGACGGGTTTCGCGAACGTCTATTCGACGCACGACACGGGTGACGCGCGCCAGGGCAAGATCGACAACAACGCGTACAGCCTGGCGGTGTCCGCGCAGCACGGCCCGCATGAACTGCTGCTCGGCTACCAGCAGATCCTCGGCGACCAGTTCTTCGACTACCTGACCGAGACGAACGGCATCTTCCTCGTCAACTCGATGGACGTCGACTACAACGCGCCGCACGAAAAGTCGCTGCAGCTGCGCTATACGTTCTACGGCAAGGAAGCGGGCCTGCCGGGCTTCAAGGCGATGCTGTGGGGCGTGACGGGCTGGGGCGCGGACGCGAGCGCGGGCGCGGCGGCCGATCCGTCGAAGTCGAGCATCTACTGGAGCAATGGCGCGCCGGTGCAGGGCCGTCACCACGAGTTCGGCTTCATCCCGTCGTACACGTTCCAGAGCGGCAAGCTGAAGGATACGAAGGTTACGTTCATCGCGATGTGGCACAACGGCTCCGCGCACTCCTCGGATGCGACGAACCGCGAATATCGTCTCGTCGTGAACGTGCCGATCAAGGCGTTCTGATCGGCGCGCGGCAGGAAACGGAAGGGAACGCGCGCCGCGACGGCGGCGCGCGTGTCGCACAGCGGGCAACGCAGGGATGCGGGCCCGCTGTTTGCGTTTACATACAGGAAGACCCTAAGCCGGCTTGTGCAGGCCGGAGACGGAATCATCGTTCGCGGCACGCGCGTCGTCTGCGAGCGACGTCAGTTCGCGGCCGGTGTCGCGCCATGCATCGAGGCCGCCGCGCAGCGCGAGTGCGTCGGTGAAGCCCGCATCGAGCAGGCGCTTGGCCATCAGTGCGGCCGACACCTCGTTCGGGCACGAGCAGTAGACGACGAACTTCTGCGTGAGCGGGTAGCGCGAGACGATGTCGCCGATCTGGCGCTCGTCGGCGAACTGCGCGCCGGGAATCGCGAACGGATCGAGCTTGCGGTGTTCGGCGGAGCGCACGTCGAGGACGACGGGCGCGGTCGGGTCGCGCAGCAGCGCTTCGAGCTCGTCGACGCCGATCCGTGCGTTCGCGAGCTGGCGGATCAGCGCGCGGCGACGCATCCAGCGCACGGCCGCGTAGATGGCCAGCAGCGCGACGATCACCAGCAGCACCGCGCGGCCGAGCCGGCTCGCGCCGGCGAACAGCCAGTCGATCTGCCGGTAGAACACGAGCCCGGCGGCCAGCCCGACGATCGTCCACAGTGCCGCGCCGAGCGCGTCGTAGCCGGCGAACGTGCGGTAGCGCGTGCCGAGCGCGCCGGCCATCGGCACGGACACGAGCGACAGCCCCGGGATGAACCGCGCGACCGCGAGCACGCGCACGCCGTAGCGGCCGAAGAAGCGCTCGGTTTTCTTCACGCAGCTGTCGCGCGACAGCGACAGCCGGCAGATCGTCTTCAGCGTCGTGCCGCCGTAGCGGCGTCCGGCGATGTACCACACGGTGTCGCCGATCAGCGCGCCGAGCACCGACAGCGCCACCACCGTCACGAGCTGCGAACCGATCATCCCCGGATTCAGCGCGGCCATCGCGCCGAACAGCACGAGCGTCGGCATCGCCGGAACGGGCAGGCCGATCGCCGCGGCGAGCACGTTGGCGAACACGAGTAGCGGCCCGTATTGGGCGACGAGGTCACGGAGCATGGCGGCTGCCGAAAAGAGGGAGGCGCACGGAAAGTACGTAGATGGGCCGATTATCGGCCATTTTCAAGACAGCGGAGGGAAAGGGGGCGTAAAACGGGAGCGGATGCGTGAAACGATTGATTCGGTGAGCCCGCGAATCGGGCGCGGCTCACCGGTCGTGGGGGTCACGAGGAGTTGCGTGCGAGCGACGCGGCGCCGTGGTTCTCGCCGGGCAGCTCGGCGCCGTGCGAACGGATCGCCGCGATCAGCTCGGCAGGCGTGATTTCGTAGCGGACCTCGCGATGAATGCCGGGCTTGCGTTCGTCGATCTCGATCAGCAGCACGCTCTTGCCGTCGCGGGTTGCCTCGAGCCGCAACGAGCGCAGTTCGCGACCGTCGGTCGGGTCATGTTCGGTGAGCAGGGTCATTGCCCCGGATGAGCCGGTAGTGCGCATCGAACCTATCCTCGTATCGTTGGCGCCGTCATGGCGGAAATACCGTTTTTGCGAAAACAGCTTGTCGGAGTTTAACGCGAACACGCGCCGAACACGGAGCATTTTCGTGCGGTGCGAAAAGAGGGGGGTACCAGCGACCCTTCGGACGAATGGCGATCATATGACGAATAGGTGAAATCCGCTAAGCTCAGGGTATTCACCGGCACGGCAAGCAACGTCCGATCGCGGACGAGCGCGTGCGGCCTCTACCCGAGACCATCATGGCCGACATCACGATTCGACACAGCGAGACGAAAGATATCGACGCGATCCGCCAGATCGCCGCGCACCCCGCGGTTTATACGAACACGTTGCAGCAGCCGTTCCCGTCGTTCGAAAAATGGGCGCAACGCATCGAAGGCGTGCGGGAACGGGGATTCAGCCTCGTCGCGGAGATCGACGGCGAGGTAGTCGGCCATCTCGGGCTCGACCCGGAACGGAACCCGCGGCGGCGCCACGTCGCGGGGTTCGGCATGATGGTAAAGGCATCGCATCACGGGCGCGGCATCGGCAACCGGCTGCTCGCCGCGGCGATCGATCTGGCGGAGAACTGGCTCGGCATCACGCGGATCGAGCTTACCGTGTTTTCAGACAACCGCGCGGCGATCTCGCTGTACGAGAAGCACGGCTTCCGGATCGAGGGCGAGTCGCCCGATTTCGCACTGCGCGACGGCGAGTACGTCGCTGCGTCCCACATGGCGCGACTCAGGCGCGCGGCCGCGGGCGTCGCCAGCGAGGGTGTCGCCCGGTAACACCCTGCTTCAAGAGGCGACCGTCTCCGTCGGCGGTCTCGAATGACGACGCAGCACAACGCGTGCTGTGTACCGGCATACCCGTGCGCTTGCAGAAACAGGTGCATTCGAACGCAGCCGCGCGACGAATGTTCCAGTCGCCATTGCGCGCGTCGCCGGCAGGACCCGACGATCGAAATCAGATTGCGAACCAAACGGAATCGAACCGATTGCATGCGGCGCACAGTGTCCTGACGCGGAACGCCATCGCTCGCGACTTGGTCGGATCCGCCAAATCATGATCGCGCCAGAATCGCGAAATGAGACATTTCGAAGCATCAAATGAGACAAGACGAATGGACGCAGATTGCGTCTCCTTGTGATTATTTGTTTAATAAAAGGTTTTTCAAAAAAATAATATAAGTTATTTAAAAATTGACCTTGTTTGACAAATAATTGGCGGTTGTTTTACGGTTTTTGAATTTCCCATCTCAAAATTGATGGATATAATCGCCTTGCAATTTGAAAGCGAAGGGTGAATCGATTTCGGGTTAATCCAGGAGTAGTACGGATTCCGGAAATGATTGACAGCTGTCAGTCGCATCGAATGATGGCGACGATCCGGGGCCGATATTATTCCGGGATCGAATCGCCGATAAAGCAGGGCCGGCTTTAATCAAGCGGGACGCTTTCGAACACCAGAAAGCCCGCAGGCCGCGCACGCGAGAACAGAGACCAATTTGCTAAGGGAAAGCATCAAAATGCCGCGGAAAATCCTGTCCGTATTCGGCGCTCGACCGAAAGTCATCGGGATGGCGCAGGTCGTCGACGCAACTGCAGTCGCGCCGGATCTCGAATCAATCCAGCGTGCGAACAACCTCAAGCGTCCCAATAGTCCGGGGAAATAGCCACGTGTGCCACCGGCGTCGCCAGCGATCCGTCATTCGCCTGGCGACACCCTCGAACGTGAATCCGTAAGGCCGCGCGAGCGGTACCGATAACACGGCAATCAAACCGAGAGTGAGCGATCGTCCGCATCGACGCGGATGCCCCGTTGCGCCCTGAATTCGGGCGAATTTTCCGGTGCCAATCGATCAGCAAGCGTTGCCGTGATTTTCAAGAGTTCACAAAAATTCGCAGTACTGATTGTAGATCAATGCAACGCAACGTGAAAAAGGGGAAGCACTGTATGGAGAAGAAGCAGATTTCGATGCTCGTGACGGCGATGTTCGCTGGCATCGGCATCATGGGTGCAGCGGGCGTTCATGCGCAGAGCAATTTCGTCGACCGCGGCAATCCGGACAACGCGCTCAATGGGCAGTGCATCGACGGCACGAACCCGCTTTGCGTTGCAACGAAGAGCGGCCAGTATGTCGCGGTGAGCACGGCGAAATATGTCGCCGGCAATAACGCGCAAGCCGGCAGCGGTGGTATCGCGATCGGCGATCGGGCCAACGCGAACAGCAAGGACACCAGCAGCGGCGGCGGTGGTGCGACCGCGATCGGCGTAGGTGCGCAGGCGCTCGCAAATTCGGCAACGGCAATCGGTACGGTCGCACTCGCGCAAGGTAACACGGCACTCGCGATCGGGCGTCAGTCGGCCGCGGTCGGCGACTATTCGATGGCGCTCGGCAACGTCGCCGACGCGCACGGGAAGAGCTCGATCGCGCTCGGTCATTCGGCACTCGCGCAGGGCGATCGCTCCGTCGCGATCGGCGGTGCGAATCCGACGACGAGCGACGGCGTGTCGAACGGCGCATCGTACGACGCAGTCACGCAGACGCGCGCGGGCGGCACGCAATCCGTCGCGATCGGCGCAGGCGCTCAAACGAACGGCGACAACCAGATCGCGATCGGTTCGGGCAGCGTCGGCGCGGCGAACAACACGAGCACCCCGGTGTTCGGCGGCACGGCCGCGCCGGTCGGCGGCGCCGTTTCGTTCGGGGCGATCGGCAAGGAGCGTCAACTGAAGAACGTCGCGGCGGGTGTGGACGCGACGGATGCCGTCAACATTTCGCAGTTGAAGTCGGTCAACGACGGCCTGACGACGAGCATCAGCAACGTCGATTCCCGCGTGACGAACCTGAGCACGACGGTCGGCGGGCAGATCACGAACATCAATAATTCGCTGTCGACGGCCGCGACCAACATCACGAACCTGCAAGCGGCCGACCAGCTGAACGTGAAATACACGGACGGCACGCACACCGCGATTTCGCTCGACGGCAACGGCGGCACGACGATCGGGAACGTCAAGGCGGGTGTGGCTGACACGGACGCGGTGAACGTCGGCCAACTGAACGGCGGGCTGTCGTCGCTCAGCACGAGCGTGACGAACAACATCAATACGCAGATCAGCACGCTCAGCACGACGATCAACAACCAGATTGGCGCAGCCACGAAGAACGCCGTGCAGTACGACACGGACGATCACACGAGCGTCACGCTCGGCGGAGCGGACCATGCGCCGGTGAAGCTGTCGAATGTCGCGGATGGCGTCGCGAACAACGACGCCGTCAACGTCGGCCAGCTGAACGGTGCGATCTCGCCGATCCAGACGTCGCTGTCGTCGGCCGTGACGAACATCACTAACCTGCAAGGTGATGTGACGAACCTGAGCACGTCGCTGGGCACGACGAACCAGAACGTGACGAACCTGAGCACGAGCCTGGCGGGCACGCAGACGGACGTATCGAATCTGCAGGCGGCGGACAAGCGCAACGTGAAATACGACGGCGCGGAAGGGTTCGAGACCGTGACGCTCGCAGGCCCGAGCGGCACGAAGGTGACGAACGTGAAGGCGGCGGAGCTGTCGGCGACGAGCACGGATGCGGTGAACGGCTCGCAACTGTACGCAACCAACCAGACCGTTGCGACGCAGGGCGAATCGATCACGCAGATCGGTGGCCAGGTCACGCAGAATACGACGAACATCGACGCGCTGAAGCAGGATGCGCTGCAATGGTCTGCATCGGCCGGCGCATATGATGCGTCGCACGGCAGCGGTTCGGCACAGAAGATCACGAATGTCGCGGCCGGCGACGTTTCGGCGACGAGCACGGACGCGATCAACGGCGCACAGCTGAAGAACGTGCAGGATCAGATCAACACACAGATCGGGGGTGCGACGAAGAACGCAGTCGTGTACGACACGGACGCGAACGGCAATCGCCAGAATTCGGTGACGCTCGCGGGCGGTGCAGCGGGCCCGGTGAAGCTGTCGAATGTCGCGGATGGCGTCGCGAACAACGACGCCGTCAACGTCGGCCAGCTGACCAAGTCAACCGGCAATCTGCAACAGCAGATCACCACCCAAGGCGACACGATCACGTCGATCGATCAGCGCGTGACGACGAACACCACCTCCATTTCGACGCTCAAGCAGGACGCGCTGCAATGGAATGCGACGCTCGGCACGTATGACGCGAGCCACGGCAGCGGTGCACCGCAGCGGATCGGCAATGTCGCGCAAGGTGAGAAAGGCACCGACGCGGTCAACGTCGATCAGCTGAACGCGGCGGTGCAGACCGGTGTCGGCGCACTCGATTCGCTCGCGGTGAAGTACGACGACGCGAGCAAGCGTCAGGTGTCGCTCGGCGCCGGCAACGGCGGCATTCCGGTGCGCGTGACGAACGTCGCGGAAGGCGGCGTGTACGCCGGCAGCACCGACGCGGTGAACGGCTCGCAACTGCGGTATGCAACCGACGGCGTCGCGGCTGCGCTCGGCGGAGGTGCATCGGCGAACTCGAACGGCTCGATCAATGCACCGACGTACAACGTTGACGGCGACACGTACCACAACGTCGGTGACGCGCTCGGCAATCTCGACGGCCGCGTGGCGGGCAACACGACGACGATCGAAAACCACGAAACGCGCATCGGCAACGCGGAAACGAACATCACCAACAACACGACGGCGATTTGGGGGCTGCAGAAAGACGCGCTGCAATTCGATCCGGCCATTGGCGCCTACAACGCGGCACGCGGCGGCGTGGCGACGACCATCACCAACGTGGCGGACGGCAGCATCGCGGCTGGCAGCAAGGACGCGGTGAACGGCGGCCAGCTGTTCGGCGTAAAAACCGACCTCGAACAGCAGATCACGAACGTGTCGAGCCAGACCGGAGAGGCCGTGAAAAACGTCGTGAAATACGACGTGGACGCAAGCGGCAACCGGCTGAATTCCGTCTCGCTCGTCGGCGGCAACGCTGCGTCGCCTGTCGTGCTGAAGAACGTCGCGGCCGGCGTGGACGATACCGATGCGGTGAACGTGAAGCAGTTGAAGAGCGTGCAGTCGAGCATCAACCAGATCGGTGCGATGGCTGTCACGTACGACGACAGCTCGAAGAGCATCATCACGCTCGGCGGCGGTGCGGGTGGCACGAAGATCACGAACGTGCAGGCCGGTACGCTCAACGCGACCAGCACGGACGCGGTGAACGGCTCGCAACTCTACGCGACCAATCAACAGGTCGCGAAGAACACGACCGACATCACGAACCTGCAGGAGAACGTGACCAACGTGACGAACGGCAAGGCCGGCCTGGTTCAGCAGCAGGACCCGAACGGCCAGATCACGGTCGGTGCAGGAACCGGCGGCACGTCGGTCAACTTCGCCGGTAACTCGGGCGCGGATCGCGTGCTGACGGGCGTCGCGGCGGGCGTCAACAACAACGACGCAGTGAACGTCGGTCAGCTCGACAACGCGCTCAAGGACGTCAGGACCAACCAGAACATCAAGGCGGCGGCGACCGATGCGAATACGACCTGGATCGCACGTGCGGACGCAGGGTCGTTCGGGACGACGGCAACCGCAACCGGCAAGAATGCGGTGGCGGTCGGTCAAGGCTCGGTCGCGGATCGTGACAATTCGTTCTCGGTCGGCGCGAAGGGCAGCGAACGTCAGGTCACGAACGTCGCGGCAGGTACGGCGCCGACCGATGCGGTGAACGTGCAGCAGTTGAACGACAACGTCGCGGCCGCGTCGGCAGCATCGCGCGGCTACACCGATCAGCGCGTCGGTCAGATGTACAACGACCTGAACACCGTGAAGAAGGACATGTTCGGTGGCGTCGCGTCGGCGATGGCGGTTGCCGGTCTTCCGCAACCGACTGCACCGGGGCGCTCGATGGTGTCGGCAGCCACGTCGAACTACCACGGTCAGCAAGGCTTCGCGGCGGGTTACTCGTACGTGACGCAAAACGACAAGTGGGTCGTCAAGGCGTCCGTCACGGGCAACAGCCGTTCGGACTTCGGCGCGGTCGTCGGCGCAGGCTATCAGTTCTGATGCCGGCCGGCTGGTGACGACGCACTTTCACTGAGTGCGTGGCGCGCGGATGCTGCGTGTCCTCCTGGGCGCGCAGCATCCGCACACGTTGCATGAAGGCCGTTCAACTCCGGGGCGGCAGCACGATTCCGCGGCAGGTCGCGGGTCCTGCACATCGACAACCGCTGCAATCCTCCGCACCGCGGTCGCGGGAGCCGCCGGTCCCGTCTCATCCGCCGGCAACGGCACGCGGTGCCGCACTTGCTGCGCCCGACCGTGGATCTCTGCCCGACGAGCGTGCCATATCGTCCGTCGCGATCCACCACAACGACATTCGCAAGGATCAATGCGAGGAGACCATGGCTTCCGGGGAAATCTTTCTTTCGACCGAGCGGATCGAGCCCGCGTTGCGGGACGCATACTGGCGCGAGGTCACCCGGCTCATCGCCGAGACGACGCCGGTCGCGGAGCACAGTGACGCGCGCTTGGCCGGCACGCTCGTGTCGCGGATGCTCGGCGACATGCTGCTGTGGCGTGCGTCTTTCAATGCGCAGCAATACCGGCGCGATGGCCGGACGATCGAGCACAGCGGTCTCGATCAATACGTCGTTCAGCTCGTGCAATCGGGTGTGCACGCCGGCAATTTCAACGGCGTCGATGCACGGGCGGACGCGGGCGACATCTACGTCATCGATCTCGGCCAGCCGATGAGCAGCCGGGTGGACGCGGGCGCAACCGTCGCGGTCGTCGTGCCGCGCGACGAGCCCGAGCGAGCGGCCGGCGGACGGAACCTGCACGGCGCGGTGCTTAAAGCGAACAACGGGATCACGCCCCTGCTTGCCGACTTTCTCGTGGGCCTGCACCGGGTGGCAGCGCAGGTGTCGCCGACGCAAGCCATCGCAGTGCAGGACGCGATGGTCACGCTGCTCGCCGCCGGGCTGCTGGACGCGCCGCACGCGGCCGGCAAGCATGTCGTGACGCAGGGCGCCGCGCTGCGCAGGCGGATCGTGCAGTACATTGCCCATCATCTGACGGATCGCGATCTCGGCCCCGACTCGCTGATCGCGCACTTCCGCATCTCGCGCGCGCATCTGTACCGCGTATTCGAGGCGGACGGCGGTGTCGCCCGTTTCATCCGCGAGCGACGTCTCGACCTTGCGTATCGGACGCTCGTCGATCCCCGGTCGAAAGGGCTGTCGATCAAGGAGATCGCGCTGCGCCACGGCTTTCCGAGCAGCGACCGGTTCGTGCACGCGATGCGTCAGCGCTTCGGGGTGACGGCGCGCGAGATCAGGACGGGACACGGGAAGCGCGCGACGGCCGCGCACGACCTGTCGCGCCTGCATGGCCACTTTGCGCGCCATGCGGTGCCGCTGGCGCCGTCGCCGGACACTTGCGGCTGACGATCACGGGTACGGCGTGCGCGACGGCCGGTGGATCGTTCAGCGATCGGCCAAAAAAGAAGCCACCAAGGGTGGCTTAAGAATGGCACAGAAAATACCGGACACGGGGTGTGCCCGTATATCGATTTTCACATTCTTTCGAATGGAAATGAATGGAGAAATGCTTCGATTCGTCTCATCAAATCCATCGAATTTTCTCATTTCGATAATCGACACCGAAATGCTCGAATCAACGCGGCGTGCGCCGACTCGCAGCGGGCGTTACCATTCGCGCTGTTCATCGAGCCGGTCCGGCGCAATCGGATCGGCATCCCTCCGACTTTGACTACGCTTCCGACACCATGCCACATCTGACGCTTGAATATTCCGGCAACCTCGACGGGTTCGATGCAACGGCGACGCTGACCGCGCTCAACGAAGCGCTCGTGGTTTCCGGCCATTTCGACGAACTCGACATCAAGAGCCGCGCGCTTCGTTTCGACGAATTCGTCGTCGGCACGTCGTCGGCGCCGCGCGCGTTCGTGCACGCGAAGCTGGCGCTGCTGAGCGGCCGCTCCGTCGACGTCAAGCGCGATCTGGCCGAGCAGGTGCTGGCCGTACTGAATGCGCACTGCAAGGCGCGTTCGGGAACCCATTTGCAGCTTTGTGCGGAAATGCTCGACATCGAGCGCGAATCCTACGCGAAGGCGAGTATCGCACCGCGCTGACGGCGCCGGACGACAGGTAGACCACCAGGTCGCGTGCGACGTCGAGCGACACGGCGGTGCCGAAATCCTCGTCGACGAGCGCAAGCGCGAGATCGATGCCGGCGCGTCACGCCGGCGGAAGTCCGCAGCGACCCTTCGCGAATGAAGATGCTGTCGGGATCGACCCAGGAAAATGCGGGGTTACTGCCCCGATTCCGACGTGGCGCCGCGTGCGCCGCCATAGCCGGATCCGTCGCCTTGCGATGCGTCTTTCTGTTGGGCCACCTTCGCTTCGGCCGCGAGAATGCTCGCGGGATAGAACCAGTCGCTCGGCTGGAAGCCCGCCTTCTTGAGTGCGACCACTTCGTCATGGACCTGCGCGCGCGTCAACGGCTGAGCCGATTGCGCCTGGGCAGCGAGGGGAGCAGAGACAGTCAGGGCTACGGCAATCGCGCGGACCAGGGGCTTCATGATCGTTACTCCACGTTTCGGATGACGCGACTTTGTGCCGGTCGTGCGAAGCAGTGTAGGCTGGGGGCGAAGCGCCATAAATGCTGCGGCGTCCAACTCAGTGTTCTGCCGCGTATAACAATGAGCGGGGCAGCGTGCGTCGGGCACACCGTCGGGAGCGCATCGGAATCGGATCGTGACCGCGGCCGGAACCTGTTCGCGAAATCCCGGTGCGCATGCAGAAGCCGCACACATGGGCGGGCTGACGACGCCCGGATCGGCCGCGTGTCGCTACGCGCCGTTCAGCGCTTCGAAGCCCGCGGCGAGCGCATCGAGCAGGTGACGGACGGCGGGAACCATGCCCCGGCGTGACGGGAAGATCGCGTGCACGAGCCCTGGCGTTGCCGACACACCGGGCAGCAGGTGCAGCAGCCGGCCTGCCTGAATGTCGTCGGCCACCAGTTCCCGGGGCAGCTTCGCCACGCCGATCCCGCGTAGCGCCGCATCCCGGAGGCTGGCCAGGTCGTCCGTCGCCAGGCGCGGCTGATGCACCCAGGGCGTGACCGGCTCGCCGGCGTCGATCAGGTGCCAGACGAACTTCCCGCTGTCGCTGGCCATCGACAGCGTGGGCCATGCCTTCAGGGATTCGATCGACGTGGGGGCCGGATGGCGCGCCGCCAATTCCGGGCTTGCGACCAGAACCTGGACCGACAAGCCGAGGTTCCGGACCGCGAGATCGGTGCTTTCCAGCGGCGGAAGCCTGACCCGGATCGCAAAGTCCAGGCCTTCCTCGACCACATCCACGCGGCGGTTGGTCGCGTCGACCACCACATGGACCTGAGGATTGGCCGCGAGGTATCGCGAAATGATCGCGGACACGCCGGAGCTCAGCAAAGCGACGGGGCAACTGATTCGCACGGTGCCCTGCGGCTGGGACCGCGTCTGGTCGACGATGTCCTTGGCGGCCTTCGATTCCGCGACGACCGCGACGCAATGTTCGTGGAACCGCCGCCCGGTTTCCGTCAGCGACAGGCTTCGGCTCGTGCGGTTGAGCAGGCGGACCCCAAGCTCCTCTTCCAGCGCGCGAATGCGCCGGCTGAGCTTCGACGTCTGCACGCCGAGGCTCCGCGCGGCTGCCGTGAAGCTTCCATGCTCGACCACTTCCGCGAAGAGACGAAGGTCGTTGAGATCGGTGATCGGGTTCATCTGCGTGGTTCCGTCGAACGCAATCGTTCTGCCAACGGCAATGTTACTTTGTGATTGCGGATCTATGCAGTCGATTGTTGCGAATCTAGCATGTTGTCAACGCGTGGCTGCTGGCCGATCCCGATCGGGCGCCGGCCTGGCAACGGCCCGCTTCGCGGGCAGCACCAAAAGGATGCGCACATGCTGACTCATCGGCGTTGGGAATCACTGGACGAAGCGGACATCGGCTGGCTGCGTGCCAAATACCACTTCGTGGTCAGTGCCGACGGCAATCCCGAGCACGGCGCGCTGGGCCCGCTGATCGTCTGGAACGACGACGAGATTGCGGTCGGCAGCGGCTTCCCGATGCACGGGCACCGCGACATGGAGATCGTCACGTACGTGCGCCAGGGCGTGCTCGGACATCGGGACACGCTGGGATCCGAAGGCACGATCCGCGCGGGCGAAGTGCAGGTCATGAGCGCCGGCACGGGCATCCGTCACGCCGAGTTCAATGTGGGCGACACGCCGCTCAAGGTCTACCAGATCTGGCTGCTGCCGCGTACGAGCGGCGAAGCACCGAGGTGGGAAACGAAGCCTTTTCCGGAAGGCGAGCGATCCGGGGGCTTCGTCGTGCTCGCCAGCGGCTTCGCCGACGACGCGCAAGCGCTGCCGATCCGCGCCGATGCGCGGCTGCTGTGTGCCGCGCCGAAGGCGGGCGAGCGCATTCGCCAGACGCTCGGGCCCGCGCGCCGCGCCTACCTCGTCGTGGCTTCGGGAAGCATCGAAGTGAACGGTGAACGCATGGGGCCGCGGGACGGTGTCGCGATCACGGACGTGGCGGGGGCCGAGATCGTCGCTTTTGAAGATTCCGAGCTGGTGATGGTGGACGCCGGCTGAATGCATGTTCTCTTGTCCACCCGAGTTGTTTCATTCAGGAGATTGTCATGCATCGCTACAGGTTTCTTCCGTTGTTGGGTCGCATTCTGATCGGCGCGCCGTTCGTCATGAGCGGACTGAGCAAGCTGGGTGCATACGGCGCGACGGTTGCCCATATCTCGGCCGTGGGCTTGCCGGTGCCGCCGCTCGCGTTCGTCGTGTCGGTGCTGATCGAGGCGGGCGGCGGCCTGCTGCTGATGTCGGGCTACCGCGCACGGGGCGTGGCGTCGGTGATGGCGGGGTTCTGTGTGGTCACGGCCGTGTTCTTCCATCACGACTTCGCCGACCAGAACCAGATGATTCACTTCCTGAAGAACGTAATGATGGCAGGCGGCCTTCTGCAGATCGCCTACTTCGGCGCAGGCGCCTTCAGTCTGGATGCGCGTTCGGGCCGGGTCGCGTTGCGCGCTGCGACGCCGAGCGCGAGCTGAGCGTCATCGAACTCGCCGGCGCACGCTATCAGCGCGAATTGATCGCGAAGACGGCAAACAAGCTGTTCGGTTGAGCGCCGGCCGCCGTTCGCGCCGTCGACGCGTGAACGAATCGGCCGGGCGAATGGCGGCCTGGCCGGCGCCGACCCCGATCTTTCGTCAAACCGAGGAAC
>NZ_JBSAXC010000018.1:0-137299 GCF_053427725.1 Burkholderia sp. PU8-34
TCGCGCGGACAAGTTGAGGCCCTTCCTCGAGCGCTGAGCCCAGGCGGGGGCGTCCTCTTTCGACGCCCCGCTCCAGAGACCTGCACACCCGCTGAATTCGCCACCCACTTCTGCCGCGCGGCCCGACGTGGAACCACTGGCCACTTCCAGACTGCAACGGCGCTTGCCGGCGCCCTTGTGCGAACTTATCCTGTGCAGGAACCTCGCCCCATAAACGAGCATGCAAGTTCAACCTTTGCGCCTTTCTCCCGGCGATGACTTGCGCGCCGCTGTCGAGGACGTCCTGCGCCAGCGCGAGTTGCGCGCGGCCTTCGTCATCCAGGGCGTCGGGAGCCTCAGCGTCGCCCATTTGCGATTTGCCGGAGCCGCTGCCCCGACCGAGCTGCGCGGCGACCTCGAAATACTGACCCTTGCGGGTTCGATATCGCCTGATGGCGCACACCTGCACATGTCCGTTGCCGACGCGCGCGGTCAGGTATTCGGTGGCCATGTCGCTCAAGGGTGCAGGGTCCGCACCACTGCCGAGCTGATGCTCGCGCTGCTTCCCGAATATCGCTTCTCCCGGCAGCTCGACCCGAGTACCGGGTTCATGGAGCTGGTGATCCAGGCCGAGCCACGCGCGAATCCGGCTTGAACCGCGGATCCGGCACTGTACACATCGCGTGTCGCCGCAGGCTTCAAGGTACCGCCGGTGCAACCCGCGAAACCGGATGCTTCTTCTTTAGTCTGAGGTAAAGCCTGTTCAGATTCGCCTGAATGGGTTTGTCGCTGTTGCGGTCGGCCGGTTGTTGTTGGCGGTCCGCTGCAGTGCTAGGCTGAAAGCGTCATCTTGCTGGCCAGGCGGAGACAAGCACATGGTCGAAGCTTCCGGACTGAAGTCGGGCATGGTCGTCATGCTGGAAAACGAACTTCACAGTATCGTCAGCGCCGGGTACCACGCTGGGGGCGGCCAGCAGGGTAGCGCGGTCTTTGCCAGGGTCAAGAGCCTGAAGACCGGGCACATCAAGGAGCTGCGGCTACACCCGAGCGACAAGCTCGAAGACTACGCGCTCGATCGCAAGGATATGGAATATCTGTACACGGATGGTGTCGCGTTCTACTTCATGAATCCCGATACCTTCGAACAGATCAGTTTTCCGTCGGAAACCATCGGCGCATACAAAAAGTTTCTTCAGCCCAATATGCGAATCCCGGTGCAGCTCTATGAGGGCGAGCCCGTCACCATTGCATTTCCGCCTGCGGTCGAGTTGAGCGTCGTGTCCACGCCGCCGGGCCTGCACGAGCATGAAACCTCCACCTTCAAGGCTGCCACCCTCGAGAACGGCATGGAAGTGCTTGTTCCTCAGTTCATAAAGGAAGGGGACACGGTGCGAATCGAAGTCGCCTCTGGAAAATATCTGGAACGGGTGAGACGAGAGACCCGTAAGCCATGACTGCAACATTTCTCGTCCTGCCGGCGGCTGATCTGGCTGTGTCGCGCGCTGTCGGGGCGCATTGAGTCCCTCATAATTTTCGACGCGCTCTCGTGAGTGGCAGGCGCTCGCGAGTGAGATCGTTGCTCGAATTACCGCCCGCGTGACAATAAATCGGCCAGCTCCGCTTTCGCGCGTCAGATCGAGCCCCACCGCAACGTGGCGGCTCGCCGTTCAATCCGTCATGTCGCCGACTTCCATGGCCACGACGGATAAAAGGGCCCGCCGCCTTCGACGCTCTCCCGCTCATTCATCGCGGACGCTTCGCCACGCTCGACGTCGCCAACGACTGTGGGCTCAGCCACGCGCGCATCTTCTGCTCCCATGTCACACGGGTCGGCGCGCGTTTCTGCGGCTGCACCCTCCGCTGGCAGCCCGTCGCCGAACCACGCCACCTCCGGTTTCAATTCCCTGACATAGGCGCGCCACCCCGCTGTGTTAGCCGCGAACAGATTCCGCTGGACCATCGCGGCAAGATGTTCGCGGTTCAGTTCGGGCTCGAGCAATGCTCGCGGCCAAGTGCTGAAGGCCGCGCTTGCACGCTGAACGAACTCGTGCAGCGTCATCTGCTGCGACACCTGTTGCAGCAGCGGGAGGCCGGCGAGCGCCTCGTTCGCCGCGATCAACTGGTGCAGCGTCTTGCGCTCGCCCTCGCCGCCTGCCGCCAACCGTTCGATGGCCTCGAGTACGTCGCCGAGGTGTAACAGCAGTGCACGGCGTTCGAATGCGTCTTTCATGAATCCCTCTTCATGCATCAGTCCGGACTGTGATTCTAGACGCCTCGTCGGGCGAAGACATGAATCGAACTGGATGCCTCTGCCGGATCCGCAATCGGGTAACGCCTGTCCCCGCCGGCGGTTGGCGGCATCGGCCGCCGCGGTTTAGACTGCCCGCTGGGCGTGACGGTCTCGGGACCGCGTCGAAACGGTGCGCCGCAACGTCGGCCGGCGCCTCTCCGGCCACGCCATGTTTCTGGCCTCCCACGCGCCTGACGCGCGTCGGGGGCCGTCTGCATTGTCAACGCGCGGTTATGACGAGGTGTGGACAATGGATATCGTGCTGGCCATGAGAGTATTCGCCCGCGTCGTGGAAACGAAGAGCTTCACGCGCACGGCCGACACGCTGGACCTGACGCGGGGACGCGTGACCGTGATCGTCCAGAGCCTCGAAGCGCACCTGAAAACACGCCTGCTGCAGCGCACCACGCGCAGCCTGAACCTCACGGCGGACGGCGCGGCCTATTACGAGCGATGCGTGCGCGTCCTCGCGGACATCGACGACATCGAAAGCTCGTTCCTCGGCAAGGAGCGATCGCCGCGCGGCAAGTTGCGGGTGGACATGCCCGGCGCACTCGGTCGCCTCATCGTCATGCCGGCGCTGAGCGACTTTCACGAGCGTTATCCTGAAATCGACCTGATGCTCGGCCTCGGCGACAAGCCGCTGGATCTCGTGCAGGAAGGCATCGACTGCGTGGTGCGCATCGGCACCTTGCAGGATTCGTCGCTCGTCGCACGGCGCGTCGGCATCTATCAGGCCGTCACCGTCGCGAGCCCCGAGTATCTCCGTCAGTCGGGCGCCCCGCTCACGCTGGACGAGCTCGCGAATCACCGTACGGTGAACTACTACTTTGGGCGCACGGGCCGGATCATGCCGCTCACGTTTGAAATCGACGGCAGGATGGTCGACGTGAAGATGCGCGGCTCCATCGCGGTGAACGACGCGGAAGCCTATTTGCGCGGCGCGCTGAATGGTCTCGGCATCGTCCAGGGTGCCCGCTTCATGGCGCTGCCGTACCTCGAATCGGGCGCGCTGGTCGAGGTGCTTTCGCAATGGAAACCGCCGCCGCTGCCCATTTCCGCAGTCTATCCGCACAATCGGCATCTCTCCGCGACGGTGCGCACGTTCGTCGACTGGATCGCCGAACTCTTTCGCACCAACCCGTTGATGTCCAGCACCCCTGAGACGGATGCGCGATGCCGCCCGACGAGCATCGAGGCCCAGGACGGCGACGTGATCGACCTTGCCGGCGACGAAGCGGAGCCGATCGCGTAAGCAAGCCCCGCCGGTAAAGGACGAAGCATTGTTCTCTTGAGGAGAACACTGTTGGGGCGAGCCCAGGATTTATCCGCCCGGGGGTAACGACCAGAATTCGTGCATTGTTCCTGTAAGCGAGAACGCTGCGCGTTGGATGGTATGTCTACCGTTTCCCATTCGAGTTTGCTGATCGAAGAAGTTCGCATCAACGGCTACAGCCAGCCGATTGCGATGCGCAGCTTCAGGCCGTCGGCACGGAAGCACCGGCTCTCGATCATCCTCTATTTCCACGGTGGCCTGTTCACCGCCGGCTCGCTCGACGAGACGAACGCGGTGTGCGAGGCGCTCGCGCTGCACGTACGCGCGTGGGTGCTCTCCGTCGGCTACTCGCTCGCGCCTGCGTTCCCCTTTCCGACTGCCGTGGAAGACGCGCATCGCGCATTGCAGTGGGCCCGGTCGGAAGCCGGCGGTGTGTGCGCGGACAAGCGGCAGATGGCTCTTGCCGGCCACGATGCCGGCGGGAATATCGCCACCTGCGTTGCCGCCATCGCGCGCGACCGTGGCGACGCAGGCATCCGGGCCCAAGTGCTGCTCGCGCCGCTGCTCGACCCCAGCATGACCCGCATCGGTCGCGACACGACGCATGCCGCATCCGGCATCGACACGCTGGCGGCCAGCTACCGCGCCTATCTGCCCACGCTCGCGCAACGCGTCCATCCGTACGCCGCGCCGCTCGAATCGCGCCGCCTTGCCCATTTGCCGGCGGCGTTCATTGCCAGCGTCGAGCATGACCCGCTGCATGTCGAAGCCGAACATTACGCCGCGTCGCTGATCGCCGCGGGCATCCCCACGGAATGCGCCCGCTACGCGAACACGACGCGCGCCGGCATCGCGACGCACGCACCCGCCCTGCTCGCGGCCGGCGGATTTCTCCAACGGCATCTCGCAGGCGGCTGACGGCTGCGATCACCGATCAAGACATTTCCAGGAGCTACCCGACATGAACCCGCTTCCCGCATTCGATGCGCTGCCGGACGTCCTGCAGACGGTGCGCACGCGCCCGCTGTTCGTCATGGCACTCGACGTGAAGCCGCTCGTCGTCGTAGGCGCGACGCCTGGCCCGTTCCGCAGGATCGGCATTGTGCCTTCGGGACGCTTCGAAGGCGAAAGGATGGCTGGCCGCGTGATCGACGGGAGCAGCGATTGGCAGGTCGTCAGGAACGACGGCAGCGTCACGCTGGACGTGCGGCTCGTCCTGCATACCGATGACGGTACGGCAATCACGATGCGATATGGCGGCGTACGCCATGGGCCGCCCGATGTCATCCGCCGCCTCGAAAAAGGCGAAGACGTCGACCCCGCGCACTACTACTTTCGCATCGCACCGACGTTCGAGGCACCTGCCGGCCGCTACGACTGGCTCAATCGCATCGTCGCCGTCGGCACGGGCCATCGCTTTCGCGACGGCCCCGTTTACAGCCTGTTCGAAGTGCTCTGACCCACCTCCTGCCAAACAAGGAAAGCTCATCATGAAACTCACCGGAAACACCGTATTCATCACCGGCGGCACGTCGGGCATCGGCCGCGCACTGGCGGAAGCCTTTCACCAGCGCGGCAACAAGGTCATCGTCGCGGGGCGCCGCAAGGCGCTGCTCGACGAGATCGCGAAACAGCATCCCGGCATCGACACCGTCGAACTCGATATCGGCAATGCCGAACAGATTCGCGAAGTCGCCACGCAACTGATCGAACGCTATCCGACGTTGAACGTCGTGATCAACAACGCGGGCATCATGCCGTTCGACGACGCCGGCGGCCCGCTCGACGACGCCCAGGCCGTGCATCTCGTCGACACGAACCTGCTCGGCCCGGTACGCGTGAGCGCCGCGTTCGTCGAGCATCTGAAGCGGCAGCCCGAGTCGACCCTCATCAACAACAGTTCGGTGCTTGCGTATGTGCCGCTCGCAGCAACCGCGCTGTACTCGGCGACCAAAGCCGCGATCCACTCGTACACGCTGTCGCAACGCTTCGCGCTGCGCAATACGAGCGTGCGCGTGCTCGAGATCGCGCCGCCCTGGGTCGACACGGATCTCGTTCACAAGAGCGGCGACCCGCGCGCGATGCCGCTCGACGCGTTCATCGCCGAGACGATGAAGCTGCTGGAAGCCGCGACGACCGAGGTTGTCGTCGATGCGGCCAAGCCGCTGCGCGACAACGTGGGGCCCAACGAGCATGCGTTCGTCGAACAGTTCAACCAGTTCATCGTCGACAACCCGATTCCCGTCGCATGAGGGCCGCGCGCACCACGTGTCCGTGGCGCGCGACGACGTCCTGATGAAGCCTCTCGGTCAACCGCCGGTGTCGCGCGTGACCGTCGTTCCCGACCGGCAGCGAATCCCGAACGGGTGACGCGACACCCTCAACCATTGGAGTTCATGTCATGGCAACAACACTTGAAGAGCAGAACATCGCCCTCGTTCTCGAGGCGCTCGACACGCTGTTCAACAAGAAGGATTACGAAAAGGCGGCCCGGTTCTGGTCCGAATCCTACGTGCAGCACAGTCGCATCGTTCCTGCCGGACGAGACGGACTTTTCGGCCTCGTGCGCACGCTTCCCGACGTGCGATTCGAGTACGACAGGGTGGCCGCCCAAGGCGACTTCGTCTGGTTGCATACCCGTTACACCGATTCGGCAAGCCCCACCGCGTTGATCGGTGTGGATATCGTGCGCATCGAGGACGGCAAGCTCGTCGAGCACTGGGACGTTCTGCAGGACGAAGCGAAGCGCGACGAATCCGCCGGCGGCTATCCGATGTTCGGCGATACGTTCGCCGGCGAACGGTGACAGCCGCGAAACGCCGCTCCACACGAGGAACACACAATGAGCACACTACTCGCGCAGGCCGTGCTGGCGCATGGCGGAATCGACAACTGGGCGAAGCTCCGCCGCGTGTCGGCGGTACTCGATATCGGCGGAGCCGTCTGGCACCTGAAAGGCCAGCCCGATATGTTCCAGGGTATCGAACTGGCTGCCGACCTGCGGCACCAGCACGTCGCGATCAATTCGCCGGCTGGCGGCTGGCACGGCACGTTCGCGCCGGACGTCGTGCGCATCGCCTCGGCGGACGCCCGTGCCACCGACGAGCGAAGCGCACCGAGAACGTCGTATCGAGGCCATACCCAGGAAACCCGATGGGACCGCCTGCATGCGCTGTACTTTACCGGCTACGCACTCTGGACCTACCTGACCATTCCGTTTCTCTACACGCTCCCCGGTTTCCATACGGAGGAACTACCCGAATGGAAGGAGAAGGGCGAAGTGTGGCGACGCCTGAAGGTTACGTTCCCGGATTCGATCGCCAGTCACTCGCGCGAGCAGATTTCCTACTTCGGTGAAGACGGGCTGCTGCGCCGTCACGACTACACGGTGGACGTGATGGGCGGCGCGCGAGGCGCCAACTATGCGTCCGACTACCGCAGCATATGCGGCGTCATGGTGCCGATGTCGCGCCGGGTCTTTGCTTACGACGATGCAGCACAAAGGGTCGACGAGCCATTGCTGGTGTCGATCGATTTTCGCAGTATCGATTTCCACACTGAATAGCACCGCGCGTCGGACCCGATCCTCGTGCCGACAAGGCAACGCGTGTCGGGAGATCCGGCGAGTGCATGGCGGCCGGCGCCTCCTTCGACGGAGCGTGCCCGTAGAGGCCACCCGCGGTACATCCTTCAAACTTCGCAGGAAATGTTCGTGAACAAACCAAGCAACCAGCCCTTGCTCGAGCCGATTCGCCTGGGCAACCTCGACTTGTCCAACCGCATCGTCATGGCGCCGCTCACACGCATGCGCGCCGCCAATCCGGAGCAGGCCCCGACCCGCCTGCATGCCGACTACTATGCACAACGCGCGTCGGCCGGACTGATTGTCAGTGAAGGCGTGTTCGTGAGCCCCGAGGCGGTCGGCTGGGCAGACGTGCCCGGATTGTGGAGCGACGCGCAGGTGCGTGGCTGGAGCGTGGTGACGGATGCCGTGCACCGTGCGGGCGGACGGATCGTCGCGCAACTCTGGCATACCGGTTCACTCGGGCATCCGGATTTCCACGGCGGAAACGCACCGCTGTCCGCTTCCGCGGTCAACCCTGATCAGCAGAGCGTCACCGTGTCCGGCCGCAAGGACACCGTCGTTCCGCGTCCGATGGAAAGGGACGACATCCGTCGCACCGTCGCCGATTTTGGCCGGGCAGCACGCAACGCGATCGCGGCCGGCTTCGACGGCGTGCAGATCCAGGGCGGGTACCACTACCTGTTCAACCAGTTCCTCAACGTACGCACCAACCTGCGCACGGACGAATATGGCGGTTCGACGGAGAACCGCGCACGCTTTCTGTTCGAGGTTCTCGAGACGGTGGCCGACGCAATCGGCGCACACCGGACGGGAATCAAGACGGGGCCGGCGACATCCGAAACGGGGGCGTTCGTGTCGACGGATGAAACCCTTGCCACGTCCGAATACGTGATCGGCCGACTCAACGACTTCGATCTTTCCCATCTGCTGCTGATGGGCGCCATGGCCGACCTGTCGGCGACGCCGCTGGCAGCCCTGGCCGGCGACGGCATGTTCCGCCATTTCCGGAACACCTATCGCGGCCACATCATCGCCAATGTCGATATCGACCGTGCACGCGGCAATCGGCTGATCGAGGCGGGGCTGGTCGATATGGTCGCCTTCGGTCGCCCTTTCATTGCCAATCCGGATCTGCCGGCGCGCTTCGCCATCGATGCGCCGCTTGCGGAAGTCGACTGGCCGAAGGTCTATGGCCCGACTGCGGAGGGCTACACCGACTATCCGGCCTTTGAGGCTTTGCCGGCATGACTTGGCGCCACGCCATTCACGCGGATGGCGACGCCCGCCGCGCGGGGCAGCTCTTTCTGGATGCAGACCTTGCCATCCTCGCGGCCGACGAGGCGCGGCTGCTGCGGTACGACCGGAGCATTGCCCGCGAGTAGCGACGGAATCCGGACACCCCGTCCGACGCATTCCGCAACGCCGGCGGCACGCGCTCGAGCAGCTGCTCGAGCACGATCCAATTTTCCTGTCTGCCGGGTTCGCGCCGCTGGCCGCGCCGGCCCTTGCAAACCTCCGGCTGCTGATTCAGCGGCATTTTTGATCAGACGAACATTACCGCTCATATTTGATCGGTATTACGGGATAACCGATCAAATATGAACGGTAATTCGCCGTCCGTCTTGACAGGCCGCGTGCGCGGCGTGAGAATGTCATCACCTCGAAAACGAGGCCGTAACCGCTCAAATGAGTAACCTAAAGCCCAATAACCGATCAAATATGATTGGTAAACGCCCAGGCGAGTCGTTGCCGACCCCGGTCACGCGCGCCCTCAAAAAGCTTGGTACAGACTTGGCGCTGGCGCGCAGGCGGCGCCATCTGACGCAAGAATCGATGGCCGAGCGTCTGCGGATTTCCGAGGCCACGGTGCGTCGAATGGAGCGCGGTGACACTGGCATCTCGATTGGGACCATCGCGCAGGCATTCTTCGTCCTCGGCGAACTGGACAAAATCACCCGACTGCTCGATACGGCGTCCGACGATATCGGCCTGTCCCTGATGAACGAGCAACTGCCCCAGCGCGTACGCAGGAAGCGCATCAAAGCAGACTCGGGAGCCTTATGAGCAAGCCGGCGGCAAAACAGACCGTCAAGGTCGCGCTGGGCGAGGCGGCGCGACCAGTCGGCACGCTCACCTACAGCAAGGACGGCGGACGCGAATTCACGGCGTTTGCCTACGACGCTGCGTGGCTCGCGGCGCCGGACCGCTTCGAGTTGTCGCCCGACCTCGCGCTCGTCGAGGGACACCAGTTCCGCAAGGCGCCGTCGAAGGACGATTCGATTTTCCACTTCGCGTTTGCGGACACCGAGCCGGATGGCTGGGGCTGCCGCGTGATTGCGCGCGATCATGCGAAACGGCGCAAGGCGGCCCAGGCAGCAGGCAACCGCGCGCCCGGCGCGACGCTGACCGAGATGGATTACCTGCTGGGCGTGGACGATCTGAGCCGTATCGGCGCGCTGCGCCTGACTGACGAGGCGGGTAACTTCATGCGCACGATCGAGGATGGTGGCCGCGGCACGCCGCCGCTGCTCGAACTGGCGCAGATCATCGGCGCCACGCGCGCGGTGGAGATGAACAAGGAGACAGAGGCTGATCTGAAGTACCTGCGCGGGCGCGGTACCTCGCTCGGCGGCATGCGGCCCAAGTGCACGATACTCGACGAAGACCGACACCTGGCCATCGGAAAATTTCCGAGCATCAAGGACGACCGCAGCGTCACACGCGGCGAGGTGCTGGCCCTTCACCTGGCCGCGGCGGCCGGCATCACTGTCGCCGAGTCGCGCATCGTCATGTCGGATGACATCCCGGTCGCGCTCGTGCGTCGGTTCGACCGTGCCGCCGGCGGACGCATTCCGTATCTCTCTGCCGGTTCCATGCTGCAGGCATCGCGTGCAGACGACCACGCCTACACGCAGATTGCCGACGTCATCATGACGCGTTGCGTGAACCCGGCGCGTGACCTTGAGGAGCTGTGGCGTCGACTGGCGTTCAACCTGCTCATCACGAACGTAGATGACCACGTGCAGAATCACGGATTCCTGCACGTTGAGCACGGTCAATGGCGGCTCGCGCCGGCTTTCGACATCAACCCCTTTCCAGACAAGGATCCTGAGCTGAAGTTGTGGCTCACCGGGGATTCCGGGCCCGTCGATTCCATTGCGGACGTGCTGCGCATAGCCTCGTATTTCTGGCTGTCAAGGGACGATGCAATGCGCGTGCTCGCTGAGGTACGCGCGGCGGTCCAGAACTGGAGAGCGATTGCGAAATCTGCGCCAATCGGTATGACCGACGACGACCTCGATGCCTTTGCGCCAGCGTTCGAGAACGAGCAGATGCGCGTCGCAGCTGGCTTGCTCGCATAGCTGCCGTCAGTTCGCGCAAGCGGAGTCGAACGCCCTCGACAGCCTCCCCCTTGCGTGCGGAGGCACACCAGCGTACGCCCGCTTGCGCGCCGAAAGGGTGCGTGCTGCTGCGCCGCTGTCGCCAGCAAATCTCGATGCTCATGCATCCGGTCGGACGAGCCAGCCCCACGCGCCTCGGGATACTACCGCTTTGCAGACCGGCCGCGCGTCGTTGATTTCGTTGCGGTGACCGGTGTCGATTCCGTCGCCGCGCCCCCCGCGGGCGCGCGCTTGAACCACTGAGAACCCAGCGTGGCCGCGCCCATGTCGGAGGCCGCCTCGAGCAGCAGCGGCGCAAGCTCCTTGAGCCGGGATTCCGGCAGCCGACTCGTCGGGCCGGCGAGGCTCACGATGCCAACCACGGTGCCCGTTACCGGATTGCGCACCACCGCCGCGATCGATGCCATGCCGACCTCGTAAGTCTCGATCGCCATCCCGTAGCCGCGCTCGCGCGCGCCGTTCAGGTCTTTCAGGAAATGCTGGATCGTCTTCGGCGCGCGCGGCACGTTCTGCGCTTTGGAGCTGAGCCCGCCCTGCTTCGAAACGAGTTCGATCGCGCGTTCATCAGGCAGCGTCGCGAGCCACGCCTGGCCGCTCGCGGTGCAATGCAGCGGCGGCTGGCTGCCCATGTCCGGGTCGTAACGCAGCCCCGATTTCGCGCCCTGCGCCTTGCCGACGAACGTGATGCGATCGTCCTCGACCACGCCGAGCCGCGCCAGTTCACCGGACGCCTCGGCCAGGCGGTCGAGCACCGGCTGGGAAATGTCGAACATCCCGCTCGTCGACAGATAGATCAGCGCGAGCGAGACCAGCTTCAGCGCCAGCATGTACTCGCCGTGTTCCTCGTCCTGCCGCACGAATCCTTCGTCGATCAGCATCGACAGCAGGCGATGCGTGCCGCTGCGAGGAATGTCGAGCGTATCGGCAATGGTGGCCAGCGGCATGCGGCCGCCGTTCTTTGCCAGCAATTCCAGCACTGCGAGCGCACGCTCGAGATTTCCTGCCATGGCGCCTTCCCATCCGTATCGTGATGGGCAAATGAGAACACAATTCCACACTGGAATTCAAGCGGATTCGCGCGACGCGCCGCCATGCTCCGGCACGCCGCCTGTCGCCCCGCGCCCGCGTTCAATGACCGGCATTCACGCTCACGGGCACGAACGTTCCCCGGTGGCGCGCGCCCTTGAGGAGCACCGCCGCGCCGCCCACGGCCGCCGGCACCGCGAGCGCCGCGAAGACCTGGCCGAAGCTCCAGTTCGCATGGAGCATGGCCGCCCCCAGCATCGCACCCGCAATGCCGCCGAAGCGACCGACGCCGAGCATCCAGCTCGTCCCGGTCGCCCGCATCTCGGTTGGATAGGAACCGGCCGCGAGCGCACAAAAACCGGTGTTCGAGCCGTTCATGCAATAGCCGATGCCGAGCGCCAGCACGCAGATCACGCTGAACGGGTGTGCCGATGCGCCCATGAACCAGGCGAGCACGCCGCCCGCGAGCACGGTCACGCCGAGTGCGCGGTGCGGGTTGAAGCGATCCATCTGCCAGCCGATCAGCACGGAGCCGACCGTGCCGCCCGCCTGGAACAATGCGCCCACGACCGCCGCTTCGGCCAGCGAGAAACCGAGGCCGCGAATCAGCGTCGGCAGCCAGTTGCCGAGCAGATAGACGGTGAGCAGGCCCGCGAAGTAGCAGATCCACAGCATCACCGTGCCGAACGCGTGCTCGCGCGACAGGATCGCGCGCACGGGGCTGCGCGCGTCGCGTGCCGGTTCGTGCGAAACGAATCGCGTCCGACCGTCGGCGGTGCCGGGCTGCACACGGTTCAGCACACCGACGAGGCGTGCGCGCCGGCTCTCCTGCAGCGCGAGGTAACGCGCGGACTCGGGCAGCCACTTGACGAGCACCGGGACGTAGGCGACCGGCAACACGCCGCCGAGCAGCAGGACCGAATGCCAGCCCCACGTTTCGATCAGCCACGCGCTCACGAAGCCGCCGCCCGCCGCACCGAAGGTGAAGCCGCAGAACACCGCCGTCACCATCAGCGCGCGGCGCCGCGGCGGCGCGTATTCGGCCATCAGCGTAGCCGCGTTCGGCATCGACGCGCCAAGGCCGATGCCCGTCAGGAAGCGCAGCAGCGTCAGCGACGCCACGCCGGTCGCAAACGCCGACGCAACGCTCCACAGCCCGAAGAACAGCACGGCGCTGACCATCACCGTCTTGCGACCGAAGCGATCGGACATCGGGCCGGCAGCGAGCGCGCCGAACGCGAGGCCGAGCAGGCCGCCGCTCATCACCGGGCCGAGCGCGTCGCGCGGTATCGCCCACGCGCTGGATATCGACGGCGCGATAAAGCCGATCATCACCGTGTCGAGTCCGTCGAGCATCACGATCAACATGCACAACAGCAGAACGAGCCACTGGAAGCGGCCCACCGGCTGCGTGTCGAGGAAGTGCTGGACATCGAGCGGCCGCGCACGTCTCGCTTCGTGATCCTGATGAATGCGTTTCGGCCGCGAGGCCGTCTGCGAGGAAGTCATGTGTCTGTCTCCGGGTTGTTGTTCTTGTTGTCTTGCTGGATGCCCGATCCTCGCGCCGGCGTGACGCCTGGAACGGATCGGGCCTGTTATGCCGCCATACCGGCCGACGTGCGATCAGGCCGGCACGGCCGCCGCCTCGATCACGGCAAGCGTCGCTTCGCGCAGGCGGCGGGCGCGTGCCACGGCGGACGTCGTCTTCGCCCATCGCTCGTTCGGCACCTCGACGCTGACCGGCAGGTGAGCGGGCAGTGCGCGCAGGATGCCCGTCAGGTCGAGGCCGCCCTCGCCCGGCACCATACGTTCGCAGCGCGCCTGGAACAGCAGTGTGTCGACGTCGGTCGGGCGCTCGGCCGGCGCGTCGCAGAACTGCACGTAGCCGAAGTACGCGTGCGGCAACGCACGCAGCGCGTCGGGCGACGATCCCGCGCGATCGAAGTGGATCGGATCGACGATCAGCCCGGTGTTGCGCCGGCCGCATGCGTCGACGATGCGCGCGCCGGCGTCGATGTCCTTCACGTCGGTCCACGGCATCGGCTCCAGCGATGGCGACAGGCCGAGCGGCGCGGCGAGATCGCACAGCCGGCCGAGCCGGTCGGCGGTGCGCGCTTCGTCGGGATCGTTGCCGGCCACGAGCACATAGCGCGCGCCGAGTTCCGCTGCCGTTTCGAGCATCGGCAAGTAGCGCGTCACGTCGGTGTCTGGCTTCAGGCGCGCGATCTCGACGTCGAGCACGCGCATGCCCGTATCGCGCAGGATCGCCAGCGTTTCGCGCTTGAGCGGCGTGTCGCCGATGATCTCGTGGCGAATCTCGGTGTCGGTGGCCGGCAACAGGCGCAGGCCGACGTAGTCGTAGCACGCGTCGACCGCGCACTGCACCATCTGCGGCGGGCTCAGCTCGAGCACGGTCAGCGCCGACAGCGACAGCGGGCGGGGTTGAGGCTGGGTCATACCATCTCCTTGATCGTCATCGCGCGGCGCGCGTCATGTGATGTTCAGCGCAACGGCGAGAACGGCGCGGGCACGCAAATCGTCGAGGCCATCGTCGTCAGATGGGCAGGGCCGCCCTTCGGCGGCCAGATGCCGTCCTTGACCGCTTCGGCGCGAATGCGCGATCGCTCGTCCACGCTCGCATACGGCCAGATGTTGAGAAAGTGCGGCACGTCGCCGTCGAGCGCGTACATCGCGCCGACCAGCGGCGAGCGCTTTGTGCGCTCCGGCACGGCCTGTTCCCACACGTCGATCGTGTGCTGCAGGCTGCCGAGCTTCGTGCCATACACGCGCATCTCATAGATGCCGCCATGCACGGCTGGTTCGATCGGCGGCAGGAAAGGGAACAGCGCGTAGCTGGCCGTCTTCACGTCGACGATGCACTCGCCGCAGCCGAACGGATTGCCTTCGAGCAGCATCCGCTTGCGCTCGGCGACGAGCGCGGCCTCCGATTCGTAGCCGCGCAACACGAGCACCTGGCCCAACGTGCCGATGTCCGAGTACCAGCAGCCCAGCAGCCTGCCGCCCTGCGGGTCGCCGCTTGCGTTGATTCCTTCGAAGACTTGCGCGTTCGCGCCGATCTTCACCGTGAGCGTCACGACGTCATACAGTGTCATTGCATTTTCCTTGAGGACGAGTCGATGCCGACGCGCACGCGGTGTCCGGCGCGGCGTTGGCGAGAGAAAGCCCGGCGAGATAGCCGAAGGTCATTGCAGGCCCGAGCGTGATGCCGCCGCTCGGATAACAGCCGCCCATCATGCTGGCTGCATCGTTGCCCACCGCGTAGAGGCCCGCGATCGCGCGGCCGGCGCGGTCGCGCACGCGGGCATCGCGGTCGGTGGCAAGGCCCGCGAACGTGCCGAGGCTGCCCGGCAGGAGCTTCACCGCGTAGAACGGCCCCGATTCAATTGGCGCGAGGCAGGGGTTCGGACGATGTTCGGCGTCGCCCTGCACGCGGTTGTAGGGTGTCGAGCCCTTGTGGAATTCCGGATCGGTGCCCTGCTTCGCGTACTGGTTGTATGCCGCGACCGTACCCGCGAGCGCCTCGCCATCGATCCCGCATTCGCGCGCGAGCGCATCGAGCGTGGCGCCGCGCTTGAGATAGCCGGAACGCCGGTACGCGCCGGCCGGGAACGGAAACGGCTTCGAGAAGCCCAGCCCGTAGCGCCGCTGAAAACGATGGTCGCATACCAGCCATGCGCAGACTTCATCGCCGGCGGGCGTCGTATCCAGCAGCGCGGCGATGAAGTCGTGATACGACGACGCCTCGTTCACGAAGCGCTTGCCCGCGCGCGTCACGGCGATCACGCCCGGCTTCGCGCGCTCGATCAGATGCGGAAACGCGACGGCGGTGCCACCGGATTGCGGCACGAGCGAGACGGGCGCCCACGCGGCCGGCGCGTCGAGCGAATCATCGAAATGCGCGCCGATCGATTCGCCGAGCCGGATCCCGTCGCCCGTATTGCAGAGCGGCGCCGCCGACCAGTGCTCGCGCCCCGACGGCGTATACGCGAAGGTCTGCGCGCGCCGCACCGGATCGTGCGGAAAGCCGCCGCAAGCGAGCACGACGCCGCGCGCCGCGCGCACCTCGTGCACGACGCCGGCGATCTCCACGCGCGCACCCGTCACGCGCGCGGCATCGCGCATCAGGCCGATCGCTTTCGCGTGCGTGCGCAGATCGACGCCGCAATCGGCCGCCGATTTCAGCAGGCGGGCAACGAGCGCATTCCCGTTGACGAGATGCATCGAACGCCCGTAACGCAGCTTGTGCCACGCAAACGCGGCGAGCCGGCGGCCGACATGCAGCGCCGATTTCAACGATCGCGTCGCCCGATAGAAATGCGCGAGATCCTGGCCGGAAGCGAGCGCCATGCCCTTGATCGTCGTGACCGACAGCGGCTCGCGCAGCTTGTCGATCAGCGGGCCCAGTTCGCGGCCGTCGAACGGCATCGCACAGACCGAGCGCCCGCCCTTGCCAGCGCCCGGCGTGGTATGAAAGTCGGGAATGCGGTTGCCGTCGACGAAGCGCACCGCCGTATGCCGCTCGAAGAATTCGACCATCTCCGGCCCGCGTTCGAGCAGCGCATCGGCCTTCGCGGCATCGAACTGCGCGCCCAGCTCATTCTTCAGATAAGCACGCGGCGCATCGATGCCTTCGCGAATCCCCGCGCGCGTCGCGAGCGGATTGCGCGGAATCCACATCCATCCGCCCGACCACGCGGTCGTGCCGCCGAACACGGCTTCCTTCTCCGCGACGATCACGCGCAGGCCCTGCACGGCCGCCGTCACCGCCGCCGCGAGCCCACCCGCGCCGGAACCCAGCACCAGCACGTCGCAATCGAGTATCGGTTCACGTTTCATGTTCGGTATCGCCCGTTCAATGTCTCCAACGTCGAATGCGATGCAGTTGCGACGTTTATGGAATCTTCTTTCGATGTGGAATACTATTCCACAATATCGAGTTTCGCAAAGACTTTGTGACGACAAGGAGGCACGACAATGCGGGTACTGGTAACGGGCGGCAGCGGTTTTCTCGGCGCGTGGATCATCAAGAGGCTGCTGGCGCGCGGCATGGAATGCGTGAGCTTCGACATGTGCGCGAACCCGCGTCTCGTCGATGCGCTCGCGCCCGAGCGCGCCGCGACGGTGCAATGGCGCACCGGCGACATCGCCGATGCCGCCGCCACGACGCGCGCACTCGACGGCTGCGACGCGGTGATCCATCTCGCGGGCATCCTCACGCCCGGCTGCGCGAGCGATCCCGTGCGCGGCGCGCAGGTCAACCTGATCGGCACGCTGAACGTGTTCGAGGCCGCCCGCGCGGCCGGGCTGCGGCGCGTGCTCTACGCGAGCAGTGCCGGCGTATTCGGTCCGGATGACGGCGCCGTGCCATTACCGCAAACGCACTACGGCGCGTTCAAGCTGGCGTGCGAAGGCTCGGCGCGCGCGTACTGGCATGACCACGGGATCGCGAGCGTGGGCTTCCGTCCGCTGGTGGTCTACGGCGCCGGACGCGAGACGGGGTCGAGCGCGGGGCCGAGCCTGGCATGCCGGGCGGCCGTGCGCGGCGAGCGCTACACGATCCCGTTCAGCGGCACGACAGGCCTCGTGTTCGCCGACGATGTCGCGGCCGCTTACGAGGCCGCGCTGCTGCACGAGATCGAAGGCGCGCACGCATTCACGCTGGCGGGCGAGATCACCCCCGTGACCACGCTGATCGAGCGGATCGCGGCCATCGCGCCGGACGCGCGCATCGACGCCGACGGACCGCCGCTGCCGATCGCGACGGCGTTCCCTGACGATCCCGCGCTCGCGCGCCTGCTGCCCGGCCTGCCGCGAACCGCACTCGACGACGGCTTGCGGCAGACCATGGCGTTCTACCGCCACGCGCGCGAGGCACGCGCCGGAACCCGCGGCTAGGCGACGGCGACGTCCGCGGGTGGAACACCCGTGCGCGCCGCCACCGCGCGGTGCACGGCGAGCGTCGCCGCGAGCGTGCGCGCGGCGTCGTCGGCGGAACACAGCGGCGCTTCGTCACCTGCGATCACGGCCGCGAAGTGGCGCAACTGCTCGTGGTAAGGATCCGCGCCGTGCGGCGTGCAGCGCTCGACCGTCAACGGTTCGTGCCAGCCCTTCCCGCTGCGGTACTCCCACAGATCGAGCTGCGGCAGCGTGAGCGACGCATCGGTGCCGATCAGGAAATGGGTGTTCACCTGCTGCCGCGGATAGTGCGCGGCCTCGCTCGCCGCCAGATCCCAGTTCCACGGCGACGCCGCGCAGTCCGACACGGCCAGCGTGCCGAGCGCGCCGCTGCCGAAACGCAGCAGCACCGCGGCCGTGTCCTCCACGTCGAAACCGCGCACGCGATTCGACGCCTGCGCCTGAACCTCGACGATCTCGCCGAGCAGGAAACGCATGATGTCGATGTCGTGAATGAGGTTGATCAGCACCGGGCCGCCACCCGCACGACGGCGCCATTCGACGTCGAAATACGCGTCGGGCTTGTAGAACGTCGCAAGCGCATTGGCCGCGACCGGCTTGCCGAGCCGCCCGGACTGCACGATCTCGCGCGCGCGCCGCAGGATCGGATTGTGGCGGCGATGGTGGCCGACCAGCAGCGGCACGCCGGCTTCGCGCGCGGCGCGACTCAGGCTGGCCGCCGCTTCCACGCTGTCCGACACGGGTTTCTCGATCAGCGCGGGCACGCCACGCGCGATGCACGCGAGGCCGACCTCCACGTGCGTCGCATTCGGCGTCGCGACGATCGCGCCGTCCGGACGCGTCTCGTCGAGCATCACCGCGTAATCGGCGAACCAGCGCAGCCCCTCGGCGCGCGCGAACTGCTCCGCCGCCGGCGACGGGTCCGCAATCGCCACGACTTCCGCCTGCGGATGCACGCGCGCGCGCTCCACATGCATCCGCCCGATCGCGCCTGCGCCGATCACTGCCAGCCGTCTCCTTGCCATCTCTTCATCTCCATGTTCGGGTTGTACGACTCGCGTCGGGGGACCAACCCGGTGATTACCCCGATTTCTTGAAATCGTCTTTGATTGTTGAATCCTATTCCAGTTTGAACTAGAGTTCATAAAAAATTTCGACGCGTGTCGCGAAGGCGCGCGCCGGACGAACCATCCACCGGGAACAGGAGCGGAGACAGATGACTGACGAGCACCAGCAGGACGACAACCTTTCCAGCCATCGGGCAGGCGAGCCCGACAGCCCGGCGCTGTCGCGCCGCGCGTGGCTCGTGACCGCGGGCAAGGCGCTCGCGGGCGGCGCGGCAGCACTGGCCGCGCCCGCGATCGTGCGCGCACAGGGCGAACAGCCGTTGAAGCTCGGGCTGCTGATGGCCAAGCAAGGCGTGTGGACCGAACAGGGCGAAGTGATCGCAAACGGCGTCAAGCTCGCGCTCGACGAGGCGGGCAACCAGGCGCGCGGCCGACGCGTCGACCTCGTGTGGTACGACGAGCCCAATCCGCAGTCGGCGCAGCAGAACATGCAGAAGCTCGTCGAGCAAGACAAGGCGATCGCGGTGATCGGCGGCACGAACAGCGGCACGTCGCTGGCGATGTCGTCGGTCGCGTGGCGCACGAAGACGCCCTATATCGCGCCGAACGCCGCCGCGCGCGAGCTGACCGGCAGCAGTTGCAATCCGTATACGTTCCGCGTGCTGAGCCCGACGCCCGTCACCTGCCGCGCGCTCGCGCCGTCGCTGCTCGCGATCGGCAAGAAGTGGCACTTCCTCGTCGCGAACTATGCGTACGGGCAGGACATCCAGCGTTCGATGTCCGAATTGCTGAAGGTGTCCGGCGGCTCGATCACCGGCGCCGACGTCACGCCGCTCAACACGACCGATTTCAGCTCGTTCATCCTGAAGATCCGCCAGTCGAAACCCGACGTCGTGCTGCTCGGGCTGCCGGGCGGCGACCTGTCGACGTTCCTGAAGCAATACGCGGAAATGGGCATGAAAGGCCGGATTCCGGTGGCCTGCCCGATCATCGGCGATTCGGATCTCTGGTCGATCAGCGTCGATGCCGCGACCGGCTATTACGGCAAGCCTTGGCACTTCAGCTCGCCCGGGCATTCGCCGGACGAAGTCGCATTCGTCAGGAAGTACACGGCGAAGTACGGCAAGCCGCCCGCTGACAAGGCATGGATCGGCTGGTTCACGACCCGCGCGCTGCTGCAGGCCATCAACCAGGCGAAAAGCACGTCCGGCGCGGACATCGTGCAGAGCCTGGAGACCGTGCAATTCGGCGACGGCAGCGGCCCCGCGCACTTCCGCCCGTGGGACCACCAGATGCTGCGGCGCTGGACCGTGTTCAAGGTGAAGGACCGGATCAGCGACAAATGGGACTGGCTCGACCCGATCTCGGTCGTGCCGCAAAACCCCGCCGAACTCGACCGCCTCTACGGCACGCGCCAGGAGATCGGTTGCACGATGGCTGCGCGCTGACGCCGTGCGCCGCCGCACCGGCGCGGCGCACGGGCCGGCAAGCCAAAAACGTATCCCGCGCGCGTCGCGGCCCGCCGCTCGCCCCGTTCCGACGGGCCGCGGCGCGGCCCTGGCGCGCCGCAATCTGGAGTATGGGCATGGCTGAAATGGTGTTGTCCCAGGTCGCCAACGGACTGGTGCTGGGATTTCTCTACGTACTGCTCGCGATCGGACTGTCGATCATTTGCGGGCTGCTCGGCATCGTCAATTTCGCGCATGGCGCGCTGTTCGCGCTCGGCGCGTATTTCGCGATCGCGCTGTCGACGCAGTTCGGGTGGGCGGCCGTCGTGCTGGCGCCGGTGCTCGTCGCCGCGGTGGGCGTGCTGATCGAGGTGGTCTTCATCCGGCGGCTGTACGGCAAGGAGCCGCTGCTCAGCCTGATCGTGACGTTTGCGCTGTCGTTGCTGCTCACCGCGCTGACCCGCCTCGTCTGGGGCGCGGGCGGCCTGCCGTTCAGCCCGCCCGATGCGCTCAACGGCTTTCTCGTATACGGGCCGCTGCTGATCACGAAGTACCGGCTGTTCGTGCTCGCCGCGACGATCGCGATCCTCGCCGCGCTGTGGTGGTTCATGAACTACACGCCGTATGGGCGGATTCTGCGCGCGGGCAGCCGCGACCCGGAAATGGTCGGCCTGCTCGGCATCAACCTGCCGCGCGTGCTGACCGGCGCGTTCGCGCTCGGCGCGCTGCTCGCGGGCGCCGCCGGCGTGCTGGCCGCGCCGCTGCTCACGGTCACGCCCGGCATGGCGACGGCCGCGGTGATGCCCGCATTCGTGATCGTGACGATCGGCGGCCTCGGCTCGTTCGCGGGCGCCGTGGTCGCGGGCCTGCTGGTGGGCATCGTGACCGCGCTGGCCGTGCAGTTCTTTCCCGAAGGCTCGTCGGTCGCGATGTACGTGCTGATGGCCGTCGTCCTTCTCGTGCGCCCTCGCGGGCTGTTTGGTGAACGGTGGGAGCGTTTCGAATGAAACTCGGCTATCTGACCCGGCACCCGGTCGCGGTGCTGACTACCTCGCTGATCGTCGTGTCGCTCGCGCTCACCGCCACCGGCACGCCGCTCGAACGCGCGACGCAGATCGCGATCTATACGCTGTACGGCATGGGCGTGAACCTGCTCGTCGCGTACACGGGGCTCGTGCCGTTCGGCGCCTCGGTGTTCTTCGGCACGGCCACCTACCTGGTCGCCGTTTCGCTGCTGCGTGTTCTCGGCAACGAAGTGCTCGCCCTCGCGGCCAGCGTGATCGTGACGACCGCGCTGGCTGCGTTGATCGGTGCGATCGTGCTGCGCCGGCGCGGGCTGTACTTCTCGCTGCTCACGCTCGCCTGCACGCAGATCGCATTCGAGATCGCCTTCAAGTGGACCGACGTGACCGGCGGCGAAAACGGCCTGCAGAACGTGCCGCGCCCCACCTTCTCGACGACCGCCGGCTTCCACGTGTTCGCGTGCGTGACGGTGATCGCCGTCGCCTATGTGCTGTGGCGCATCGTGCACGCGCCGTTCGGGCGCGCGCTGCAGGCGCTGCGCGACAACGAGCAGCGCGCGGCGAGCCTCGGCTACGACACCTATCGGCTCAAGCTGCGCGCGTTCGTGATCTCGGCGGCCGTGATCGGTTACGCCGGCGGCCTGCTGTGCCTGATGCTGCAGGGCGCCTATGCGAACAACCTGAGCTGGGAACACGCGGGCGACAGCCTGCTGATGACGGTGCTCGGCGGCGTTCACCAGTTCCTCGGGCCATTGTGGGGCGCCATTGCATTCATCCTGCTCGAGGACAAGCTGAGCAGCCTGACCGAACACTGGTGGCTGATCTTCGCGCCGATCATCATCGCGTTCGCGTTCTTCTCGCCCGAGGGCATCCAGGGCATCGTGCAGCGGTTGCTGCGGCGCCCGGGCTGGACGCTCGTGCGTGACACGATTCCCGCGCGCCCGGACGTGATCGCGCCGTATCGCGCGAGCCGTATCGACTCCGATCCCGATACGCCCGTGCTGAGCGTGCGCGGCCTGTCGAAGCGTTTCGGCTCGCTCGTGACTGCCGAGCAGATCGACCTCGACGTCCACCCGTACCGCCTGCACAGCTTCATCGGCCCGAACGGCGCGGGCAAGACCACGTTCTTCAACATGCTGACGGGGGTGCTGTGGCCGACGGCCGGCACGATCACGTTCGACGGCCAGGACGTGACGAAGCTCGCGATGTTCCGCCGCGTGCGGCTGGGCATGAGCCGCTCGTTCCAGATTCTCAGCGTATTCCGCAACCTCACCGTGTTCGAGAACGTGCGGGTTGCGGTGCAGGCCGCGCAGCACGATCGCCTTGGCCTCTGGCGCGACGCGCACACGCTCGACGAACAGAATGCGCAAACCTGGTCACTGCTCGCGGCGGTCGGGCTCGTCGAGCGCGCGGCGCATGCGTGCGAAAGCCTGTCGCATGGCGAGCAGCGTCTGCTGGAAATCGCGCTGTCGCTCGCAACCCGGGCCCGCCTGCTGCTGCTCGACGAGCCGCTCGCGGGTCTCGCCGAAGCCGATCGCGCGCGCGTGGCCGCCATCATTCGCGAACTGGCAAACCATCACGCGGTGCTGCTGATCGAGCACGACATCGATCGCGTGCTGACGATCTCCGACCGCGTCAGCGTGCTGCATCGCGGCCGGCTGATCGCGGACGGCTCGCCGGCCGAAGTCGCGCGTCACCCCGAAGTGATCGAAGCCTACCTGGGCCATGCGAAGGGCGAACGGCCGGTCGATGCGCGGCTGGCCGCACGCGACGACGCGCGTGGCGGCGATGCCGCGGCCGCGCGCCGCCCGCTGCTGCGTCTCGAAGGCGTGAAGGCGGGCTACACCGGCAACACGATCCTCGACGGCATCGACATCACGCTGCACGAAGGCGAAGTGATCGCGATCCTCGGACGCAACGGCGTCGGCAAGACGACGACGCTGCGCGCCGCAACCGGCGTCGCCGACATCACGGCCGGCCGCATCACGTTCGACGGCCACGACATCACCGGCCGCCCGGCGCACGAGATCAACCGCCTCGGCCTCGCGATGGTGCCCGAGGGTCGCCGCCTGTTTCCGAACCTCACCGTCGCCGAAAACCTGCGACTTGCCGCACGCAAGGGCGGTGCGAGCGTCGACGAGATGTTCGCGCTGTTCCCGCGCCTCGCGACGCGCAAGGACGCGCGCGCCGAACATCTTTCGGGCGGCGAACGGCAGATGGTGGCGATCGCGCGCGCGCTGATGGCGCCCGCGAAGGCGATCCTGCTCGACGAGCCGTTCGAAGGGCTCGCGCCCGCCGTCGTGCAGGAAGTGCTCGATGCCGTCGTGAAGCTGCGCGCGCGCGCGAGCGTCGTGATCGTCGAGCACCAGGCCGACATGGTGCTGCCGATCGCCGACCGTGCGTATGTGCTCGTCAACGGCCGCGTCGCCCACGAAAGCAGCGCGGCCGCGCTCGAACAGGACGCGGCCACGCAAGCAAGATTGCTCGGCATCGTGCATGACGATGCCGGTTCTACCCTGGAGATGAAAACAGCATGACTTCCCCCTTGACCCCGGCCATCCCCGTTTCGCTCGACGAAGGCCTGAGCGGCGCGACGCGCATCCATTTCATCGTCGGCGATCCGATCGCGCAGGTTCGCTCGCCGAAGGGCATGACGGCGGCGCTGCGCGAGGCCGGGCTCGATGCGCTCGTCGTCCCCGCGCACGTCGCGCCGGACGACCTCGTGGCGTTCTTCGCGGGCGTGTCGCCGATGCGCAACGTCGACGGCGTGATCGTCACCGTGCCGCACAAGTTCAGCGCCGCCGCGTTCTGCACCAGCATGTCCGACGAAGCCGCATTCCTCGGCGCGGTGAATACGTTGCGCCGCACGGCCGACGGCGGCTGGCACGGCGGCATGTTCGACGGCACCGGCTTCGTCGCCGCGCTCGCCGACGAAGGTTGCGACCTGCGCGGCAAGCGCGCGCTGCTCGTCGGCGCGGGCGGCGCGGGCTCGGCGATCGGCCACGCGCTCGTGACGGCGGGCGTCGCGTCCGTCGACGTGCGCGACAACGACGCCGCGCGCGCCGGCTCGCTCGTCGATCGGCTCTCGACGCTGCGGCCCGGCACGGTACGCGTTGCCGCCACGGACGTCGCGCCCGAATCCTTCGACGTGGTCGTCAATGCGTCACCGATGGGCATGCGCGCGGACGATCCATTGCCTGTCGACGTGTCGCGCCTGCCCGCCACCACGTTCGTCGGCGACGTCGTCACGAAGCCGCCGCTCACGCCGTTCATCGAAGCGGCGCGCGCACGCGGCTGCCGAACCGTCACGGGCACGCAGATGTTCGCGCGCGTCTGCGACCGCATGGTCGCGTTCCTGACGGACGGCGCCGCATGAACTCATCAACACATCATTCGCCGCGCGTCGAATCCGGACACACGGCGGGACGGAACGAAGGAGACGTGGACATGGGTTCGGTCATCGAACAAGGCTGGGACGAAGAAGTGGACTTGCTGGTGTTCGGCGCGGGCGCGGCCGGCATGACTGCCGCGCTCGTCGCGGACCACGAGGGGCTCGCCGTCCTCGTGTGCGAAAAAACCGGTTCGGTGGGCGGCATCACGTCCACGTCGGGCGGCACGACGTGGGTGCCGGGCACCCGGCTGAGCGTCGACGCAGGCGTGCCCGACAGCGTCGACGATGCGCGGCGCTTTCTGCAATCGGTGGTCGGTGCACGCGGCGGCGACGACGCGCGCGAAGCGTTCCTGCAAAGCGGCCCCGAGGCCATCGACGAACTCGCGCGCATCAGCGACGTGAAGTTTGTCGCCGCCGCCGCGCACCCCGATTACGTGAACGGGCCCGGCGCGGCGTACGGCGGGCGCGCACTCGTGCCCGCGCCGTTCGATGCGCGCGTGCTGGGCAGCGCATTCGCACGCGTACGGCCGCCGCGCAAGGAGTTCATGGGCCTCGGCGGGATGATGGTTGCCCGCAACGACCTCGACGCGCTGCTCGCGCCGTTCGCGTCGGTCGCGAACTTCAAACGCACGATCGCGGTCGTGGGCCGCTATGCGATGGACCGGCTGCGCTTTCCGCGCGGCACCCAGCTCGTGATGGGCAACGCGCTCGCCGCTCGGCTCTATTACAGCCTGTGCAAACGCCGCGTCGAGGTCCGCTTCGACACGCCGCTGCTCGAACTGGTGCGAGAGAACGGCCGCGTCACCGGCGCGATCGTCGCGACGCCGGACGGCGGCCGCAAGCGGATCGGCGCGCGGCGCGGCGTGGTGCTCGCGACGGGCGGCATCGCGCGTCATCCGACGTTGCGCCCGCAGCTCTTTCCCGCCGCCGCGCGCCCGCTGTCGCTCTCGCCGGATACCCACACCGGTGACGGTGTCGATCGCGCGCTGCGCGTCAACGCGCGTGTCGAGAACGGCGGCGACAGCCCCGGCCTGTGGATGCCCTGCTCGATCCGCCGCGCACCGGGCGCAGACAACAGCGGCAACGGCAACGGCGACAGCGTGTGGCCGCATATCATTCTCGACCGCGCGAAGCCCGGCCTCATCGCGGTCAACCGCCGCGGTGAACGCTTCGTCAACGAATCGAACTCGTACCACGACTTCGTGATGGGGATGCTGCGCGACGACGGCAACGGGCCGAGCGTACCGGCCCATCTGATCGTCGATGCGGCGTTCGTTCATACCTATGGTCTCGGCCTGCTGATGCCGGCACGCAGCGCGGCCCGCATCGCCGATTTCGAACGTGCCGGCTATCTGGTCAAGGGCGCGACGCTGGCCGAACTGGCGGCGAAGCTGCAGGTGGACGCGACCGGTCTCGCGCGCACGGTCGCGGCCTACAACCGCGATGCCGAAGCAGGCAAGGATCCGGCGTTCCAGCGCGGCAGCAGTCCGATGAGCCGCTTCAACGGCGATGTTGCGCAACAGCCGAATCCGTGCGTCCGGCCCATCGGCGCGGGGCCATACTATGCGGTGACCGTGTGGCCCGCCGATCTTGCGTGCAGCGCGGGGTTAAGCGGCACGGCGAATGGCGAGGTGCTCGATGTCGAAGGGCGCGTGATTCCCGGCCTGTTCGCGTGCGGAAACGATCTCGCATCGATCTTCCGCGGCACCTACCCCGGCCCCGGCACGACGCTCGGCCCGGCCATCGTGTTCGGCTGGCGTATCGCGAAGTTCGCTGCGCGACGCGATGCGGCTTCGACGGGCACGTCGCCCGCAGGCGCGACGCCGCGCCGTTCGACGTGCGAGAACCCGCACGGCTGACGGACGTTCCGGCACCGCGTTCCAGCATGCAGGCGCCGCGCCGGCTCAATACGCCGAGGAGGAGTCCGATGTGCTGGCCCCTCGCTTCGGCGGCGTCACGTTGCCATGTCGATGTGGATGGAGCCGGCGGCTGGCGAAGCGGCACCGTTCGCATACGATGCCGCACCGCTGTGCGATCCGCGGTTCACCAGTTTTTCACCAGGTTCGTCACATTGACCGTGCCGATGCCGGTCGCGAAGTTCCAGCCGACCCCGGCGCCGAAGGCTTTCCGGTAGCTGTTGCTCGTCGTCGAGAGCACCCCGCTGACGCCGCCCCCGAGATAGCAGTTCGTCGAACCCGTACAGTTCACGTCCATGTCACCCTGCGTGACGTTATAGAAAATGCAGCTGCTGCCGACATTCCTGCCGTTGCTCGAATTACAGCTGCTGCTGCCGTGAGCCCCATATTCCGTTCTGGCGAGCCGGTAGAGAACCGGATTCGGGTTCCCTTGCCTGGCGTTCATCTTCTCGTTGACGAGCGCCTGGAATCCAGCCCAGATCGGCGACGCAAATGAAGTCCCGCCCGCCCCCGCCCAGCCGCTCGGCTCGCCGGTGCAGGCGACGCCGCCATCAGCGGTGTCGGAGTCGCAGAACACGTAGAAGTGTCCCCACGCGCCGTCGGCAGCGAATAGCGAAACATCGGGAAGATCGCGCACCTGGTCGGACGGATTGCCGACGAGAGACGCCTGCCAGGATGGCTTGGCGTAGCCCTTGCACGTGCCGCCGACGATGCCCTGTTTTTGCGGAACACCCGTCGCGCAGCCGCTTGGTCCTCCGCTGCCGCTCACCGTGGTCTGATAAAGCGACAGGCCGTACAAGCTGTTGCAAAAGCCCGCCGGTCCGTACGTCGTCTTGTAGCCGTATGCTGCGGCGAGCAGCGTGCTCGCGCAGGAGTTGTTCCATGGAATTTCGTTGACGTATGACAGCGCCGAGCCGTAAGTCGAGCTGTTGGTCGAACTCCAATAGGTCGAGTTTGTCCCGGCGTAGGTGTCGCCGAAGTCGGTGCCGCCGACAGCCACGTTGTGGGGTGTCGACGCAAGGCCGTTGACGCCGATGCCGTGCGTGGCGGTCGATACATTCGGATCGCAGCCGGCTGCCCCCTCGTCGCCGGCCGCCACGAACACGGAAACGCCCTGGCTGGCCGCCTGCTGATACGCGGCATTGTAGGCCGCGTTGGCGGCCGCGCCATTCTCTGCCTCGCATTCGCTGTAGCTGATGCTGACGATAGCCGGCGCGCTCTCGCTGTTGAGCAGGTTCTGAAGTGCAATCAGCCCACCGAACATGGTGCTGGTGTCCTGGCATGACGCGACCACGATGGCTGCGCCCGGAGCAGCCGCGCTAGCCCATTCGGCATCGAGTTCGGCCTCCATCTCGTTGCCGGCGACGACACCGGGGTCGGCGCAATTGCCGGGGTGCACCTGCGACAGCGAGCCTGTCTTGTAGTTGGACAAGCCGAAGGTCGAACGGAATGCGGTCCAGTCCGCCATGCTGTACACGTTTGTATCTTCGATGACGCCGATCGTCTGCCCGTTGCCGGTTATTCCGGCCGAGAACAGCGGCTGCAGATTGTAGATGGTCGCAAGATCGGCCGGGACGACTGCGTTGTACGTCGCGTACAACGACGGGATCGTATAAGCCCGCCTTGGCTTGAAGTTCGCGTGGGGGCGGAAGTCATGCAAGGACACGACGCCGCGCACGATACCGGCGAGCGCCTGCGGAACATGCGGATTGCTCATGTTCGCGATGTGGGCCATGCCGTTGATATCGAGCTTATGGATCTCGGTCTGAAACGTGCGGCGAACCTGCTCGGCCGTTCCCGAGAAATCAATCACCATCGCATTCTTTTGCACGTTGTTGACGGTAAAGCCATGACGGCCCAGCCAATCCGTGACCACGGCGACATCTTCTTTCGCGGGACCGAACTCGGCTCCAAACTGTTCCGGGGTGAGCCAGTGATGCGAATTGGGTGAATTCGGATCGTAGAGCTGATCGATGAACCGATCGAGCGCGGCTTCGGTTTCCGCAGGGCGGTTGAGGAGCAACTGCATGTGCTCCAGAACCAGGTTGTCGTCAACCCGGCCGCGATCGTTGCCGGCGGTTGCCTCGTGACGGATATTGCCGGGCAATTCCACCGTCTGGCGCTCGTCGATGATCTGGGTAACGAGTCGAGAAGGCGAAACCGTTCTTGCCTGGGGCAAGCCGGGAACCATGACGAGCAGAATGCCGAGCAGCGGTATCAGGATTTCCGATTTCAGTTTCTTGAGCATGATCTTCTCCTGGAAGCCGATTTCCCTGGTTGCCTTCGTCGTTGGATGCCCCAGCCACGCCGCTCCGGAAAAAAACCAAGAAGTCGTGCGCAGTGCGAGCGAGCTCGCGTTGAGCGGAACCCTGCCCGCAACGGGCGAATTGCCGATGCCAGGCAGGTTGGGTCAAGTCGAGTTCCGGCCCCATCTGCGCGAGCACGCATCGTTCATGCCATGCACGGGTAACCGAATGATTTGATTGCGGTTCGCCCATCCCCTGGCATGCAAGGCCGGGCAAAAACACGGGAGTTGTTTCAGTTCCGAAACAAGCCATCGGTGCCGGGAATCAATCTTTCCGATGCGCGAGCGGGGTGAGACCTTCGCACTCCGTCGCCCCAAAGTGCGGCCCGTTATCGCCGGGAGTCGAACACGCGTCGGCTTGCGGAAAAATGTTCGCAGCCGGCCGCGCAAATTTCTCCATGAACGACGCGTGGTACGTCTATAACACCCGAACGGGGCTGCGCTCAGATCATCGATGACCAGCTGCGTGATGTTCACGAAACGCCTGGATGGCGTACCGCCCTTCACGAATTCGTGGTTGTTGATGCAGGAAGGCGACTGGCAACATCTGTGTCCGTTTGGAGGCAAATATGGACAAGCGATTGAATGAAGACGGGATGGATCTGCTGTTCCGTCAGGCTCGAACCTACAATAGCTGGCTGCCCAAGACGGTCAGCGACGACACATTGCGCGAACTCTACGAGCTGATGAAGTGGTGTCCAACGAGCGCAAACTGCTCCCCGGCACGCATTCTGTTCCTGCGCACCCAGGAAGCGAAGCAACGACTTCTGCCGGCATTGGCACCAGGCAATATCGACAAGACGATGAGCGCACCGGTGACTGCCATCATCGCTTATGACGGCAAGTTCTATGACAAGCTGCCTAAACTCTTCCCGCACGCAGATGCGCGAGCCTGGTTCGCTGACACACCGGAACTGGCCGAGGTCACGGCACGGCGCAATAGCTCGCTACAAGGGGCTTATTTCATCCTGGCGGCCCGCTCGCTCGGACTGGATTGTGGTCCGATGTCCGGGTTCGATCATGCAAAAGTCGACCATGAATTTTTTCCTGCGAGCGTAGAGGAAGGCGCGTTCCAGCAGGAGTACTTTCCCGACAGCCACATCAAGTCGAATTTCCTCTGCAATCTGGGCTATGGTGATCCGGCAGGGCTGTACCCGCGCAGCCCACGCCTGGATTTTGACGAGGCCTGCAAATTGCTCTGACCAGGAACCCGGCTTCGCGAGCCCGATCTCCGTCGCTTGCCCGGGTATAAACGGCCCACATGCCGATGGATCGGCATGTGGGCCCAATTGCATGACCACTGCAAAGAAGACGTTCCGGCCTATTGTTGGTCCTGATCAGACGCTCGTGACCTGGAGCCCATCACTGGCGTAATGGTGCCGAACAGTCCGTTGGTTTCCTTGTTCGGACCTGCCGTGAAGTACAGCGTGTCCGGGCTTGAGCCGCGGCCGCCACCGAGTGTCAGTGTCCACAGGCCGTCGATAGCCAGTGGATTGCCGGACGCATTCTCCAGTTGATCGACAAACCTGCCGGCATCGTCAAAGACATTGATGTGGCCATCGCCAAAATTGCCGATCAGGATCTTGCCGCTGAAGCGGCCGAACGCAAACGATGCGCGTGCTATTCCCCACGGCGAGTTGAGCGACCCGTGAGTCGCAAAGCGGCGCAGCAGGTGGCCGTCCGTATCGAATACGTCTACGAATCCGTTGCCTCTGCCCGCAACGTCGTCGTGCTTCGCATCGTCCTGCTTCGCATAGGTGACGAAAAGGTCGCCGTCGATATTCGCAATACCGAACGGAGCGTAGCCGGCCGGGATGCGTCGGTCGATGAAGCCGCCGTCCGTCTTCGCTGGCGTAAACATGCCGTTCGTACCGTTCGGCCCGAATACATCGATGTGACCCGAGCGGAAGTTCGTCGCGAACAGGAAGGCTCCGTTCGCGTTCACGCCAAAGGCGAGCCCCTTGTAGACGGCCCCATTGGCGGCGGATGGCGTAGCCGAATTATCGACCGCGAGCACCGCGTTAGTTGCCGGACTCAACCCACCGGCCCAAGCGGAAATCGTGCCGTCCTCGGTCGCGAAGATGAATGCGGCCTGGGTCTTGGTACCGGGCACGAGAAATGCCGATGAGGGATTCCACACGATGCCAGTCGGCGCTGCAGGCGCGGGATTCGGTGGATTGCTGGCCAAGACGGGATGACAGGCGCTGGCCGGTATGACGTTGCCTGGCAGCGGGATGGCAACCTGCAGCGCCACCTTCGTCCCCACGCCGTCATACAGCGTGGCGCAGCCCGTGGCATTGTCGTTGATCCAGAATGGACTACCTGCCGGACTGAATGCAACACCCCACGCATTCTGCAGTACGCGGTCGACATTCGGCGCAGCGCCTGCCAGATTGGACACGAGTGGTGTGACGACGTAAGCATCATTGTCGGCGGCATGCCCGATTGTGACACCGGCGGCGACGACCATCACCGCCGCCGCTTTGAGACCCCACGAGACATAAGACATGACTCCCCTCCTCAGTCTGACTGGTGAGAAATCGCGCGGCGCAATAGCGCCGCCGCAGGCTAAACGTTCGCCGCATCTCGGATATTCCCGCCGTCGTCAAAAATGCCGCCCACCGACTGCTCGAATGGCGCGACAGGATTGCGAGCGCCGCCCTTCGACTCGTACCTCTGCACAGAAGTTATGACGGTTTGTTAGTGGTCGGTACGGGATAGGCATTGGCCAATTTTTCCGGGCCGTTTCGGTAGAGAACATCCAGTTGACGCGAGCGCCGCAGGCGTTTCGCAGTTGCTTCCAGGCCGCGACCTCGATGATCAGCCGGTCGCGGCAGTCGATGCGGCCATCCATGCACTGACTTCGCAGCACACCGATTTCGATCTCGACCATGTTGAGCCAACCGGCGTGCTTGGGGGTGTAGTGGCATTCGATCCGCTGCAGGATGCGGCTTGCCTCTGCTGGTGGCAGGGCTTGGTATAGTGCAGCAGGCGTGCGGGACGACAGATTGTCCAGCACGATCCGGACAGCTATATTGAATTATTTGACACAGTAAGATTAATTGAGATGCGGTCTATGGTGCTGTCACTCCGCTATCTGGGAGTTTTGGGAATCTGCGCTTTGTTCGCTGCTTGCGGACAGATTCCGTCCGAACAAGCTGCGTGCAGAGTGGATTCCTGTCGCATGCGACACGAGATGTTGCAATCCGGCGAGGCGTCATGGTATTCGGCAACGTTCCAGGGGCATCTGACCGCCAACGGAGAACGCTACGACGGCGGCGCATTGACGGCGGCCCATCGAACGTTGCCGCTCGGCAGCCATGTGCGCGTCAGTTCGTTGGCGACAGGAAAGTCGGTTGTCGTGCGCATCAACGATCGCGGACCATACATCAGGAACCGAATTATCGATCTCTCATATGCCGCGGCGAAGACCTTGGGTTTGACAGCCGCACGGTCGATGCAAGTACGGATTGAACGTGTGGAGAGTACGGCGAACCCACAGACGGAGTCGGACGGCGGCGGAATCTTGACGACGGGAAAGTGAGGGTTGGCCTGAAGAACCCGCGCCTGAAGGACATGTCAATGACGCCTGAGTGTCCAACTGGGTCGATTGGCAAATGGCTCGAGATGGCCACGTGCCGCGCCACGTGAGCGCAGGAGTTGATCGCCTCCCGCCACTGGGCATCCTCGATGGGCCATTCCGATCGTTATGCCAAGCCGGTTTCACGACCTTCAGTCGTGCTGGATCGGTCTGCACGCTGTGAGAGCGCCGTGCCGCGCGTGCGGGAACGGAAAGCCGTGCACAATACCCCCATGCGAGCCCCAGACCTTGAACGCCTTGTCACCCTCACCATGCCCTTCGGCAAATACAAAGGCCGACTCATCGCCGACCTACCCGGGCCTTACCTTAATTGGTTTGCCCGCGAAGGGTTCCCGCCGGGCGAGCTCGGGCGGCTGCTCGCGCTGATGCACGAGATTGACCATAACGGCCTGAGAGGCCTGCTCGAGCCGCTGCGCAAGCGCGGATAGCGCCAATCAGGCGCCATCGCCACGGCGCGCCACTCCGGCCCCCGTATCGATTGGTCGGTTGTCGCCGATCGTTATCGGCGACAACCGACCCGTTGCTGCCGGGGAGCCGTTGCAGTTCCAAGGGCAGGTGTCAGATGCGGATTCAACCCGCCGATGCAACACACTTGAAGCTGCATGGCAGCAAGGCGTGTTGCAATGAAACAGCGACGGCGGATTTACTATACAGACGGTCAGAAAGCGTTAATGTGGGAGCGCTGGCGCAAGGGCGAGTCACTGCAGCAGATCGCTCAGTTGTTTGATCGGAACCATTCCTCTGTACAACGGATTCTGGCCGAAACGGGCGGCATACAGCCGAAGCACCGGCGCCGTTCACGATTGGCACTGACCTTTGCCGAGCGTGCCGAGTCTTGTGGACTCCATGTTCTGAAGCGCAAAAGTTTACGGCAGGTTACTCTGCGGCGGCAGGCTGGCGCACGCGGTCAACACACAGGCAAGAACGCTTACGATGAGACGCTGAAGCTTTGTCATGTCCGCACCTCGCTGAAGCATCCAACGATCAGGTTTGACGCCGCGGCGCCACTCCAATGGGGTGCTCCAGACTCATTCAGGAATGGCCTGGATGCGTCCTGCCTTGACTGCCGCTTTCAAAACCGTCCAGTCCGCCTCATTTTGTTCCGCATACGCGAGCGCGAATCGTTCGATGGCCTCGTCGAATGCACCCGATTTACCGACATACCCGCTGATCAGCGCCGGATCGCCCGCTTTCGCCATCGAATGGGCCAGCGCGTGAGCGCAGGAAACCGCATATTCGCTGAGATCTTCAACGTCGAAAGTGGTGTAGTCGAATGCGCCCTTCATGTCGCGCAATTGTCGAACATAAAAATCATTGCCTGTATGGCGCATCTTGGACCAGCCCAGAAAGATGTCGCTGGCCGATTGGAGCAGACGCTGCCCGTTAACCACGCGCTGGCCATGATTGGGAAAGCGGCTGGGCGGCAGATAACCCTCCAGTACGGAAGCCCGGGCCTCCTTGAGTTGCAGGAACAGTGGACACTGTCCATCAGCCATGAAAAGTGCCTCGTAGCAGCGAGTCCCTACCGACCCGATGCCCACAACGCGAATCGCAGCATCCACCAGTTCATAGCGATCGAACAGCGCGCGTCTGTCGTCGGGAAGCGTCAACCGGTAGTCGGCGAAGAAGCGCCGTACGAGCGCATCGTACTGTTTGCGATCGTGGGGACTCTCCAATGGGACGTGATATACGAGCGGCGGCACGTCCTTGATGCGCAGCTTGCCGTTCACCAGTTCGGTTTGGTGAGTCATCAGGGCGCGCGACGACTGCTGTCTCGCCTTGTCGATGACGGCCAGTTCTCTTCTTCTTTCCTCCGGCGAATCGGCAATGGCCAGCATGCCCGCCGCCTTGAACTGGTAGTACCAGATGTCGAGTGTGTCCATCCGGCTAAAGTCAACGACCCGTTGGCGGAACGTATCGCACAGCCGGCGCACCACGCTGCGCTGGTCACGCGTCGCAAATCCCCGTTCGCGCGCAGCAATCACGAACGATGCAGCCAGCCTGCGCACATCCCAGTCGAAGGGGCCGGGCAGCGTTTCGTCGAAATCGTTGGGTCCGAAAAGAACGCGTCGCTCCGGGCTCGCGAACAGTCCGAAATTCGCCAGATGCGCATCGCCGCCCAGTTGCACGATCACATCCGAATGCGGCAGTTTCGACAGGTCATATGCCATCAGCGGCGCGGCACCGCGATAGAACGCGAACGGACTCGCGACCATGCGCCCGTAGCGAATGGGTATCAGCTCTGCGACCCGGCCCGCGTTGGACGCGTCGAGCAGCCCGATGGGGTCTCGATCCTCGATCGTGCAGTCGGCAAGCTTCGCGCGCGGCACCTTTGTGCGCGCCGCCTTGCCCTGCTCGATGCGCGCCGCCGACGAGCCTCGCCCCGCAAATAGCGTTGACGGGTCTTCTTGCACCAACAGGGTCTTCGGATCAGGGCGTTGCGCAGCAGATTCGTTGCGCGTTGCGGCAGCGGATTCAGACACGTGTCTCTCCTCTTTCCGATTCGATGTCAAAGCAGCTCTGCTTCATTCCGTGTGCGTCATTCCGGTTTTGCGCCAGGTGAAGGCGCTGATGCAGGCGGCGAAAGATCACGCAGCGCTTCAATCGCAGCATCCACTGTCGCAAAGATCTCGCGATGGGCGCCGCGTGCACGCAGTGCCTTGTACCGTTCGATCTCACGCCGCACACCCGTCGGAAGCGCGACCGCGGCTACCCCCACGCCGCGGCGGTCGAGCTCCGCACCCAACTGGATCAGTGTCTTGCCCGCCGTGTAGTCGATATTGTTAATCTCCGATGCGTCGATCACCACCCAGCGCAACGGCGGGCTCGCGTCATTGACGAGTTTCAATACTTCGTCCGTGAAGCGGCCAGCGTTCGCGTAGAACAGGTCCGCTTCGAACCGGTAGACGACAATGCCGGGCGCCGCGAGCACATTCGGCGCGACATGCTGCGTGATCCAACGGCCGGCGGGGCTGCGGGTCAACACGCGCGTGCGCAGCCGGTAGCTGTGCCGCGCATGCGCAATCAGCGACAGCACGACGGCAGCTAGAATGCCGTGCATCACGTCGACAAACACGACCACGCACGCCGCGAGCAACGCGACGACGAACTCGTCCTTCTGCATCCGATAGAGTTCCTTCATGCCCTTCACATCGATCAGCTTCACGCCGATCATGAATACGATGGCCGACAGGACGGGGGCAGGCAGAAGACTGAGCGGCTTGGTGAGGAACAGCAGCACCAGCAGCACGATGACGGCCGTGGTCAGATGGGCGGCCTGGGTGCGGCCCCCCGCATCGTCAACTATCTCGGTCTTGGTCGGACTGCCGTTCACGACAAAGGTACCCGTCAACGCGGCCGCCGCGTTCGCAGCCGCGAGGCCGATAATGTCGGCATTGTCGTCGCCCTTCTCGTTGTAGCGGTTGGCGTACGCGCGCGCCGTCGCCGCGCTTTGCGCGATGATGACGATGAAGCACGAGGCGGCCGTTGCCAGCACCTGGTTGATCTCGTTCATATGCAACGACGGGAGGTACAGCGACGGAAGTCCGCCGGGCACTTCACCTGTTACCGCAATGCCATGCGCAGCGAAATTGAACACGGCGCTCGCCACGATGGAGCCGATCACGGCAATCAGCGCACCCGGCGCCCGCGGCGCAAGCCGCTTGCAACCGACGATCACCACGAGCACGGCAATCGAAAGCACGGTCGTCGGCAGGTTCGCCCCGGCGACGCGTTGCAGCACCGATACCACTTGCATGATTGGCCCATGCCCCTGCTTCGTAAGCCCGATTAGCCCGGCGAGCTCGCCTGCGGCAACCTGCACGCCCACGCCCGTCAGGAAGCCGATCAGGGCGCTGCGGGAAAGAAAGTCTGCGAGAAAGCCCAGACGAAAGATCCGGGCAATCACGAGCATCACGGCGACCGTCAGCGCCACGGTACTGGTGAGGCCGACATATTCCTTGCTGCCCGATGCGGCGATGGCCGTCAGCGTGCCAGCGAGGATGGCCGCCGTCGCGGAGTCTGCTGCGACCACCAGTTGACGCGACGCACCAATGACTGCAAACGCGATCAGCGGCAGCAAGATCGTATAGAGGCCGGTGACGGTGGGCGTGCCGGAAATCTTCGTGTACCCCATCACCTCGGGAATGCCAAGGGCCGCCAGCGTGATCCCCGCGATGACGTCGTGCGGCAGTTGTGCGGGATTGACGGGCAGAAGTCCCTGCAGGAACGGCATGCGATGCGCATTAGACTGCATCGAAACCCCCGGCTTCATGGCGTTGCCTCCATCTTTGTGAGCTTGCTGACCAGTGCATCCGCAATGATCTCGTCTGCAATGACCACGTCAGATGCCCCCGCGCTCTCGAACAGCTCCTTTCTCAGCGGGTTTTCGCCGGGCACGACTATCGCGAGCGAGGCATTCAGCGTATGCGCCAGCAAGGTGATGGCCAGATTGTTATTGCTGTTGGGCGTCGTCACGACGACGGCTTTGGCGGTGTCCAGCCGCGCATGTCTGAGCACATCGTCGAACGAATCGGGCGAACCGAGCACGACCATGTGGTCGCAATCCGCCGCGCGGTCGGCCTGGCCCTGATCGCCGACGAGCACGAGCACCGTCTGCCCCGCTTCGCGTAATCGCTCGGCAACCTGTTCACCAAGCGAATGAAAACCGACGAGGACGACATGTCCAGCAAGTTCTTCGAGTTTGCGTTCCATGATCCGGTTCTCCCGATAAGCCATCACATCGTCGCCAGATAGCATGCCTGTGAGCCTCGCGACCGCAAATCCGCCGATCAGCAGCGTGGCAATCATCGCCAGCAGCATGAAGACCTTCTGGGGCTGATTGAATTCCGCAAAGGAACCAAGCGTCGTGACGAGATTGACCCCGTCCCAAAGCGCCGTGAAAATTTTGTTGGGGAGAGAAGTATCGGACTGGTCGAGCAGGACCAGCCCAGTGGCGGAGCAGACAAGCAGCAGAGCAAGAAGGCCGACAGCATGGCGCGCGCGGCGTCGCCATTCGCGCATGCGAATGACTCCAAGTCGCGGCTCAGCGACGCGATAGATCCACATCATTACCTCGGGTAGACAGCGTGATCGAGACAAGTGCGAACCTGATGCTAGATGTAAAGCTCTCCCTTTTTTTATCAACAGTCAATAGTCAAGAGTCCCAGTACGTGCCACACGCGCAGCGGAAGGGCGGGGTACTGAGCACATGCCACCATGCCGCAAGCGGGCCGGTGACTGGAGCTGCAGCGCACAAAGCACGCGAGCCTATGATCACGCGGATTCTCATGGCTCCATTATTATGTATGTCTGATCAAATAAGGTTCAGGAGTCAGGGACGCAATTGACTGCGTCTCCCTTTGGTATTTGCCTGCTGTGTGTTGTCCGCACACTGCAAGGACACTAATTGCATTCAGCAGTCGGGCATTTAATTCAGAAATTGATGCGCGTCGCGACGGCGAACGTGGTCTAATTGATTAGCTTAAAAAAGTGCCAGACTATAACGCTGCGTCGCCATACTAGAATTCATTTGAACGTGTTCGTCCTTTTCTTCCAATATCGTAAGCTCGACATTTGAGGCTGCTAAAACCGTGACAGACAGCGCGATGATTGAGGATGATCCAATTCTGACCGAGCCGATCCTTGGCCCGGACATGGATGTGTGGTTTTCCGCATACGGCTTCGGATGGGGGTATCGTGCGTTTACGTTGGGCGAACATGTTGTGCGAGAGGAACTTGGGGCGGCGGATGCGTCGCCAAAGCAACTTTTGCTGGCATTCAAGCTTGGCCGTCAGAGAATCCGGCTTGCTGTCAAGCAACATGGTGGATCGAACGCTGGTGAACGCGCTAGTCTTGATTCAGCCGACCTTTGACTACGATATGGATTCGGCCCGCCCTCGAGTAGACAATTTTCTGGCCGGGGCGGGCACCCGATCGAGTATCCCGCAGTGCTATAGCCGATTGCTCCTCCAGTTCTAGCCCAACGTCCATGTCCTGCGACGCGTGCGCCAGAATGCAAGAGACCCCGAATCCGACAGCCCATGCCGGGCTGGTGGAATCACGCAATCCCGCAAGATTGCGTCGGCTCGGGCGACCTGCGGTGGTCTTGCAATTGTATTGTTGCCGCCTATGCGGCAACAACTGGCTATCAGAGAACGACCCTTTGCATCTGGGCGCCGCCGAATGGCTTTGTCTGCACAACGCCTCGAATATCCTCACCCCGGTTTCATCGCTGCAACCGGGGACAGCCCGCACTTCGCATACCCCGGCTTTCGACGCGGCCTCGTGCAACCCGGCATTACAGACGGAATCGAGACGTCACAGCTTCAGCTAGCTACTCGACTTCCTCACGCCCGCCCTCTGCGGCCATCATCGTACGATATCTTTTAGCATGAAACGACGCGCGCACGCGCGTTTACGTATGGTCGTTCCCGATTGACGGACGCACGCACGTATACGACGATCCTCGCCGTGCTGAGAAGTGGGAAATGAAACCTGTGATCGTGCAAAGTGGGATCGGTGCGCCGCTCGATTTGCGGTTGCTCGCGGTGTTTGACGCGGTCATGCGTAAAAACAGCGTGACGGTAGCGGGCGATTGCCTCGGCATGAGCCAGCCGCTCATGAGTCAGTCGCTTGCCAAGCTGCGGCAATATTTCGGCGATCCGCTATTCGTGCGAACCTCCGGCGGCATGTCGCCGACACCCCGTGCGCGCGAACTCGCCCCGAAGATCGCGGCGGTCATCCAGCTCATGCAGGAAGCGCTCGAAAGCCCGGGCGATTTCGATCCAGCAAGGTCCGTGCGCACCTTCAGCTTCGCGGCGACGGATTTCGGCGCGGCCTTCCTGCTGCCCAAACTCCTGCAATACCTGGCCCAACATGCTCCCGGCATCCGCGTGAGGGCGACCCACGCGCCGCGGCATGGCGTCGAGGATCTCCTGGAGGATGGCGAGGTCGATCTCGCCATCGGCAGCTTCGCGATCAACAGGCTGCCGTTCTACCAGCGGCGCCTGTTCAAGTCCGACTATGTCTGTCTTGTGCGCAACGGGCATCCGATGATACGAGGTCCGCTTACGCGAGAGGCTTATCTGTCCGCGACGCATGCACTCGTCGCCCCACTGCCCGTCGGCTACGAGGCGCTTGAGCGCTTTCTTCTGGAGAACGTGGCTGCCGCGAACTTCACGGTCACCTTGCCGAATTTCCTGTCCGTACTCACGACGCTGCCGAGTTCCGATGCGGTTTTCACCATGACACGGAACTCCGCCGAGCACTTGGCGGAGCTGCTGAACGTACAGATCCTCGAGTTGCCGGTCACGATCCCCGGTTTCATCGTACGGCAGTTTTGGCACGAACGTTTTCACAAGGATCCCGCCAACAAGTGGTTTCGTGATCTGGTCTATTCGCTGCTGGCGCGGGACAGCAACGCGCCGGGCGAGGGATCCCTCGCAGTCGACTCCTCCGAACCGTAAGGCGCCGGCAGCCTACCTGCCGGCGCGATATGCCGATTCGGCATTCCTTCCATTACGGGGTGACGATGGCTATTCGCGCCCCCGGTCTCCATACTGCCTCTCAAGCCTGCCGGCACACGCGCCGTTGACTTGCGCCAGGCAGGCCCTTTTATTGATCAGGAGACGCAATGGAAACCGGGCTGATTCAGGGGCTCCACCACATCACGCTGTGCACGTCGAGCGCGCAAGGCGACGTGGATTTTTTCGTCAAGGTGATGGGCCAGCGATTCATCAAGCGTACGTTGTTCTATGACGGGCGCATTCCCATCTATCACCTCTATTTCAGCGATGCCGACGGCACGCCCGGCACGGTCATGACGACGTTCCCGATGCGTCGCACCGGCCTCGTGGGTCGCAAAGGATCGGGTCAGTTTACCGCTGTCGCCTATTCGATCCCGACCGGTTCGATCGACTTCTGGCGCGAGCACTTTGGCCGAAACGGCGTCAAGGTCGTCGAGGAATCGGAGCGCTTCGGCGAAAAATACCTGCGCGTCGTACATGCCGGTATTGACTTCGAAGTCGTCGAGGATCCGACCGATACCCGCGAGCCGTGGAAGTCGGAGTATGTGCCCGAGCAATATGCTGTCCGTGGCTTTCACAACTGGACGGCGATCGTGCGCGAGCTCGAGGACATGGAGGTCTTCCTGAAGGACGCGTGGTATTTCCGGCGGACGATGAGCGACGGCAAGTTCACGCGGTATGAGGCGGGTGCGGGCGGAGCCGGGCGCCGCATCGACATCCTGCACGAGCCCGACATGCGGCAAGGTATGTGGACGCTCGCCGAAGGGATCATCCACCACGGCGCGTTCGAGGTGCCGGACTACGATGCGCAGACCCGCGTCAAGTTCGACACCGAAGGCATGGGCTTCACCGACTTTTCCGACCGGAAGAACCGCGGGTACTTCGAGTCGATCTACGTCCGCACGCCGGGCGGCGTCATGTTCGAGGCGACGAAGTCGCTCGGCTTCAAGATGGACGAGGAGGAAGCGAGGCTCGGCAGCGAGCTGAAGATTTCCCCGCAATTCAACGTGTCCCACGATGACCTGCGCGCTCTGATGCAAGTGGAGGACCCCATCCATGTGTGATCGATACAAACGCGCAAGTGACGCCATCGCGGCGGAGGGGGCACTGTGAAATCGTTCAAGCTCTTCGGCCGCGGGCCGCGCAAGGTGCTGTTGCTACCCGGCTTGCTCGGCACCCGCGATTCGTTCGACGACATGCTGCGCCATGCCGATCTCGACGAATTCCAGTACGCAGTGGCCGAGTATCGCGGCTACGGCCATGCACGATCGGTGCCTGGCCTGATGACGCTGCGCGAGGTGGTGATCGATGCAGTGAGACTCGTCGAGTTTCTCGGCTGGAACACATTCACCGTGGCAGGTCATTCGCTTGGCGCGCTTTGCGCACAAATGCTCGCGGTTGCATTGCCGGAGCGCGTCAACGCCATCGTTTCGATAGCCGGGCTGAGTGCGAATGGCGCGAGCGGCGATCCCCAGCGGCTCGCGTTCATGCAGGCACTGGCGACGTCACGCGAGAAGCGTGAAGCGCTGGTGGCCAGCGGTACGGGGAACCGTTACGCGTCCGGGGTGGCGCGTGGGCTCGTCGCGCAGACGTGGGAAGAGATCGACGGTCACGCGCTCGCGAGCTACGCGCTCGACGCGAGTCGCACGGACATCCACGCGCAAGTGCAGCGGCTCGACACGCCTATCCTGGTACTGGTCGGCGAACACGATCCCAACTGCACGGAAGTCGCCGCTCGCGAGACGACGCTGCAATGGTATCGCCACGCGACACTGCGGGTGATGCGTGGTGCGGGGCATTACCCGATGTTCGAAGCACCCGCGGCAACGCTCTCCGAGCTTGAGCAATACGTCGAATCGGCCACGCGATCTACTCAGGAACGGGCCGCCGAGCAGCCCGTCTGACGCGTATCACGCGCAGAGGAGCCGCCGGACCGCCCCTGTATGTGCGGTCCGGACGGCGCTTCTGATAGCCGGGTGCGCAGCCCGAAGGCAAACCTTTCCCCTGTCACTGGGCCCCTCCCGGGCCCCGGGCTGCCGCCGCGCATTCACTTGCCGACTCCATAAGGATTTCCGATGTTCCAACGATCATTTACCTACGCCCCGCTTCCCGGGCGCGTTGTATTTGGCGCGGGCAGCCTCGATCAGCTTTCTCGCGAATTCAACGAACTGGGCGCCAGCCGCGCACTGCTGATCTGTACACCCGAGCAGTCAGATCTCGCGCAGAGCGTCGCCTCACGTCTTTCCAGCCAATGCGCTGGCTTGTTTCCGAAAGCTGTCATGCATGTGCCGATTGATGTGGCGCGCGAGGCGCGTGAGTACGCCAGCCATGTCGGTGCAGACTGCATCGTCGCGATCGGGGGTGGCTCGACGATTGGATTGGGGAAGGCGATCGCGCTGGAGTCCAGCATCCCGATTCTCGCCGTCCCAACGACTTACGCAGGCTCCGAAATGACGCCGATCTACGGCATCACCGAAAACGGCGAGAAAAAAACCGGACGCTCGCTGAAGGTATTGCCGCGCTCCGTGATCTATGATCCATTGCTGACACTGACGTTGCCCGTGAGAATGACCGCGACGAGCGGCATCAATGCCATCGCGCATTGCGTTGAAGCACTTTATGCGGACAACGCCAATCCGATCGCGTCGATGATGGCTGAGGAAGGAATTCGGAGTCTCGCGCAAGGATTGCCCCGCGTTGCCGAGCATCCTGAAGACCTTGATGCGCGAACCGCTTGCCTCTATGGCGCGTGGCTCGCGGGGTCGGTGCTCGCGGCAACCTCGGTCGCGCTGCATCACAAGCTGTGCCACACTCTGGGCGGCATGTTGAATCTCCCGCATGCGGAGACACACACGATCATCCTGCCGCATGCGGCAGCGTACAACGCCGCCGCAACGCCTCACGCGATGGCGCGCGTCGCCAGGGCCCTGGCGGTCGACGATGCACCACAGGGCTTGTTCGATCTGGCCGTGCGCCTCGAAGCGCCGACATCGCTCGAAGTCTTGGGCATGCGATCCACAGATCTCGACTGGGTAACCGATACCGCGTTGGCCGCGCCGTACCCGAACCCACGGCCCCTGCAACGCGAAGCGATTCGTGCGCTGCTGGAGGATGCGTATTACGGCCGTCGTCCTCGTGCCTCGGCAGCCGTGAATTAGTCGGATGCACAGCACCAATTCGGATTTCGCATGACGCGAATGCGTGTTCGAGAATCGACATTGCTCCTTCCATTCGTTAATTTTGATTCCGTAGTTCACCAAAACGATATGGATGGAGACAAATGTTCAAGGTTGCTTTCAGAGGCGCGACCGTCGCCTCACTCCTCGCGACGACGTTCATGACCACCGCCGCACTTGCCCAGAGCTCGGTCACGCTCTACGGCATCGTCGACACCGGCATCGATTGGGAGAATCACGTCGCGACCGGCCCTGGGCAGCGATCGGCAGCGGGCTCCGCAATCCGGATGACGTCCCTGTCCTCGACCGTCCCGTCGCGATGGGGACTGCAGGGCAAGGAGGATCTGGGCGGCGGCGTGCGCGCGATCTTCGAACTCGAAAGCGGCTTCTCGCCGAGTTCCGGGACGCTGCAATACGGCGGCCGTGAATTCGGGCGCACGGCGTTGGTCGGCCTCGAGACACCGTTCGGCACTGTCAAGCTCGGCCGCCAGATCAACATGACCTACGTGGGCTTGTTCAAGAGCACGGTCCTCGGCCCGAGCATCTATTCGATCGCCGCGCTCGACCCTTATCTCCCCAACGCGCGCTCGGACAATGCGATCAGCTATCTGGGCAACTTTCATCAGTTCGTTCTTGGCTTGTCGTACAGCTTCGGACGGGATGCGGCATCCGTTCCGGGTTCGCCCGCGAGCAATGGCGGCGCAGCGTACAGCCCGAGCGCATCGAACTGCCCGGGCAACGTCGCGGGTGACCCGCTCGCCTGCCGACAGATCACCGCGCTGATCGGCTACTGGGGCACGCTCGCCGGGGGGCAGTTGGTCTACGACGAATTGCGCGGTGGCCCGGGCGCGCTCGCCAACAGCGCGTCGTTCGATCCGTCTTCGCCCGTGGTTCTCCCCATCAGCGGAGACAAGACGACTCGCTACATGGCAAGCGGCTACGTCCAGCTCGGCGACGTCAAGGTTGCGGGGGGCGTCATTCACAGACGAACCCGCACCACTTCCACCTACGAAACGAATATCTATTACGGCGGGTTCTCGTACGCGCTGCGCGCTGACCTCGTCTTCGACGGCGAAATCTCGCGCATCTCGACGACGGATCGCAAGAACGCCAACTACTACGTGCTCAGGAGCACCTATCTGCTCTCGAAGCGAACCTCGATCTATTCGATGCTCGCTTTCATGCAGAACAGCAGCAATGCGTCGTACTCCGTTGGATCGGGTTACTTCACCACGCCCGGCGCGAAGCAAATGGGTGTGCTCCTCGGCATGCAGCATCGCTTCTAGGCCACGTCCGCACAGCGCACCCGAGCGCGGGCGTCTACTCACTATCAGGAAATCAACATGCATCACGATGAACGAATCGCCATCATTGGAGCCGGGCCGGTCGGATTGACGACGGCGCTCGGTCTCGCGCGCCGCGGCGTGCCTTGCGTCGTCTACGAGGCCAACACCCAGATAGCGCGCGAGCAGCGCGGCGCCGCGTTTCATCCGCCGACGCTGGAGATGCTCCACGCGCTCGGCGTCGGCCCTGCGCTGATGGAAATCGGCTTGCGTATCCCGGTCTGGCAGATGCGCGATCGCGAAGTGGGCGTGTACGCTGAATTCGATCTCGGCGCGCTTGCCGACAGCACCGATTTCCCGTATCGATTTCATCTGCCGCAGCACTATCTTTCCAGCATCCTGCTCGACGAGCTGAAGCGTCAGCCCGGCGTCGAACTGCGCTTTGGCGAAACACTCGAATCGGTTTCCACGGATGGCGCCTGCGCGCGGCTGACCTTCGCCGGCAAGAGCCGGCGCGGCGAGACCGTCGTGCCATGGGTCATCGGCGCGGACGGCGCGCGAAGCAGCGTGCGCAAGACCGGCGGTTTCACCTTCGACGGCTTTACATGGCGCGAAAAATTTCTCGTCACCAATGTCGCCGAGCCGCTCGAGGTGCTGGGCTACACAGGCACGGCATACGTGTCCGATCCCGATGCGTGGGCGGTCGTGCTGAAACTCTACGACGACGCACGGGAGCATCTATGGCGCGTCGCCATGCCCGCGGACCCCGATGTCGACGACGAAATCCTGCTCGACGAGCGCAACGTGCAGTCCCGATTGCGCGACGCGCTTGGCGTCGAATGTACCTTTTCGCTCGCCTATTCGGGAACCTATCGCGTCCATCAGCGCGTGGCCAATACCTTCGTGAACGGACGCATCCTGCTTGCCGGCGACGCCGCACATATCAACAACCCGATCGGGGGGTTCGGTCTCAACGGCGGGATTCACGACGCGTTCAATCTGGCCGGAAAGCTCGCGGACGTGTGGTTGCATCGCGCGGATCATGAGGTGCTCGAATTGTATTCACGCCAGCGCCGCACGGTCGCGCTGGAGGTCGTGCAAAAGAACAGCATCCGCAACAAGAGCCTGATGGACGAACGCGACCCGGAGGTGCGGCGGCGCAACCGGCAAGGCCTGTCCGAGATCTCGCTGAACCCCGTCAAGCGAAAGGAGTATCTGCTCGAGACCTCGATGATCAGCTCGATCCGCCGCGCGGAGCAGGTCGGCTGACGGGCGACTGACCCACATAACGAATCGCAACGAACGGAGACAACGTGATGAATGCTACGCCGGCCGAACTTGATGCGGCGCCTGATATCGAACGGATGGACGCGGAGCAGCGGCTGTCCGCCTTGCAGTGGTGGATGGTACTGCTGTGCTTTCTGGTCGTGATGCTGGACGGTCTGGATACGGCCGCGATTGGCTTTCTCGCTCCATCGCTGGCGCATGATCTCGGGGTTTCGCGAGGCACGCTCGCGCCGGTGTTGAGCGCTGCCCTGATCGGCATGGCAGGAGGCTCGCTCGTCGCCGGGCCGCTCGCGGATCGCATCGGCCGCAAGCCGGTGCTGATCGGCTCGGTGCTGCTCTTCGGGACGTGCTCGCTCGCTTGCGCATGTGCGCATTCGGTGACGTCGCTCGTGCTGCTGCGTCTGGCGACCGGCGTGGGCCTCGGCGGCGCGATGCCGTGTGCCGGGACATTGCTGTCCGAGTACCTGCCGGCGCGGCGACGCTCCCTGTTCACCAACGTGATGTATTGCGGCTTTCCGCTTGGCGCATCGGCAGGCGGCTTTCTCGCCGCCGCCCTGATACCCCGCTTCGGCTGGCCGGCCGTGTTCGCTGTCGGCGGCGTATTGCCGTTGATCCTGGCCGGAGCGCTGCTGAGCCTGCCCGAATCGATCAGGTTCATGGTGACCCGCAATTGGGCCGAGTGGAAGATAGAGCGCGTTCTCGCGCGCATGCCCGGCATGACCGTCACGATGGATGCGCCCGCCGTCGCGTCATCGGGTCATGTTCGACGGCTCGCGAGCATCGGTGCGATTGTCTCCCGTCGACTCGTGTTCGGCACCGTGATGCTGTGGGTTGGGTATTTCATGGGCCTGTTGGTTTTCTATCTGCTGACGAGCTGGCTCCCGACGATCCTCCTGGATTCCCATCTGAGCGCGGAACAATCGACTTCGACCGCGGCGCTGCTCCCGCTCGGCGGCGTCATCGGCACGATTCTGTGCGGCTGGGCGCTCGACCGCTTCTGGCCGTATCGCGTGGTGGCATGCACATTTGCGTTGGCCGGCCTGGGTCTGTGGGTGGCGAGCCAGGTACTGCCCCATGCTGCACTGCTCTCTGCCGCGATGTTCTTCGCCGGCTTCTTCCTCGTCGGATCGCAAGGGTCGATGCTCGCACTCGCGATGCGCTACTACCCGACGGATTGCCGCGCAACGGGAAGTGCCTGGATGCTGGGTATGGGGCGAGCCGGAGGAATCATTGGCGCACTGTTCGTCGGCGCCCTGTTGCACAGGGGATTCGACACGGCAAAGCTGTTTGTCGTCCTGACGCCGCCTTTGATGGCGGCCGCTGTAGCAGTTGGCATATGCGGGATCACCGCACAGGCGCGTATCGGAGGCGATAGGTAGTTGAGTGCCAGCGCACGCGCCCAGGTGGGGCGTGCGCCAAGGGCTATGATCGAGGTCGATTGCACGCTCGAGATCGCAGAATAAACTTTCGATTTGTCACTCAATGCCGGGCCGGAGCCGACTTCGGTCGCGGCGTCCGGGACTGGAACGCTCATTTCTGGCCAGACTACGACGCGCCGGCCATCCTCCCGGCCCAGTCGAGCGCCGAGGCCGTGGCCTGAGCGGCGCGCCCCCAACGGCCGCAAACTGCAGCCCTACAGCACGGTCACGTTCCAGCTCTTATCGAACACTACGGCAATCAGGAAGTCAAAATGCGCACCGGCCAAGTCTCGAATGGGACTCATTTGCGAATACACCTCAAAAAATCTGCGTTGCCGGTCAAATTGCTTTGCCTTTTTCCTACGTCAGCGAAAAGCCGCCCGCAAGTGCGCGTGCAGCCCGTTGCGCTATATGTCGACGAAGTACGGATCATCACGTCAGCGGGATCGGCGGCGGGGCTATGCGTTGTGGCTGGGCACACAGATATCCGGGTCACATCGTCGACGATTTCAACAGGCGTGTCGAACGGCCGGTTGTGGCCGCACTGAGACAAATCAGCGCCGTGCTCACGACGCATGCGAGACCGTGGCGCCCGCCCAGTGGCGGCATTCATCACGCCACGGAAGCGGCGGTGGGGTGTTGGGTGAATAGCAAGGGTGACGGGTCTCCATGCGCCGCACTCTGTACCGCAAGTCAGGGAGGGTCTAGCCGCACTCCCGGGAGCGTTCGTGGAAGACGGTTCGTCGTCTGCTGCCACGAGCCCGTGATGAAGGCGGTCAACGCGCATCAACCACATCGTGCGAATCTCGACGCGCAATGCAGCCAATTCGCAGATGATTTCGGACACAGCCCCGGAGGACCATATCGCATGGCGCCAGCGAAATTGCCAATGGCCTCCCTCACTGAGCGCCCAGCGGACTCCGCGTCAGTCTGGTAACGCAGACGGCCAGGATTTCGTATCCGGGGTCGGCATGCTCGTTCGCCGCCTTTTCCGCTTCCTCATACGAAAGAAAGGACTTGGCATCTTCAATCGCCGGTGCCATGCCGACGTCGCCGTCCTCGGCGGTGCAGAGAAACTGCTCACCGGTCTTCACCACGTAGATGGACATCATGCCTCCTCCATGGTTTGCATGGGTACTCTTCAGTCTAGCAGGCCGGAACGGTTGCGAGCGGTGCGCTGAGTCCTTTCCGTGATGTCCCCGCCGGAGGCATTCCCGCCTCGACTGTCCGTGCGTCGTTTCACGATTCCGAACACAACCCGGTAGTCAAATTGATCCGCTGCCGTCGCCTGCGACGAACGTCGAGCAACTGTCGAGGAGAATGTATTGGCAAATCCGTTTCCCGACGATTCAACATCCCCCGTTATTCCAGCTAGGGTCAAACGCTATCCCTCGCTCGCCAAAGGGAAAGCTGAGCGATAGGCGCTTGGCGACCCGAAGCGGCCGACCAACTTTCTCGTAAGCAGACGTTCGAGCGAGTTCGGATCTATGTAATCAGCGCTACTTTGTCGACGGAGTAATGTAGCGTCGATAAGCACGCCACAAAGACCGCATTCGCGCATTGCGTTCAGGACTCGATATCCAGCCTTTGGTCACCTTAATAGCTAGATCTAAACATTCCTTACGACAATGTGGTATCGGCCGCGTGCGAACACATATTTTTTTACTGAGTAGGCTCAATGGGTGTCGGGCGGATGCATTGCATTTGAAAAAATTATTAAGATTTTGGTGGTTTATAGGTTGGATCTGGAAATTTCCCTTTATATTGATACCCGACATCTGCAACACGGGAATCGTAAGGGTTGCGGATAGAGATAAGCACACCATAAATTACCAATGGAATAAGTTTAAGCCATGAAGCAATCCACTTCCACTTTCCACCGCGGGACTCAAAAAATATTATGAAACGCTTTGCCATCATGGACCCATGATCGGCGGCCAGCTTGAAATAGTGAATAGCCCTCTCCATATCTGCAGGCACCTCATTGCCACCATAATAATAAATTATCGCGATCCAAAAATACGATCTTTGAGTCTCTTTGCTCGCCGCACGCTCTAAGTGCGAGAGAGCAGATCGAAAGTCGCCTTGCCTTATAAAAATGCAGCCCAAACCAAACAAAGCCTCGCAATCTCCCTGCCCCGCCGCCTTAAAAAACCAATAAGCTGCAGTCTCATTCTCATTTTGTTGATAGTATGTCCAGCCAAGGTAATTTTGGCAATAAGGAAGCGCCGAATAAGGTTCAGTTTTGCAAAATTCAATCGCCTTATCATACTGCTTGTTCTTTATGAATCTTGTCACCACGGACCAGCAGTCATATGTATCCATATTTTTGCCCCGCCTGCTTTAATCGATTTCGACCAGAACGATCGAATCCGCCGTCATCGGCGATTGATCGTCGTCTTCATAGGTCATTTTTACAGCCGCTCAGCCATGGTTATATCGCAGCCTCCTTAATCCATTTTTTGGTCTGGCAGACGGTGCCCGGATAATAACGGGCCGGAACACACATATTCTGTGCACCGGCGAACCTATATCCCCGTCACACGCAATCAGAACATTTGGCACGGATTGACGACGATCTTGATGGTGGCACTGAACGTCTCAAACTGGCCGGACTGCGACGGCGGCAATACGTCGAGAAATGTTTTCAGTTGCGTTTCTGAACGACGCACCCCCAACCATCGTAGGTCAGCCCAAAAAACGCAGAGATACACGTCATGAATCCCGACACAGCTAAAATATTGTGCTGGAGAACTGGCATATGGATGAAGACTAGGACGCGAAAATGGTCGTCGACTTGTTGCACCGAAGCGCGGCCGTACTGGTGGTCGTTAATGAACCCCGAAACGATCGATGCCTTCTCGGCAGACGGTGCGATCAGGCAAAAATCGACTTCGCGAGGTATGCCAAAGTCGTCTCCTTGTGTATCCATTACACGCAATTGATCAACGTCAGCAACTGCATTTTCCATCAAGGTCTCGATAACTGACACGGCTTTCCCCTCTTTTTTATCGTTGAAGATTTGCAATGACGGCCATGATCGAGTGCTTACTGTCGATTTGCATATCGTGGATTTCACCATGCTACCTGCGGTGAATGTCGGGAGAGATGTTGTTCGTTGTCGACGATCTATGATCTGACACCGAATGTCCCTTCTTGGCCGCCCCCGGAAGTTTGCCGCTGGGTACCGGCCGTGCACTGCAACATCAGCCGCCAACCCTTCACGACCCGTAAAGCACGCCATAGATCAAAAGGCCTGCAGCGACAAAACCAAGTATTCCCTGAATTCTAAAATTCCATTTTTCTTTGGGCTGCAGCAATTTTTCTGACGTTTTGTTGAGCATCACGCGAAAATACCACGACCATATCCGACTCTTGATAATATATCCGACAATCCATTCTGGTCTAAAAAGAGCAACCGAGGAGTAGAACACGATCCAGCATATTGCTATGGACACGACAATTTCTTTTGTCACAATTTCCTCCCACATTCCCACTGACGCCCATCAGCGCAACCTTGCTGCTCAGTGCTTCCATGACAATGCTTCTTGCCCCGCGGCTGTCAGTGCGGCGCGTCGATAGGCGGGTGTCGAAGCGAACGAGCCGTACGAGCGACCGCGCCTTTCATCAATCCAACGACCGGAGATGGCTGCGCATTCAACCGGCCTTGCGCCGCAGCATCAGCCGCCAGCTTCCGTAGCCGACCCGAAGCGGGCAGACGCAATTCCCCAAAACGGTCATTCAATATGCGCCGCTTAACTTGATCCCGTTTCGTCCGGCCCAGGGACGAATCGCTGCCAGATTGCAGGCATTCGTTGGATATCAGTGCCGTCTACCTTATAAATTTCGATTTCGTGGCAAACTCCATCAACGACATGCAGGAGCACGCTGATTTGAACTCCATCAACATCAGGACCATATAGCTCGGTTGGAACGCGATGTAACACTGGTGCCGCGATCGCGTGTGGAGGAATGCCTACTTCAAGACTGCCGTCCTCATCGATCAGTCGCACGACACACTGCTGAAGTTGTTTGATCACTTCGGCTCGACCGGGGAACTCTGCAGCTGTCAATTCTGAGATTAGTTCTCTTTCGACCGCCGATGGCGAGCGAAAATTATTGATGTCCGTACTTCTATACATGGCAGTCTCCGCTCGCGGCCTTCATTAGCAAGTACACAAGACAAACGCTACCCCAGATTTCCCAGGCGCGCATCCAGATATTGCTGACGCAACCCAACGATCGTTCCTGCCCCATTGCGTCTCACGGCCGATCCCCTTTCACTCGGACGCCTCCCCGATAGCCCGAGAAATGAGGTGTTGATCGTCAATTACACTCTCATCTCCGGCAAAGCGGGACATTTCCATATGCCCGTCGTCGAACACGTCGATCTCGATACGCTCACCTGGCACGGTTATCGAGATCAGAATGGTGTCTGGACGATGCCGGCCCAATGTATAAAAGAGGCCGCGATCGTCGAGATCTCTAAGCAATTCGTATAAGGCATGCGTCATATGTCCTCCTTCGCGGTCATCGGAGGTGTGCCTTCGATTGTCATGGCCTGAAAGATGAAACATTTGTCGGATGGCAAGCCCTCGGTCGCCAGTCATAGGATGTTTTTCTGGCCTACGTGCTTGACCGTGCTTTGGCCGCACGAATGTATGCGTCTGTCTGCCACTCTTCGTAACCTAGAAGGAATCCCTCCATGCGTTCAAGCGCTTCGTTCCAGCCAGTCAATTCTCCTGTATGCCAAAGAAGTATATAGGCGTCGATCCGCCACGCTTCGTCAGGTCGCGCATACAAAACGCGCCTTGTACGGTAGCCTTTGAGAATCTTTGTTCCGACGTACTCTCTCTTTATAAATCGTCCAGCCGCCACATAACGGTCGAATAGCCGCTCTGGAATCACACTATCGTCTGTCAATGACGGATATTCTTCGGCGAAAGCGGCAAAGGGTTTCACGCCGTCAAGCATCAGCGCAAGCTCCCGAGTTGTGTGGACCTCGTAAGGAAGGTCATCAAGCCAATGGCGGGGTCTCAGAATTGCTGAGGCCGATTTTCCAACCGAGAAACCGAAATGCGCTGAGATTCTAGCCGTCGCGTGCGCGTCTAACTCATAGAAACCATGTGCATCAAATTCCTCGTCCTCCAGTAAAGAGGACACGATAGACGTATCTGGCAGTTCGATCGCAAAGCTCTTTGCAGGACACGCTGTGTCCACATCAATGATTTCGAGGATGAATTTCGCAATCATATCGAAGCCCCCGAAGTTTGGTGCTTAGGGTTGTCGCCAATCTAGCACCATCAGGCCAATGACCGCACCTGGCCGATTGCTCCACTGCGACGAACGTTCTAAGGAGCTGACGTTGGATATCTCAACGGCAGCTTTCGGGCGGTTTACGTAGACGCGTGCTGCTGGCCAGTAGCGGAAGTTCGTCGCAGCCGAAGACCTGTCGTTGGTATGGCTGCCTTACTCTGACCAGCCGCAAGGCCAATTCACACAACTCGGCCTGAAACCCGGGGCAGGTCAGCGCGCCTGAAATACCTGACTGCCACCTGCGGCGAAGTGCTATCGGCTCGCCGGTTCGCGCGCCGTCTCGCCAAGGTGAGCACGCACGAAGCGGACATGCTCACGAAGCACATAGAAGGCGTCCGCATAGGCAAGCGGCATGCGCAACGTATTGAGGGACTCGTCGATCTTGTCGAGTTCCTGAAGGAGCGCCTGTCCGTCACCCATCGACGCGTGATCCAGCGCGCGACGCTCGATCGCGATCAATGCGCCGTAGTACCGATAGAGGCGCGACTTCACGCGCCAGCTGTAAATTGCGGGGATCAACCGTAATGCTGGGAACACCAGAAAGGCGATCGGCAATACGACGACCAGCAGGCGGTCTGCAATGCTGGCGAGCCAGAAGGGCATCGTGCGATAGAGAAAGCTTTTGCCGGACTTGTAATAGCGCGCGGCGTCCTTGCTGATCGGGTACTCGCGTTCGGTCGGGCTCGGAAATTGCCCGGCGTGCTGCAGGAGCCCCGGCATGCTATGCACTTCCTGGGCAGCTTCGATAATGAGATCCGAAATGGCCGGATGCAGGTTCGACCGGGCCACGATTTCGACGGTCGGGCTGATCAGGCGCACCGTGTCGGGCGGTATCCGGTGTCGCAGATCGAACACACCCGCCGGCAGGTCAATTTCGTCGAGATAGGGAAAGAGTCGCGTATACGTGCTGGCATCCCGGAAATCCAGCAACGAGATACCTGGAGTGCGATACAGCTTCAAAATCAACGCGCGCGTGGCCGAGTCGCCGCTGAACACGGCTGCATCGATCCTCCCCGCCGCCAGTTCCGTGGCGGCTTGCGTGCCGTCCAACGGCAGGAATGCCGTCGCGCCGCCCGGTTCGATGCCGTTGACGGCGAACAGCTTGAGAGTAAGCTTGCGCGTGCCGCTGCCCTCGCGGCCGACTGCAATCTTCTTGCCCTCCAGCTGCAACAGCTGCGTCAGGCCCTTGCCTCGATAGAAGATCACCGATGGAATATAGAAGACGCTGCCAAGGGATACGAGCTTCGACACGGCGAATCCGTCCGATACGCCGCCTTGCACCAGCGCGACGTCAACCTGCCCTTTCGGGTCCAGCAGGCGTTGCAGGTTCTGGACTGAGCCCTCCGATTCCAGCACGTTGAGCGTGACGCCGTTGCGCGCGAGGATCTTCTTGTATTCTTCGGCCGTTTGCAGAAACGCGCTGTCGTGAGAGCCTGCGCTCATCGTGATCGATTTTGGCGGAGCCGGGTTCGCGACCCAGACAATCACCACGACCCCCACTGCAATGACGAGGGCAATCGACGCGACCATCAACGCGACGTCGCCCCACATCGAATGGCGGTGGCGCAATCGGAGTTGAAGCTGCTTAGGGAGCAGGCGAAATCGTTTCATGAAACGCCGTCCGTAGAGCCTGGTTGTCAGATCAATGCCATCATGCCAAATTTCGGCAAAAAGCTGCAACCCACCCGGCGCGAACAAAGGACCGTTGGAATCTGAGAACGGCCGTTGGCGTCCCTGCGACCTGAGTGACGGCAATGGGTGGCTACCGAAGTTCGGCGCTGCCACCCACGAGCCTGGCCAGACATGGTCACTCTCTACCTAAGATCGGAAGCACGAGCCTGGAACGGCTTGGTCGGCAGATACTTCCCGTCGAGTGTGATTACTGCGCGATGACCACCCTCGGGATCCGGTACCTTCTGGATGTCCAGCTTGAAGTTGATGGCGCTGATAATGCCGTCGCCAAATTTCTCGTGAACCAGAGCCTTCAGGGTCGAGCCGTAGATCTGCACGATCTCATAGAAACGGTAGATGGTGGGATCGGTCGGAACACCGCCTGGAATACTGCCGCGCACAGGAATCGTCTGGAGCTGGAGCGCGGCGTCTTCACCAAGCTCCAGCTTGTCAGCTATCTTTTTGGCTGCCTCGGCAGGAAGCGGGTGTTGGCCGAGCAGGGCTGCGGTCACGAAAGCCAGCGTCAGACCGGTGCCTTCATTGATCTCTTCAAAGGTCAAGCCTTTGCGAATCTTCGCGTCGATGACGGCGTCGGTGAGGGCCTGGCGATTTGCCTGGCTGTATTGTGATTGGGGCACTTTAATCTCCTTTAAGAGCGGGGAATGACTCAGGCAGTTACGCTGAGTCGGGGCGGATTCGCGGAGACAAGGGGGTTCTCTGCAAGCGAGACGAAGCGGTTAGCAATGCCATCCAGTGCATCGATGGAGCCAGTCTTGATGTCGTACACCCATCCGTGCAGGCCCAGCCGGCCCTGTTCGACGGCGAGTGCTACCGACGGGTGTGTCCTGAGGTTGGCGAGTTGCGCTATGACGTTCTCGCGGACCATGGAATCGACGCGTGCGCGGTCGGATGAGTGCTGCCGAGCTTCATTTACCGCTTTCGCGGCATCGGCATGACGCAACCAACCCGCCACCGCAGGCATACGGTCCAGGCACTTGCATGTGGCGACGGCAGTCATCGCACCACAGTCGGAGTGTCCACAGATGACGACGTCAGTTACGTTCAGGCCTGCGACTGCGTATTCGATGCTGGCTGACACGCCACCAGGCTGTACGCCGTAAGCCGGAACTATGTTGCCGGCGTTGCGAATGACGAACAACTCTCCTGGCTCTTGCTGTGTCAGCAGCTCCGGCACTACACGGCTGTCTGAGCAAGCGATGAACAGCGTTCGCGGATTCTGAGTGGTTGCAAGCTGCTTAAACAACTCCGTGCGCTTGGGAAACTCTTCGCGCTGGAACTTCAGGACGCCTTCGATCAGGTCTTGCATGATGTCGCCCGTTTGGTTGTGTGGGAACTCGATGTGCAAAATGGATGATCTGAGCTCTATCGGTTCTGGTCGCGTAGATGCCAATCACCGTGAGCAGCCCCAACGAGTTGCTCACGCCGATGCCGAACAGCGCACCCCGCACGCCAAGGCGCGACAGCGCCTCACCCAACTCGCCCGGACCGAACACGGCCGCGCTTTGCCGCAGGTCTTCCCATGCGAAGACATCGTCGTTGACGATCAGGCGGTCACCGAACCGCATGCAGGTCTCGCGTCGGCGTGAGCGGTATGCGCAATCGGGGCCGGCCGGTATCGAATGCGCTAACCGGCTCGCAACATACTGCCATCGAGGTGGCCACGAAAATATGCCTGCGCTTTATGCTCAGATCGTGCACCCCCGACATCCATGACCGGGGGCGCGCCTAGGCTGGGAATGCTTCAGACCGACTTACCTTCTAGCATCTTTACCGTATCGTCTGTGGTCCAGACCCCATCGGCGATGAAGCGATAATTGACTAGCGCAGCGCCATAGCCATCGCCTTCCGGCAGCTTCGGTCCCGCTACGGCGTCACGCACGACTGCCACCTCGAAGCCATTCTCGAGCAGATCGCGCAGATGCGACTCCACGCACAGGTTGGCCAGCATGCCCGCCAGAATGACCTGCTCCACGCGCTGCTTGCCCAGTTGGAGCTTCAGGTCGTTGACCTGGGGGCCATAGAGCTTGTGCGGCGAGCAGATGATTGTCTTGTCATCCTCGATGTACGGTTTGAACTCCGGAAGGAAGTCCGAGCCTGACCCGCGGAAGCCTTCAAGCGAGAGCGCACTCGGACGGTCGAACAGGCCGAGGTTGTGCTGAAATATCTCCGCCCCACCCTGGAACTGCCACCGATGGTCCTGCGGATAGTAGTAATGGGGGGAAATCGCTATCGTAATTCCGGCCTTCTTGGACGCCTGAAACAGTCGCACCAGGTTCGGCACCATATTCTGTTCGGTCACGCTTTCGCCCACCACCGGCCACGCCTTGCCCTTCGGGCTCATGAAGTCAATCTGCGGATCGATCACGACGAACGCAGTACGGGTGAGGTCAAGCTTCATGCCCGTCTTGGGCAGTGCCGGTTTGACCGGATCCGCGTACTTGGCACCGCCACCGGCGGGTGCTGAGTTGGCCAGCGAGGGCAGTTGCGTGGAGGCCACTGCCGCGGCGGCAGCCATGCCCTTGAAGAAGGTACGGCGGCCATGAAATTTTGAGGTTTCACACATAGTAATTCTCCGGTTGGCTGCGCGGGAACGCTAGCAGGTGCGGCAGACGCACTGTCACGGGTCCAATGCGCACGTTCGCTAAAGCAACTTCCAGAATCGGGAATAGACGGAGTGATTGTCACAGCCGCCAGTTTTCATCACGGCCTGGAAAGCTCACTGCGGCTACCCGAACGCCTTGTCAGACGAGCCGGGCGATGCAGGACGCAACGTTTACGGGGTACCAGTTGTTGATCGTCCCCACGAGGCAGGTGAGGATCGGCAGTTCCTGCTAGCTGTATTGGGTGTGCACGCGTTCTCGCGAATTGGCCCTTCGATCGTGATCTTCTGAAACAGCGGGCCGAACTCCATGCGCTTCGTGGACAGTTCTCTGGACTGCTTAACGTATGTAGGAAGTTGAGTCATGAGGTCTCCTGGATTAGATGACTGACGGCGTGTTTCTCGACCATGGCGGTGCGTTCCAGATCGAGTGTCATCGTGGGAACGGGCATGGCGCGCTCGCTCGGATCGGTGTACTACGCCGGTTGTTCTGCTGTTGGTAGTTGCTGTGTTGGGTCATGTTGGTTGCTGGGACTGGGGTAGACAACGAACACGCCGCGAGGTCTCGAGCCGATGCATCGATGCTGACGTGATGCTTTGAAATCTAGAAGCAAATGCCTGCCTGAACTAGGGGCCGGGTGCGGATAGTTATGTCAATCGCGACGCACCAATCGCGTTCAGCGAGAGTTCATCAAGAATGAGCCGGCGCATTTGAAGATCCTGTCGTGCGGATGGCTGAGCTCGGTGAACGACCCAGCGGCACGCGCTGGATGCGTTGCCGCAACATTGGTGAAGCACCTGCAACATCGAATTGCACGTGATGCATATCGCACGGCGAGGAGACCGTGGCTAGACTGATCGCGTCTCCACTCAGGTCTATACCCATGAAGATTGATCCCGCGCCAATACAGCCTAGCTTCGCTGGCGTCACGCGCCGTCAGTTTTTGGTCATCGGGGCAGGCACTGCAGCAGCAGTGGCTTTGCCATTCGCAGCGTCCGCTGCTCTTACTGCGCCGAATGGCGCCGAAACTCCGGAAGGAAATCCACCCATGAGCTATATCACTACCAAAGACGGGGTCCAGATCTTCTACAAGGATTTGGGTCCCTCCAATGGCACCCCGATCGTCTTCTCGCACGGATGGCCTCTGAGCTCCGACGATTGGGACGCGCAGATGATGTTCTTCCTCTCCAAGGGCTATCGTGTCGTCGCGCACGATCGGCGCGGGCATGGCCGCTCGGCGCAAGTCTGGAACGGCCACGACATGGATCACTACGCCGACGACCTCGCCGCGGTCGTGAACCATCTCGACCTCAAGGGCGCGATCCACGTCGGCCACTCCACCGGCGGCGGCGAGGTCGTGCGCTATCTGGCTCGCCACGGCGAGAAGCGGGCCGCGAAGGCCTGCCTCATTAACGCCGTGCCGCCGCTGATGGTCAAGACCGCGTCGAATCCCGGCGGCCTGCCGAAGGACGTGTTCGACGGCCTGCAACGGCAGACGGCCACGAACCGGGCGCAGTTCTACCGCGACATTCCCGCCGGGCCGTTCTACGGCTTCAACCGGCCGGGCGCGAAGCCGCAGGAAGGCATCATCCAGAACTGGTGGCGCCAGGGGATGATGGGCAGCGCCAAGGCGCACTACGACGGCGTCGTCGCGTTCTCGCAGACCGACTTCACCGACGACCTGAAGATGATCGGACTGCCGGTGCTGGTGATGCACGGCGACGACGACCAGATCGTCCCCTACGCAGACTCCGCGCCACTGTCGGCCAAGCTGCTTAAGAACGGCACGCTGAAGACCTACAAGGGCTTCCCGCACGGCATGCCGACAACGCACGCGGACGTCATCAACGCGGACCTGCTGGCTTTTATCAAGGCCTGATCGAGTCCGAATCAGTCGGCACCGTCGATGGCCGGTCCACCCTTGGGGTGAAGGCCATCGACGCGACGCCCACTCTGGACGTCCAGTCCTCCCTCCTGAAGACGCTCCGCTGAACCCTTCTTCTTGCCCACATTGCCATGACCAAACTCACTTTTGCCAACGGCGCCCCCGTTGTCGACAACTTCAACATCGAGACCGCCGGTGCGCGCGGCCCAGCGCTGTTGCAGGACATCTGGCTGCTTGAGAAGCTCGCCCACTTCGACCGCGAGGTGATCCCCGAGCGGCGCATGCACGCCAAGGGCTCCGGCGCATTCGGCCACTTCACGGTGACGCACGACATCACAGCGTACTCGAAGGCCAGGCTCTTTTCCGGCATCGGCAAGAAGACGGACGTCTTCGTGCGCTTCTCCACGGTGGCCGGCGAGCGCGGCGCGGCGGATGCCGAGCGAGACATCCGCGGCTTCGCGGTGAAGTTCTATACCGAGGAAGGCAATTGGGACCTGGTGGGCAACAACACGCCCGTGTTCTTCCTGCGTGACCCGCTGCGATTTCCCGACCTGAACCACGCCGTCAAGCGCGACCCGCGCAGCAACCTGCGCAGCGCCCAGAACAACTGGGACTTCTGGACGCTGCTACCCGAGGCGCTGCATCAGGTAACCATCGTGATGAGCGATCGCGGCCTGCCCGATGGCTATCGCCACATGCACGGTTTCGGCAGTCACACGTTTAGCCTCGTCAACGAGGACAACGAGCGGCACTGGGTGAAGTTTCACCTGCGCAGCCGGCAAGGCATCCGTAACCTCACCGACGCACAGGCCGCCGCGATCGTCGCCAACGACCGCGAGAGCGCGCAGCGCGACCTGCTCGAGGCGATCGATGGCGGAGACTTCCCGCGCTGGACGTTGTGCATCCAGGTGATGACCGAGCAGCAGGCGCAGGTCTGCCCGTTCAATCCCTTCGACCTCACCAAGGTCTGGCCGCACGGCGACTACCCACTCATCGAGGTGGGTGTGCTGGAGCTCAATCGCAACCCCGACAACTACTTCGCCGATGTGGAGCAGGCGGCGTTCTCGCCTGCCAACGTCGTGCCGGGCATTGGTTTCTCGCCGGACAAGATGCTGCAGGGGCGGCTCTTCAGCTACGGCGACGCGGTCCGCTACCGTCTGGGCGTGAACGCGCACCAGATCCCGGTGAACGCCCCGCGCTGCCCGATGCACAGCTATCACCGCGACGGCGCGATGCGCGTGGACGGCAACCAGGGCGGGCTGCCCGGCATCGTGCCAAACAGCCGCGGCGAGTGGGCCGACAGCCCGCGGCTGGCGGAGCCGCCGCTGGCGGTCTCGGGGGCAGCCGCGCACTGGGACCATCGCGCGGACGAGGACTACTACTCGCAGCCGGGGGCGCTGTTCCGACTGATGTCGCCCGAGCAGAAGCTGCAGCTCTTCGACAACACGGCGCGCTCGCTCGGCGGCGCGAGCGAGGACGTGCAGCAGCGGCATATCCGCAATTGCACGATGGCCGATCCCGCCTATGGCGCAGGAGTTGCCGAGGCGCTGAAGAACCGCTAGTCAGGTACCGGCCGCGTTGGTGCTGCAAGTTGCCCAACGCGCCCGTGAAAGGCGGGGCAGAGTGCGTACGCTTATGCGCATCAATGAAGAGGTTCACTTGAAGCGATGATCACAATGCTTAAACTGTCCTCCCTTGGCGCGGTGCACACCGCATTCGCCCTCGTGGCCGTTGTCTGCGGCTACGCAATGCTCCTGCGCTTCGGCCAACATACCAACGTCTTACCGCAATCTCCCAACTGACAGATTGTCACGTGCCGAACGTTCCCTTGATCCTCACCACTTTCGCAGTGGCCGAACTTCAATACGTCTACAGCGCTCGCCGTCCGTTGGATGCACCCGGCGCAAGGAGGCTTTCATGAGTGCCCCATCCATTGTCCGCTCATCGTCTCCGCTCCCAGCGACGAGTGCCTGTCCGACCTCGCTGCGCTTTGCCGTGCGGTATGGACGAGCCCTCTTAACCCGTACTCACATGTCCACAACGACCTGGTCTGCCGCGCGGGTGGCGGCGAGACTGTCGGCAAGCTCGCCGACAGTCACACGACCATCCTGCCGGTAGGCTCGGGACGTCGCACGTGCAGACGCCGGAGCTCGTTGCCACGCCGGAGCCCGGCCGCCTGCAGGCCGTATCGGCGGGCGAATTCGGTGGGGGTGGCCCAGTCCAGCGCAGAGTGGGATCGACTCTCGTTGTTGTGGGTCCGCCAGGCAGAGATCTTGGCCCTGGCGTCGTCCACTCGTGGCGCAGCCGGTCGTTGAAGTCGCGTTGTCAGTCGTCCTGCCAAGTCTATTGACTCGGCAGGGGCACCAATGGCGCCGAGGCGGCCTGTCGATCATCACGCGTTGGTGAAAAAGCCCCCGTGCATTGAAGGTCCAGCGCCCGGATTGCTTCCGTCATGTGATCGACGAACACGCGAATACGCGACGGCAGATGCTGACGACTCAAGTAGCAGATGTGGTGGCCGCAGTCATCGGGTGCGTACTGTGGCATGGAGTAAACCAGTTTCCCCTCGCGCAGCAGATCGCAGATCAGGTACCCCCCCAACTGAGCGATGCCCTTGCCTTGGAGGACGGCCTCCAGCACTAGCCCGACATCGTTGAACATGAGGCGCGATGGCGGAGTCAGCTTGCGCGATCCCCCCTCCACCTTGAACTCCCATTCGTAGACGCGGCCCGACGGCAGACGGACGTTGATGCAGTCGTGCTGCATCACCGCATCTGGCGACTCGGGCATACCGCGCCTTACGGCATACTCGGGCGAGGCGCATACCAAAGTCTGCATCGGGACGATCTGTTTTGCGACGATCCGGGTGTCGGCCAGGCGCCCATTGAGAAACGAGACGTCGATGCGGTCCGACGTGAAGTCGCTCGCGACATCGCTCAGGTGCAGCTCGATCTCGATGCCGGCGTACTTCTCCTGGAAGCCCCACAGCAGCGGTGCAACCACCTTGCGGCCGAAGCCCACGGAAGCGGAGACCCGCAGGCGTCCTCGCGGCGGACCGTCGCGCAGATCGCGCATGTCTTCCATCGCCTCTTTGATGAGAGCGACGCTGGGCTGGCAGCGGGCATGGAAGATCTCGCCTTCGCGCGTGAGCGAAATGCTGCGCGTTGTCCGACTCAACAGACGCAAGCCGACCTGCGCCTCCAGTTTCCGGATGCCGCGGCTGACCGCGGAACGAGTGATCCCGAGCCGGTCAGCAGCCTTGGAAAAGCCGCCTTCGGCCACAACGGTGATGAAGGCGACGACTCCGGGATAGCTCATCGCGAAACTCGATGCAAGCGCGTCCGAGTTGTCCGCAGCGGCAGTCGCCAAAAGAGGGGACTGCATGGCGAAGCAGGACTGAGCCTTGTAGCGATCGAGCCAGTCCTCGAACCGGATCGCGCCGATGCGGGGGTTCTCCCCGGGCGTGAGCGTCCGATCCGAGAGGAGGCCACCGAAGTAGCGCGCGTGGATGTCCGGCACGACCTTGCGCGTATCGTGCGTCGCCCGCAGGAAGCGCCTGACCAGTTCGTCCAGTGGCATCGCCTCCGGACCGGCGGCTTCGACCGTGCCGTTGACCGGCGGCGCGACTGCGACCTCGGCAAGCGCCGCTGCCACGTCCGCTGACGCGATCGGCTGGATCAGCGCCGGCGACAAGCGAATCTCCTTGCCTAAGGTGGCCAACTGGGCAGCCGACTGGGCAATGTCGCCGACAAACTCGTAGAACTGCGTCGCACGCACGATGGTGTATGGAATGCCGGATGCCTTGATGAGGCCCTCCTGCGCGACCTTCGCCCGGAAATAGCCGCAGTCGGCAAGCCGTTCGCTACCAACGATCGACAGGGCCACATGGTGGCGTACGCCGGCGGCAGCGCCCGCAGCCAGCAGGTTGCGGCCCGATGTCTCGAGCAACTCGATGGCCGCCTTGTCTTCCCATACTGGCGCGTTCGCCGCATCGACGACGACCTCGGCGCCGTCGAGCGCTTTGGCCAAACCCTCGCGGGTGATGGTGTTGTCGCTGGTGTCAGGGGCGGCTCTGAGCACGTCATGGCCGCGCTTGCGAAGGTCCTCCACAAGCATCGTTCCGATGAGGCCGGTGCACCCGATGACGACAATTTTCATGTTTTCTCTCCGTTTCTCGACCGCAAACCGTTGTCGTCGATGTGTATGGAGATTGCCTGCGCGCTCCGGGGAAGTCCTTGCCTTCACCTTGAATTTCTCTGCAGGAGAGCTTGATTCTTCGTCCAAGCGTTGCCCGATCGGGATGAGATGCTCTCACCTCCGGTTGCAGTATCATCCATGGACGGAATTCGCCAGTTGCCCCCACCTGGGAGCCGAATCGGCCACGGGATGTCAAGTGAAGTTCGAGTTTGGAGACTACGTGATCGACCCGGAACGCCGGGAGCTTTCGCATCGCGCGAAAGTCGTACCTCTCGGGCCGCAGGTCTTCGATCTGCTCCTGCATCTTGTCAGGAACCGCGACCGTGTCGTCAGCAAGGACGACCTGCTGCAGGTGGTATGGCGCGGCCGAATCGTCTCGGAATCGACGATCACCAGTCACATCAATGCGGTCCGCAAGGCCATCGGCGACACCGGCGGGGAACAGCGCTTGGTCAGGACTGTCGCCCGCAAGGGTTTCCGCTTCGTCGGCGAGATCGGCGAACACATCTCCAGAGAATTGAGGGAGCCGCCGTCCGCGCTCATTCTTCCGGGTAAACCCTCTATTACCGTACTGCCCTTCCAGAACCTGAGCGGCGATCCCGAGCAGGAGTATTTCGCCGACGGCGTGGTGGAGGACATCATCGCTGCGCTATCGCGCATACGCTGGCTGTTCGTCATCGCGAGCGACTCGAGCTTCACCTACAAGGGCCGCGCAGTCGAGGTGAAGGACGTCGGCCGCGAGCTTGGCGTGCGCTACGTGCTGGAAGGTAGCGTGCGCAAGGCTGGCAACAAGGTGCGCATCACAGGGCAGCTCATCGATGCCAGAATCGGGGCACATCTCTGGGCGGAGCGCTTCGAAGGCACGCTGGACGACATCTTCGAACTGCAGGACCAGGTTGCGGAAAGCGTCGTCGGCGCCATCGCGCCGCAGCTCGAGCGGGCGGAAATCGAGCGTGCCAAGCGCAAGCCGACGGAGAACCTGTGCGCCTACGACTATTACCTTCGCGGCGCCGCGCACGTGCACAGCGGAACGCGCGAATCAATCGAGGCGGCGCTGCCCTTGTTTTACAAGGCCACCGAGCTCGATCCGGATTTCGCATCGGCCTATGGCATGGCGGCCTGGTGTTATTTCTGGCGCAAGATGAATGGCTGGATGACCGATCCGCCCCGGGAGATTGCCGAGGGCACTCGCCTGGCGCGACTGGCGGTGGAGCTTGGCCGGGACGATGCTGTGGCGCTCACGAGAGGAGCTCATGCACTCGGGCATCTCGCCGGCGACCTCGACGGCGGTATCGCGCTGTTCGACAGAGCTTTGCTGCTCAATCCGAACCACGCCCCTGCATGGTCGCTGTGTGGGTGCCTGTACGCTTGTCGCGGTGAAACAGACGCTGCGATTAAGTATTTGGCGCGTGCCATTCGCTTGAGTCCATTGGATCCAGAAATGTTCAGGATGCAGGCTGGGATGGCGCTGGCACATTTCTTTGCAGGACGCTTCGACTCCGCTTCGGATTGGGCCGAAAGGGCCAAATGGAATCTACCAAGTTTCCTTGCCCCGGTCGGCGTTCTGGCGGCGAGTCATGCGCGCGCTGGACGCATGGACAAAGCGAAGGAGGCGATGCAGCGCCTGCGCACGCTCGATCCGTCACTCCGCGTCTCCAATCTCAAGGACTGGCTTCCGATCCGTCGCCCAGAAGACCTGACCGAGTTTGCGGAGGGGCTGCGGCTGGCCGGATTGCCCGAGTGACTACGGCACGATTGCTCCTCGTCGATGGCGCATACCGTGCCGAGCAGAGCGTACTCTCGAACGGCCGCACCGATCGCATGGATGAGACCGCGAAGGCCTACCGCTGTCGAGCGGTGTGCCGCCTGGTGCGACCGGTGCTGCGATCATGCAGACCCATGGATGAGCGTCGGATCGGATCGATGCCTTTCGACCCGCGAGCCACCGCCATGCCGCGGGTGTCCATGCCTGACTTGTTAACGGCCATTCGCAACATGCAGCGCAATGTCGCCAACTGGCCGACAGCCGCCCGACGCGACGGGCTGCAACGACCCAAAGTGGTAGTTCGCGATGAGCCGATCAAATGACGGCTTTCATGTGAGAAGCGGACACATTCGCCAGAGGCGACCTCGATCGGACGCTCGCTACGCACGATTTCAACGTCCGTTCGACCCCGAAGTTGTTACGGATCCTGGATTCAGTTCGTCGTTACCCGCCGACCTGTTGCTCGCCGAAGCTGCACCGCTACCTGCCAGCGGCCCGCAAACCGCCAGCCTGTTCCATGGCTGGCGTTACTCATCCCCGCGGATCAGGGTTGACGTTTGCCACGGCCACCAGCGGGTTTGCCAGCCGGCTTACGTGAACCCGCAGCTGGCTTACCGGCGGGTTTGCTGCGTGGCTTTTGCACGCTGAATGGGCTACCGCCGGGCAAACTTGTGCCTTTACCTGCGGCTACAGCGCGCTGCGCCGCAGGCTTGCGCTTGTTTTCGCCACTTTGCGGGCGCGGCTTTTTGCCGAGCGTCTGCACGGCGCCCGCCGCAGCTTGCGGCACTTTGGGCTTCTTGGGCTTTTTGGGTTTCTTGATGATCTGGCCCGTTGCGCTGGTTTCCGGCACGCGGTGTTCGGCTTCAAAACCCGGCTCTTCTTCACGGGGCAGCGTTTGCCGGATCAGCGCTTCGATCGCGGCCAGTTGCGGCGCTTCATCGGCACACACAAGGGATACCGCCACGCCGCTCGCGCCCGCGCGGCCGGTACGGCCAATACGGTGCACATAGTCTTGCGCCACGATCGGCAGATCAACGTTGATCACCAGCGGCAGGTCGTCGATATCCAGCCCGCGCGCCGCCACATCGGTGGCTACCAGCATATCGACTTCGCCCGTCTTGAAGCGCTCCAGCGCACGCAGGCGCGCGGGTTGCGGTTTGTCGCCGTGGATGGTGTCGACCGCATAGCCGGCTTCATCCAGCATGGCCGCCAGGTAATCCACGCCTTTTCGGGTTTTCACGAACACCAGCGCGTGCTCCCAGTTGTTCTCGGCCACAAGGTGCATGAAGAGGTCAGGCTTGTTCCTTTTATCCACCGGCACCACCCACTGCTTGATCTTGCTGGCCGTGGCATTGGGCGGGCTGACGCTGATATTGACCGGGCCGCGCAGAATGCCCGCCGCCATGGCGCGGATATCATCGCTAAACGTCGCAGAGAACAGCAGCGTCTGGCGCTGAGCGGGCAACGCAGCAAAGACGGCGTCGAGTTCGCGCGCAAAGCCCAGATCCAGCATGCGATCGGCTTCATCCAGCACCAGCGTTTGCACTTGATCAAACTGCACTGCGTTCTGGCGATTGAGATCCAGCAAACGGCCCGGCGTGGCAACGAGCACATCCACGCCTTTGCGCAACTTCATCATCTGCGGGTTGATACTCACACCGCCGTAGGCGGCCAGAAATCGTAAGTCGAGGCCTTTGCCGTAAGCGATAAAGCTTTGCAGCACCTGTTCGGCCAGTTCACGCGTCGGCACCAGCACCAGAACACGTGCGCGGTTGCTGGACACCGCAGGGCCGTGCTGCACCAGCCGTTGCAACAGCGGAAGCGCAAAACCCGCCGTTTTGCCAGTGCCGGTCTGTGCCGCCGCCATGACGTCCTTGCCACCGAGCACGGCAGGAATCGCCTTGGCCTGCACCGGCGTAGGTGTCTGGTAATTGAGGTCCTGCACATTACGCAGCAAGGGATCGATCAGGCCAAGCGAGGCAAAAGACATGGGCGTATTCCGGGCTAAAACCGCAATTCTAGCGGTTACCGCGCCAGTGGCCGCGCAACCAGCCACGCGCGTACCTGCATCGCCACCAACTGCCCGAAATAAGGCCAGCGTCCTGCCAGGCCATCCATGATCGAATCTGTCGCGGCAACGAAAATCAGGAAAAGCGGGACGGCACGAACAGGAATGCTTATTTCGCGAGATCGTAGAACTGCCAGGCACTGAACTATGCGGGCTACCGTCACCCCTCATCTTCCCTTTCGCTATCATCTGCGTGAGTTCGACACCGCGAAAAATGATGCGGGCGCAACGAAAGCTCCTGAATCCTGGCACCGATCGTACGATGCGTTCGATCGCTCGATGGTCCTGCTCCACCGCGTTGGATTGATAAAAACCACGTACCCGAAACGATCACAGTGGACAAGAGCGGCGCCAATCTGGCCACCCTCGAAGCGCTCAATGCCGGGCGACCGACGCCGATCAAGGTCCGCCAAAACAAGTATGGGACTCACGACGCCCGCAACTCACGGACCCCCTTGCCCAGCCGCCGCCGCAGTAGCGTGCGCAAAGTGACGCCGTCTGCATAGCCGACCTGCTCGGCGATGCGCTCCACGCTGTCCTTGCTCGTCTTCAGCAGATGAACGGCGCGCTCGACCCGCAGATCCTGTATGTACTCGACGGGTGTTTTACCGAGCACTTCGTTCAGACGTCGCGTCAATGTCCGCGTGCTCGTCGCCAATGCGTCTGCGGCGTCGTCGAGTGCAATGGCCGTGTCGAGGTGTTCGCGCACCCAGCGATCGAAACGCTCGACGAGCGGGTCCGAATGGGACAGGTGATCGGAGATCGCAAACGCGGACTGGGACGGCCGCGAATCGAATACGAGGTACTTGGCCACGAGCCCCGCAAGCTCAGGGCTGTTGTTGCGGATCAGCCAGAGCGCAAGGTCGAGATGGCTCAATGCGGCCCCCGCCGTCACCGTGCTACCGCTGGGAACGACGATGCGATGCGCATCCAGGTGCACTTCGGGGTAACGCTGCCGGAACACCGGCGAGAGCCACCAGGTGGTCGTGGCGTCGCGCCCATCGAGCAAGCCGCTTTCGGCCAGCACGAAGGTTCCCGTACAGGCGGCTCCAATATGAGCGCCGGCACTGTGCCACGAGCGCAATGCACCGAGTGCATCGATCACGTCGGCGCGGCTGAGCGAAGGCACGAGCAGCTCCGTCGTCGTCCTGTTGAGCGCCGGTACGATGACCCAATCCGGCGCACCGGCGTTTGTCGTGTCGTGGACGGGAACCTGCAGCCCAAGCGCGGTGCGTACCTCCGGTCGCATCCCCGCCACCGTGACTTCGAAGCCCGGTATGGCCATCCCGGTCGCGCGCGCAAGTTCGTTGGCGGTCGTCAACGCATCGAGCACGGTGGTGAGGCCGGTGTCGAACACGCCCTCAAGCGCGAGAACAAATATTCGCATGGCGGAATCGATATCAAAATTGTCGATTCAGACAGTGTTCTCCAGCCTGCCGCGTTTGTAAAGTGCGCTCATCGCGTGGCCCCTCACGCGGAAACTGGAGAACGCAGATGATCAAGCACGCTTTATTTGTCCGACTTGAAGCCAAGCCCGGAAAGGAGCAGGCGGTAGCGGACTTTCTCGCCGACGGCCTGGAAATGACGAATCAGGAGGCAACTACGCCGATCTGGTTTGCTCTCAGGCTGTCGCCGAACACGTTCGGTGTCTTCGACGCTTTTGCGAGTGAAGAGGATCGCCAGGCGCATCTGGCCGGCAACATGGCAAACAGCCTGATGGCGCGGGTCGACGAGATGCTGGCACGCCCGCCTGCGGTCGAGACGCTCGACGTTCTGGCCATGAAGAACGTACTGGCCTGAACCCCTTTACATGAATATGCGCAAGCAATCCTGGAGATTAAAATGTTCGCATTCCGAAAAATGTTTTCCGTTGCCGTCATGGTTGCCATGGGTAGCACGATGGCCCACGCCGAAACTGCGAAGCCGGCAAAAGATATCGTCATTGTTCACGGCGCACTCGTGGACGGCTCTGGCTGGCGCGCCGTCTACGACATCCTGTCGAAAGACGGCTACCACGTGAGTATCGTGCAAGAGCCGCTGACCAGCCTGAACGAGGACGTCGACGCGACCAAACGTGTCATCGATCGGCAGCAGGGCCCTGTCGTGCTGGTCGGTCATAGCTATGGCGGTTCCGTCATCACGGACGCAGGCGCCGACCCGAAGGTCAGCGCGCTCGTCTATGTCGCCGCGCTCCAGCCCGACAAAGGCGAAGCCAGCGGCCAGCTTTTGCAGAAGTTTGCCGCGCCAAACGATGCCATGCGCGCCACACCGGACAAATTCTTCTACATCCCGCCGGTGAGATTCCGTGAGACCTATGCGGAGGATCTCCCCCCTGCGCAGGCGCAATTCCTGGCGGACTCGCAGCAGCCACTCGCAGAGAAAGCCGTGGCAGCCCCCGTGCCTGTCGCGGCTTGGCGAACCAAGCCTAGCTACGCGGTTCTGACCACCCAGGATCATGTAGTCAGCCCCCAGCTTCAGCGCTGGATGTACCAACGCTCGGGCGCCAAGGTCACCGAAGTGAGCGCAGGCCACGCTGTCTATATGTCGCAACCGGCCGCGGTCGCTCGAGTCATTGAGGCAGCCGCAAAGTAGACGATAGGGCAAGCTGCCCGCGGCCTCGTGCACACCGGGACGTAATCCGGGCGCGAGGCCGTGCGAATCGCGCCATGAACCCACCACGGACGTCGCTCCCATGCTTTTACTGATCCTTGCTTACCTGGGCGGGGTACTCACCATTCTGAGTCCCTGCATCCTGCCTGTGCTGCCTTTCGTATTCGCGCGCGCAGACCGACCGTTCGCGCGTAATGGACTGCCTATGCTGGCCGGCATGGCGCTCACCTTCGCCGCAGTTGCCACCCTGGCCGCTGTCGGCGGCGGCTGGGCCGTCCACGCGAATCGGTATGGCCGCATCGTGGCTCTCGCCGTGCTCGTCGTGCTCGGCCTTACCTTGCTTTCGAATCGCGTCGCCGAGTGGATCGCCCACCCGTTCGTGACGCTCGGCAACACGCTCACCGAGCGCAGCGGGAGCGAAAGTGATTCCGTGCTCACGGCGGCGGGCCTGGGCGTGGCGACCGGACTGCTGTGGGCGCCTTGCGCAGGTCCCATCCTGGGCCTGCTGCTCACGGGTGCGGCTTTGAACGGGGCCAGCATCAAGACGACCTTCTTGCTGCTCACCTATGCGGCCGGCGCAACAACGTCACTCGCGCTGGCCCTGCTGATTGGCGGACGCGTCTTCGCCGCCATGAAGCGCTCGCTTGGCGCCGGCGAACTGGTGCGCCGCACTTTGGGCGTGCTGGTGCTCTCGGGGGTGGCCGCCATTGCGCTCGGGCTGGATACTCACCTGCTGACACGGGTGTCGCTGGCGGGTACCGGCGCAGTCGAACAGAAGCTGATCGACGCGATACATCTGGTCGGCCCCGTGCAGGCCGCTGCCAGAGCCGTGGGTGCGCTGCCGGTAGAAGGTGAACTGCCATCACTGGCTGGCGCCACCCAGTGGCTCAACAGTGCGCCGCTCACTGCACAGTCGCTGCGCGGCAAGGTGGTGATGGTCGACTTCTGGACCTACTCGTGCATCAATTGCATCCGTGCGCTGCCCTACGTGCGCGGCTGGGCCGGCAAATACAAGGATCACGGCCTCGTGGTGATCGGCGTGCACGCGCCCGAGTTCGCCTTCGAGAAGGATCCGCAAAACGTCAAGCAGGCCGTGAAGGACCAGGGCGTCGACTACCCGGTCGCGCTCGACAACGATTACGCCATCTGGAAGGCGTTCGGCAACGAATACTGGCCCGCGCATTACTTCATCGACCCGCAGGGGCATATCCGTCACCACCATTTTGGCGAAGGCGGCTACAAGGAGAGCGAGGACGTGATACGCCAGATGCTTGCCGATGCCGGCCAGAAGGACTTGCCCGGCGGCTACGTCCAGCCAAACGCGCAGGGCGCCCAGGCAGCCACCTCAGGCGATGCCGCGCGTTCGCCGGAAACCTACGTAGGCTATGCACGCGCAGAGAACTTCGTCGGTGGAGATCTGGCGCACGATGAGCCCAGGACATATCGCGTGCCCGGCACGCTGATGGCCAACCAATGGGCGCTCGACGGACGCTGGTCGGTGGCCGACGAAAATGCGCGGCTGGACAGCCCCGGAGGACGTATCGTCTACCGCTTCCGTGGCCGTGACCTGCATCTGGTGCTGGCGCCCGGTCGAGACGGCAAGCCTGTGCGCTTTCGCGTGCTGATCGACGGCAAGGCGCCCGGCGCCGACCGTGGCATGGACATCGATGCGGGCGGAAACGGCACGGTGACCGAGCAGCGTCTCTACCAGCTCGTGCGGCTGGCCATTGGCAGCGGCGAACATACCTTCGAAATCACGTTCCTCGACCCAGGCGTGCAGGCTTACGCGTTCACGTTCGGCTGAGTCCTTGGGTGCGAGGGGGAACTCATGTCCTGCATTCAGGAAGTCATGAAGCTGGAGCGGCGCCGCTTTCTGCGCGTCACGGTCACGGGCAGGCAGTTGCGCGCCGCCCGTCTTTATGCACCAACGCCCTCACGCCTGCGACTGCAGGCCGAATGGCCGTATTCTGAGTCGAACCGACGATTCATCGTCCAGGCCAACGCGCCAGGCAGTGACCGTTCATGGCCGGCTACTGCCCGATGCGGTCGACCGAAGCCGACCGAGCGTGTGTGAAAAGGCAAAGCTACTCGGTTTTCGGGTGTCGCTTAACCATTCCCAGGCCGCTGCCGACCCGATAGAGGGTGATCTGAAGGGTCGAGTTTTTCGAGATGAGCGTCCGGCTGCGGCGGGTGTTATTCGCGGGGTACAAACGCACACAAAGGCGGACGGCGAACCGGAAAAGACATAGACTTATCCACAGTCGGCTCCCTCCCGGACCAGCCTCCGCCCTGGCACAAGATTCAGTCGGCACAGCGGCCCAAAATTCAAGCAACGCGGACGGATGCATGTTCTGATCGCAGCGCTCCGCGCGGTGCTCGCCTCCCGGGCACGCTTGCCGACATGCGAAGGCGGCGGCCAATGTCGTCGAATGGGGAAGCCGCAGTTTGTGCTGAGCGGTGAGCGTCCACTGAATCCCTGAATCCCGTGAAATGCAGTACTCGATCGCACCGCGTACCTGCTGCCCGATCCTTGCGTGCCGCTCTCACCCGAGTCGAAGGAGGTAAAGCAATGTCCAGCAGCCTCACACAACGAATGACGATCGGCGACTTCCTGCTTCGCCGTCTGGAAGAGGCCGGCGTTCGGCACCTGTTCGGCGTTCCCGGCGACTACAACCTCGCGCTGCTGCAGCAACTCCAGGATGGCGGCGCGCTGGAATGGGTCGGCAATACCGGTGAGCTGACCTCCTCCTATGCAGCGGACGGCTATGCACGGCTGAATGGCCTGGGCGCGCTGCTCGTCACGAACGGCGTAGGTGCCCTGAGCGCACTCAACGGTGTCGCCGGCTCCTACGCCGAGCATGTCCCGGTCATCTGCATCTGCGGTTCGATCCCGCTCAGGTCCATCGATCGTGGCCTGGGGATGCACCACACCATGGCCGACGGAAACTTTGACCACTTCCTTCGCGCATACGCTCCGGTGACCGCGGCGCAGGTCAGGATCACCCCGCGTAACGCGGCAATCGAGATCGACCGCCTGATCCTCACCGCCTGGCGCGAGAAGCTCCCGGTGTACATGGAGCTGCCGTCCGACATCGCTTATCTCGAGATCGAGGTGCCTGCAACTCCGCTCGTCCTTGCCGAGCCGCCCGGCGATCCGGAACGTCTGCGGTCGTGCATCGCCGCGGTCGCGAACCGGCTGTCCGCCGCCAACTCGCCGGCGATCCTGGTGGATGCGGACGCGGACCGGTTCGGCGTCGCCCCCGAGCTCGTGGAGCTGGCCCAGAAGATGCAGGTTCCGGTGGCGGTGATCAACGCGGCCAAGGGCGTGATCAACGAGTCGTTCCAGCATTACCTTGGCATCTACGCCGGCAAGGGCAGCGAGCCGCAGGTACGTGAGACGATCGAGAGCAGTGACTGCCTGCTCGCTGTTGGCTACCGGCCGATCGAGGTAACCACGGGCGATTTCACGGCAACGCTCCCCGCCGGCACGATCCACGCCCGCGGACACGCAGTGGACGTCGGCGAAGACAACTATCAGGCGGTGACGCTCAAGGAGGTGCTCCGCGGCGTCATCGATGCGGTCCCTCAGATCACGAACCGCGCTCCGCGCCCTGTGGCCGCAGCAGTGTCGGACGTGCACGTCGACGGCTCCGCCACGCTGACTCAGGCTGTGTACTGGCAGGCCATCCAGGACTACCTGCGGCCCGGTGACGTCCTGTACGTCGACAATGGCACGTCATTTTCGCTCCTTGGCCTGAAGCTCCCACCGCACTGCACCTTCATCGGGTCGATCAACTGGGGATCGATCGGCTATTCGGTCGGAGCCCTGCTTGGCGCGCTCACTGCGGCGCCAGACCGTCGTCACGTGCTGCTCGTGGGCGATGGCTCCTTCCAGGTCACGGCGCAGGAGTTGTCGACCATTCTGCGACACGATCACAAGCCGGTGATCTTGCTGATCAACAACGGCGGATACACCATCGAACGCGGCTACCTCGGCAAGACCGAGCCTTACAACGACATCGCCAACTGGGCCTATGCCGATCTGCCGAAAGTGCTCCATCCCGGCGCCTCGGCGCATTCGTTCGTGGTCAGGACTTGCGGGGATCTGCAAAATGCCCTCGGCGCGCCGAACGACAGGCTGATTTTCGTCGAGTCGATCATGGACCCGTGCGACGCTCCCGCCGCAATCACCAGAAGCAGCAACCTGGGGGCCGAGCTCGACTACGGGCCTCGCGGCCCGCAGCACCGCGACAGCCTGCAGCTCCGGTCCGACACATTGTAGATAAAGACAAAGTCGGCGCGGCGCGCCGCGTTTGATGAGGCGATCACGCGCCGTACCAGAATCGCACCGCTGCGCGAGTATGAACGCCCCTCGGGTGCAGTTGTGCCTGCGTCGAAATAGTCATCGAGTGACTTGAGGACGTTCATGGAGACGACTTCGACGTGGCGGCGCAACGCGAGAGCTCCATTCGATGCCTTCTCCTTGAGGTTGTTCTCCATGCTGGAAATGAACGCAGCAGGCAGTCCTTTCAGACGGCGAGACTCAATAGCCGCATTTGGATGACTGGCGCACCGGCTAAATGAATGCCAGGAAACGTCGATGACCAACCCGACGCATCGCTTTCGCGAAGGTCTGCTCACTGATGCCGATCAGCGTTCAAATGACTGAGCGGCGCCATCCGCCCGCCTCGTTCGACGAACGCCGCCGCGCATGTCTGATATTCCTCGAAAGATGGCAATATCGCCACTGCCGCTCGTTTCGGCCAAGCCCGATAATTTGGCGACTCTTCATTTCCGGAACCCGAACATGCCTGGAAACGCCTTTTTCTCGACGAACCTGCTGCTTGCCTATACGGCGTATTTCGTTGGCACCGCGAGTCCAGGGCCGAGCAACCTTGCAATTATGTCCATAGCGGCCAGTCACGGCCGGAAAGCGGCGTTGATGTTCGCACTCGGTGTCATCTCGGGGTCGATGTTTTGGGCGACGGTGGCGTCGCTAGGCGTGTCGGCTGCTCTGATCGCCTATTCGCAATTCATCATTGCAGTCAAGATTTTTGGTGGTCTGTATCTGTTGTGGCTAGCCTTCAAATCCGGACGCAATGCGCTTGCGACAGCAGCTGAATCCGTCCTGAAGGTGGAACGAACACAGACATTGACGCACCTCTACTCCCGCGGAGCGATGCTCCATCTCACTAATCCGAAAGCTATCCTCGTGTGGGTTTCAATTGTTGCTCTATCGTCGAACAGCACGGGGTCAGCCCATAGTGCTGTAATTGCAGGTTGTGCAGCCATCGGATGTCTGGTGTTCGCCGGTTATTCAGTGTTGTTTTCAACGGACTCGGCTCGCAGGTTGTACGTGCGGACCCGTCGTGCCCTGGAAGGATGCCTGGCCGTAGTATTCGGGATTGCCGGCATCAGACTTCTCGCGTCGCGTGTCTAGTTGGCTTCAGTACCTTCGCTTGTCCAATGGGATACCGAGGGTCATACCGCGGAGCAGTGCACGGGCAGCGGGCCTTGATCGTCAGCGCCCTTCTTTTTTCGTCTTCGGTTGTTCGGGTTGCCGCTGCGCGTCAGGCCCGCGTTGCTGCGGCGCCCGCGTACATGCGTCCGGAGGGGTCACATAGGGCACGTCCTTGCAGCAGCACGCATAAACCGGAAACCCGTACGCGTTCGTGCCGATGATGGTCGTTGGCCCGTGCAGCGGGCAAACCGCTTTCATGGTTTCCATATGAAATATTTCGGAGAGCTGGCCTCGGCGTCTCACCGAGGCCGCAGCGTTCCATCCACGCACGTGACGGAATGCCCGCCGATCCATACCCCATCATCCCTATAGCGCACCTCGATCTGGCCGGTTCGACCCATCGCGGCCCCTTGGCGCACGCGGTAGCCGTGCTCCGGCGCCATGTCGGTGCGTTGCAGATAGAGCGCCAGGCACGCATTCGCAATGCCGGTAACCGGGTCTTCGTTGATGCCGTCGGCGGGAGCGAAACAGCGGACCTCATAAGCGGCGCCCGCCTGTGGCCCGAGTGGCCCGAAAGTCGCCACGCCCCCTACGCCCAACTGCTCGCTGAGTCGCGTCAGAGCGGCGAAATCGGGGTGCAGCGCGAGACAGGCCTCGCCGTCGCGCAGGCAGCACAGCAGCCACGCCACGCCGATGTCGACGATCTGCGGCGGCGGATTGTCTTCCACGCGCTCGGCCCCCAATGCACGCGCCAGCGACGGCCAGTGTTCGCGTTCCACTTCACGCCAGCGCGCGGCCGGCACTTTGAACGCCAGCGATCCGTCGTCATCCTGACGCAGCTCCACCAGACCGACACCACACTCCTGCCACAAATGCCCCGGGCTGTGCGGCGTCAGGCCGCGCTCCAACAACGCGTGCGCGGTGCCCAGCGTTGGGTGGCCGGCGAACCGCAGCTCCATTTGAGGTGTGAAAATCCGTACCCGGTAATCGGCTCGCGAATCCGTAGGCGTGACCACAAAGGTGGTTTCCGACAGATTGGTCCAGTTGGCGATGGTTTGCATCTGCGCATCGCTCAGCCCGTCGGCCTCGAAGATCACGGCGACGGGATTGCCTTTGAAAGGCGTGGCGGTAAAGACGTCGACCTGCTTGAAGGGTAGAAGCATGGCGATCTCCCGAAATGCTCACTCGACTTCACGCGATCAGCGCAATCTCCACTCAAGCTCCCAACGGGATCCGCGTTCCGGGCGCCGAGGGCGCTTCCTTGCCGCGCTCCCCAGGCACGTCGTCCAATCGTTCCGATACTCCCGTGGTCTCCAGGTGCTGCCCGGTGAAGCCGGCGTCCAAGGTCGGCGGGCGGAGTACTCGCGCAGTGCCGTGATTCAGCATAGGCGCCAGTTGCAGTCTGTAGTGGACTGGGTAAACACTGGTTCATCCGGGCCCCGGCCATGAGGACGGTAAGGTCGGCGCCACTCCCCCGATTGCTCGGGCGTGTTCGTCAGGTCACGACAGGGCCACTTGTTACCGGGCGCCCCACGCACAGATTCCGGCGTGCGCTATTCGCGCACCAGGCTGCTTGCGTTGAGTACGCGGCATCCAAGCGCCCGAGCCTGGAAATCCGGCACGCGGCCGATTCCAGCATCAGCCCAATGACCGCAATTTGGCCACCCAACGAAACCGCTTCCGAGCGAGGGGCGGGCCTCAGGGCACCGTCATCGCAGTTCAATCGGCACGCCGTGCGGCGTTCGCCGGGCAGCTTCGTCCCATGCGTCCCGACGTTGCAGCAACGCATCAACCGTCACATACCCCTTTTCCGTGACGATGCGTTCGAGTGCCGTCAGCCAGTGCTCGTAGTATGTGTCCCCGCGGTCCGGATCGCCAGTTGCCTGGGCATCGCGTATCGCGCTGCTCAAGTGAACCGTCCACTCTGCCCACGTGAACAAGCCTCGTTCATGCAGGGCAAGCGTCATTGCGAATGCCGCGGCTTGCCATGGCGCACTAAAAACCGGGCCCGCGCTGCCGTGAGGCATGCCCGGCAAGTGCGTGTATGCCTCCGATGGCGGCATCTTCATTCGAGTCATGTCAGGCTGCCCGCGTGCGCGGCCTCGAGATACGGTTCCCAGCAGTCCACGCAGACCGATGACGCAGTCGTATCGGGGCCCCACAGTTCATTAGCTTCGAAGCGCACCGTGTAGAGCCAGTGCGGTTGCTCGCCCTCGCCGATCGCGTTGGTATCGGGAAATACATGCGCGCCATGCCGTGCAACAACCTGGCCTTGCTTGCCACGACAATAACGCGGCAGCCGAGTGTGCGTGAGAGGATTCATCAGGCGAGTGCGTACCCTGTCGCCGACCGCAAAGCGTGCTTCTCCGGGCGCCGGACGGTCAACCGGGTTGCCTCGCGCCAGCGCCGCGCCCACTTGGCCAGCAGTCAGGACACGCGCGACAGGCGCCGCCGCTGTCAACGACTTGCCCCCTTCGATTTCGTCGGCGGTGGCAAGGCCCGTCTGGATCAGCAGCGTCTTGAGGCCCTCGAACCATTTTTCGTAGTAGGTACTGGCGAGATATTGCGCGGGCGGCAGGCTTTCGCGAGCGGCGCGGGACATGTCGATGTTCCACTTGCCGGTAGCGCCCATCGCCAGCGTCAGAGCGTGAACGCGACGTTCCCAGCCTGCGTGAAAAGGCGGCTCATCGGGCTCCGGCTGAACGGGGCCGAACGCTTGCATGCCACCGAGATCCTGAGCGCCGTTCATCGGACTACTCCTTTCCATTCGTCAGGCGCCTTGGGTAACCCCGTACCGATCATCGAATCGCGCGTGACGAGTTGGGCGAGTGCATCCTCATTCATGCCATCGGTGCCGGGCGGACGCATCGGCAACACCAGATAGCGAACCTCGGAAGTCGAGTCCCATACGCGAACCTCGATGTCGGCTGCCAACGTGACGCCGAATTTCTCCAATACGCCGCGCGGGTCGATGACCGCGCGCGATCGGTAGGGTGCCGACTTGTACCAGACAGGCGGCAGCCCGAGTACGGGCCACGGATAGCATGAGCAAAGCGTGCAGACCACCATGTTGTGCACGCCTGGCGTGTTTTCCAGAACCACCATGTGCTCTCCCTGTCTGCCCGTGTAGCCGAGGGACGCCATGGCCGCACTGGCATCGGTCAGAAGCCACTGTCTGTATCCGGGATCGCACCAGGCCCGAGCGACGACGCGTGCACCGTTATGCGGACCGACCTTGCTCTCGTAGGTCTCGATCAGGATGTCAAGCGCAGCCGGATCGACGTATCCCTTTTCCACCAGCAGGGATTCCAACGCGCGCACCCGCAAGTCCAGATCCGACAATGCACTGCCTTCGTGGCGGTGGCCATCGTTATGCGCTGCACCATGCGAGTCGTCGTGGCTCATCGGAATTCACCAGGAAGGATGCCGATCCGACGAAGTATGGTTGGCCGAAAGCGCAAATTCAAGCTGCCAAGTCCCGACGTCTGCTCCGTGGCAGATTCGCCGAACGGGTCTGTCGGCGACGGACGAACACGTCAGGCGATATCCGGCCAGTCGGTAGCACTCGGAATCGCCAAGAATGTGTCATTCAGACGACCGTTTCGCACCGAAGGCGATCACCCGTCAGCAATTTTCGCTTGCCGATTTGTCGGCCTTTAGCGACGTTCAAATATCGGAGTTGGTGCGGCGGTTATAGGTGCCTTCCGAACATACGGAACTTCAAAGAACGCGAACACGCCGGTAGATAGCGTCAAGCAGCATGGCTGGTCGCCAAAATGATTGGCGCTGCTCACCCGGTGTCACTGCCGGAAGATACATACTGTCGCAAGTAGCTCATGACACCCATGCCATACTCATCGGCATGCCAGTCCCAAAATCTGAGCCCATGAAACGCGTCGCCGGTTTGCTGCTATTGACCGCTGCTGTCGAGGTATCCCTCGCGGTGACCTGGGACTACCTCCTGACAGTTGAGGAGACGTGCAACATTGAAGCGCCCGGTTTGTGTTTTCAGACGCTATTCTGGCTAGTTGACTCGGGGGAAAGCTGGCAAGAAGCGGCGGCTCCAACCCTGTCCCACGCGAACCGGCCCTCATCCCACCCTCGGCCTTTGGCGGCTGCTAAGCGATTGGGACATGAATAGTGACGGGGGCAGAGAATTGGGCCGCACGTTCTACAATCGAATCTGGTCTGCAGTCTACGGGCATGCCGCCTGGTCCGTGAAAAAGGGGCATGGAAGCTTTCTTACCTTGGAGTTTGGACAACCCGAGCTTCAGCCAAGAGAGCCGCGACTCGCTCGGCTGGCCTGTCTCGGCCATGACGAGACATTAGGATTGGGCCGCTGGATGAGCGGTTCCTGGTGTGTTGTGGACTGGCGATTCCACGATTGATCGCACCGCATCGAACTTGGCGCCCGGTCGACAAATCACCCAAAAACGTTTCCGTCATTTTTGCTGCGGCAGATGAGTTTGGCAGTCAAGAGCGGCTGCGCGTCGGGACTCAGCCCCACCCTGTTCGCCCCAGTCTGCGCATTTAGTAAAGGACATTTACCTATATTCATAACTTTGAACTAACATGGTGGAGCAATCAGCTAGCTTCCGGTGCTGGACGCAACCCGCACCCGCCGAAGGAGATCAAAGTGAATGAAAAACCAAAATCTGTTCGCACAGCCGTAAATTTGCTTTGGGCATCCGTGGCCGTTGGCTTAGTCAAGGTGCTATTGGATTTTTCATATATCAGGACCGTAGCACCAACGGCGCTTACGAATATTGTCTTGATTTTTGTATTTGCCTTTATTAGTTTTCTGATCTTTAAGATTTCTGCCGGCAAGAACTGGGCACGAATCACCTTCCTTGTACTATTCGTCATTGGCGTGCTGCCGACACTGCCGGTGATGTTCGACGAGTTCTCCCGTTTGCCTGTTGTTGGCGCGTTGTCTGTGGCTCAAATCGGCCTCCAAATTTATGCGCTTTCCATTCTATTCACGAAGCCGAGTAGTGCGTGGTTTCGGAAGGTTGGACCCGCTATGCAATGACATGGATGAAAGCGCGCCCCAAGTCCCGGCCCCTCGGATATGTCGACTCGTTTGCGCGTGCCAGAGCGGTCGGTTTGGAGCTGTGATAATGACATTCGCCGAAACAAGCCGAAGGGCGGGAACGGGTCGGAGATCGCCGCTCGCGAACGTCGGCCCGCCAAGAGCGGTCGCCCGATCGAACTCTCAGACGGACATTCGAGCGTCGGCTCCCGCCGAGACAACGGACCTTCTCCCGACGGTAACGCTTGCAAAGTGATCGGAGATAGCCAACGTTCGCCCAACACGCCGTTCGAGCATCGTCAAGGATGAGAGGACTCCCGTCCACTAGGCTGAACTCTTCTCCTCGCAGCAGAGTCTTTCAACATAGCAGGCTCGCGCAGATATCGGCCTTGAGAAATATCATCACCTCACTTCGCATTGCCCATAATTAGAAATGAGACTGAGTGGCACCAGATTTCATCGGCGAACGTGTATGGGCAAGCGATATACCTTTTCTGAATCGGCCAATGGCGCCAAGGCCTGCGATCGAGCTCTTCCTTTAGCTCGCAGCCACGATCAAAGTCGGCGGAATACCAAGCTGGCATTGACGCCCCCAAAACCAAAGCCATTGGAGATCGCATATTCCGTCGATATCTTGCGGGCCGTACCTCTGACAATATCGATGCCTTCCGCGGCCGAATCAGGCTGTGTCAAGTTCAGTGTGGGCGGCGCAAGCTGATCGCGCAGCGCAAGCACGGTGAAAATCGCTTCCACACCGCCCGCCGCCCCAAGCAAATGTCCCGTCGAGGACTTGGTGGCTGATACGGCGGGACTTCGACCCGTTCCAAATATCGCCTTGATGGCAGCCAGTTCACTGATGTCGCCTACCGGCGTGGACGTCGCGTGGGCGTTCAAATGCCCGATCAGCCTGGGTTCGAGATTCGCCTGCTGGATTGCCAGTTCCATCGCTCGTTGTCCGCCAGCGCCGTCTTCGGGCGGCGACGTCATATGGTGTGCGTCGGCGCTCGTGCCATAACCGAGCACTTCTGCAATCGGAGTGGCGCCGCGCCGCAATGCGTGCTCAAGATCTTCGATGACGAGCATGCCGGCACCTTCTCCCATGACAAAGCCGTCTCGTCCAGCATCGAATGGGCGAGATGCCTGTGTGGGATGGTCATTAAAGCCCGTGGACATGGTTCTCGCGGCTGCGAATGACCCCAGGCTGACGCGATCGATGCAGGCCTCGGCTCCGCCACACACCGCAATATCGGCTTCGCCAGCACGAATGAGGCGCGCTGCGTCGCCGATGGCCTGTGCGCTCGCAGCACAGGCAGTCACCGGTGCGCCCAAGGGACCACGAAAGCCGTGGCGGATGGAGATGTGGCCAGCTGCCATATTGGCCAGGAAACTGGGAACGGTGAAAGGAGAAAGGCGCCTTGGCCCGCGGTTATCCGTGATTCTGACCGCATCCACGATCGCACCGAACCCGCCTACGCCAGACGCCACAATGGTTGCCGTCCTTTGGCGAGCGTCTTCAGTCTCAGGTTGCCAGCCGGCTTGCTTCAATGCCTCTTGCGCCGCGCTCAGCGCAAACAGACTGAAGCGGTCCATCTTCTTCTGGTCCTTGGGTTCAACTGCGAGGGCTGGATCGAACCCCCACGGGCAGCCGGACGTCACCATGGGCACTACGCCCCCGACCTTTGTTGCAATGCCTTCCGTGATGTCGTCAGGCAAACCAGCCAAGCCGGAATGACCCTTCAAGAGACGGCTCCATACGGATTCAATCTCACATCCCAACGGCGACACGATACCCATTCCGGTCACGACGATGCGTCTCGAATTCAAACGAAAACTCCCATTTCGATTGGCGAAGAAATGCGGCCAGTTATTGGCACAATGCGCCATCTGGCAGCTACAAGGGCTGCAGGAATCACGGAACTCCGGTGCAGTATAGGTAGGCTGAATGCCAAAAATTGGCGCATCGCGCCAATCGATATGCAAAGTGCGCCATAATGAGCGGACCATGAACCTGTCCCGCCAAAGCCCTCTCACGCTTTCCGCTCACTTCCTGCACGGGATGCTGCGCGTCATTCGCACCCGTCACGGAGAAGACGTGGCGGCGAAGGCACTCGCAAGCGCCGCCATCCCCCAGTCCCTGCTCGATCAGCCTGATGCACGAATGACACGCGAGCAATACGTCGCGTTGTACCGGGCGGTCGCGGCGAGACTCGATGATGAGATGCTGGGACTTTGGTCCAGGCCAATCCGGGGCGGCACGTTAAAGTACCTCATGCTCAGCTTGCTGGACGCGCCTACCGTGCTGGTAGCGTTCAATCGATTTGTTCGCTTCTGGAATCTGCTGCTCGATGACTACCGGCTGCAGATTTCTACGAAGAGCAATCTGGTGCGATTAGCTCTGGTGGAAAGGACGTCCGGCACGCAGGTCACGCCACTCGGACATGAGTTAATGATGAAGCTGGTTCACGGCATAGCATCATGGTTGCTCGGCAGGGAGATCATCCTGCACCGTGTCGAGTTCAGCTTCGCGAGGCCGAGGCATGTGGACGACTACGCGTTCCTGTTCCCCGGCGCGGTGCATTTCGATACACGGGTGACGAGTATTTATTTCTTGTACCAGGACTGCGCGGAACTGTTCAAACGCGAGAAGCACGAGCTATGGGCATTCCTGAAACGTGCTCCTGGAGACTGGACGTTCAGTGCATTTCATCACGGCTCCATTGTGACTAAGACGCGGGAATATCTTGAACAGAACATCGCGCGGGCGGTGACGATACAGGATCTTGCAGAAGCATTGCACACCTCTGTACGCACGCTCAACCGTCGGTTTGCAGAGGAGGGAACGCATTTCCAACTGGTGAAAGACGGACTGCGACGGGATATTGCAGTTCATCGGTTGACAAACTCAAACACGAGCATGGCGGTGCTAGCATTTGATCTCGGCTTTTCCGATTCCACCGGCTTTTGCCGCGCATTCAAGCATTGGACCGGCAGTAGTCCTTCTGACTATCGCAAGGGCAGCCGTCAAGGTGAGTGACGAGAAATTGATATTTTCCGGCACATCGAATACCAGTCGAGTTTCCTTATTGACTCGGCCCGTGACCCCATGGGCCGAGCGGTAAGCCGCTTTCATCTGATGCCTGGGCATCGGGGAGGTGGGTAGCGCCCCTGGCCGACCGGGGTAACAGACCACCCGACGATCGTGTTCCGCTCTTCCAACGTTGCAACGCTGTCGCTTGGTGCCGGTCAAGAGAAGCTGCCTTCCAGCTGTGGTGTGACGCTTCCCTGAGTGTCTCTAACGACCCGAAAGCGGCCTTCGCTGGCCTCGTGTGACGAGAGGCTGCTTCGGGTCGGCTACGGCCGATCTAGTCCGGCGAGTTGCTACTAGTTTGACGCGAACGACGGCCAGTCGCACTCACTCTGACGCATCTGCCGGGGTACATGTGGCACGAATGCATGTAGGTCATTGATTTTCGGTGCGCACCGTTGTCCTTGCTCTGGCGCCACAGTTTTGCGACCGCCCTACATTCTTGTGGACGCTCGCCCCGGCGATCGCCCCGAGGCCGGTATGCCAGCGAACCGGGGAGCTGTCCGATGATCGCACTTCCGAGCTGAGGCTGACCCGTTCCCACATTTCTTTTGCGCTGACTTCGAGAATTGCCTGATTCAGGTCGGCAACCGCGATTGCACGTTGCTTCTTCAGCCCGATGAGCGTCTTTTTCGCCCGGACTTCTTCGCCGCGATCGGTGCGCGACAGTGAGCCGGCCGCGCGGCGATCGTCACGCATGGCCTGTGCGGCCTCGACGATCGCATCGGCATCGGTGCGGTCATTCTTGTTCGTCTTGATGATGAGCCGTAGGGAAAAAACGAGAAGGCAGCGTGCACATTAGAATGCTTTCGCGAAACCCAAACGTTTCGTCGAGCATGTTCTGACCTCGCGATCGTTTGCGCGAGCTTAGGTTGTTTGCATGACAACCCATCACGGAAGAATTTTCTTGGCGGAAAACAGGAGGATTCGACTTACAGAGAGGCCGCGCTCGTGTGTGACCTCAATCCATGAGGGTTTCCATCCGATGTATCGAATGGCCATTGCAAGTAAGCTGCAACGAAGCAGAACAAGCAGGGAAAATTTATGCAGACCCTTTACGAATTGCTAGGGGTCCGGGGAACAGCTTCCGCAACAGACCTTAAGGTTGCGTATCGGCGTGCCGCCATGAAGTGGCATCCAGACCGCAATCTGGACTGTCCCACTGAAGCTGCTACGCGGTTTATCGAAATCCACACCGCGTATGAAGTGCTGTCGGACGCAGCGCGCCGCGACCATTACGATGCGTCGTTGCGAGAATCGGCCGCGGCCCGGAATGCCGATGCCTACCTGCGGGACGCGAGGAGAGCGTACGCACAGGAAGTGCGCGAGGCTCGGGCACGGAAAGCCAGCGAGGCTCGGGTTCGACGGCAGCAGACGTGTGTTGCGGCGTGCGGCGCTGTCGTCGCGTCCGTTATGTTTTTCGCGCCCCGGGGCACGATGGAGAGGGGCCCGGAGTGGACGTCGGTAGAGACGGTGCGGTCTGCAGCCCTACCGGCCGCAGCGGCGGACGTGTCACTGCCGCGGGCGAGATCGAGAGGAATGCTGGACCAAGGCGAATTCGTGGATAACTCTTCCCGTAGCGAGGGGACCCAAAACATCGGGCCCGTTCTGTAGGCCAAGCCTTGGGGAGTATTACCCAAAGGTGGCTATTCAGTCAGGGATAACGCGGCGGCGTCGACTTACGGGCAACCATATCAGTTGTGCGTGCCACCATCTGTCCTTCCACCGTTGGTGTGTCCTTGGCCACCACCGGTGGCATTCAAGGTAGCGGCTGTCATGGTCGAAGCCTTCGCGACCGTGGTCGCCGCCACTGACACCTCCACTGCTTACGCAGCGTCTAGTGTGTTGCATCGACCAGTTGAATCTGCCGCCAGGATCGGCCGTTCGACATCGGCGCGTGGAGCGTTGACACCCATTAGCAGACCCGATCCCGCGATGCTCACCATGAGCAGGCGCGAGCCGGATCGTCCGAAGGTTGGGAAAGCCGTCGCCCGCGCCGGCCATCCTTCATCACCCGCCCGTCACTTCCAATCCACCAGCAGCTTCCCGACCGCCTCGCGCGTTTCACGTTCCAGCTGCGCGAACAGTTCGCCAGCCGGCAACGCCCGCGCGAGCGGCGCGGCCTGCCCGGCCCATTGCGCGCCGTAGCCGAACTCCCCCTTCGCCTTCGCGGCCGCATGCAGCGCCTTGCCGGCGTCGTATGCGATCGGGTAAGCGGGCGTCGCCGGTGCGCGCGGGTCGTTGCCGAGTTCCGTCAGGCGGTTCGCCATGCTCCGCGCGACCCGCCCTGAAATCGCCGACGTGAACGTCGTGCGGCGCGCCGCGTCGCCCAGCAGCGCGCGGCGATAGCCTTCGTCGATCGCCGTTTCCGCGCATGCGACGAATGCGGTGCCGAGCTGTGCGGCCTGCGCGCCGAGCGCAAGTGCCGCCGCGATTCCCGCGCCGTCCATGATGCCGCCCGCGGCGATCACGGGCAGCGCGAATTCGGTGACGAGCAGACGCGTCAGCGCGAACGTGCCGAGGCGGTCGTCGTTCGCGGTCGAATCGAATACGCCGCGATGCCCGCCGGCCTCGATCCCCTGCGCGACGATCGCGTCGACGCCAGCCGCAGCGACCTGCCGCGCTTCGTCGACGTTCGTCGCACTCGCAAGCAGCGTGATGCCGGCGCGCTTCAGCGCGGCGATCACGTCGGCGGACGGCAGCCCGAAATGGAAGCTGACGACCGCCGGCCTTTCGTCGACGAGCATCGCCTGCATGGCGGGATCCGCGATGAAGCTCGTATAGATCTCCGACAACGCGCCGGGCGGCGTCGCGCCGTACTTCGCGAATTCCGGTGCGAGCCAGTCGAGCCATGCACGCTCGACCGCCGCGTTCGCCGTCGCCGGCTGGTGGCAGAACACGTTGACGTTGAACGGCCGGTCGGTGAGCGCGCGCGTGTCGCGGATCATCTTGCGGGCGCCTTCTGCGTTCGTCGCGCCGACGCCGAGCGAGCCGAGCCCGCCCGCGTTCGATACGGCGGCAGCGAGCGCCGGCGTGCTGACACCCGCCATCGGCGCCTGAACGATCGGCGCCCGGATGCCGAGCTTGCGCAGCAAGGTGCGGCTGTCGGAGGAATTGTCCATGTCGTTTGCTCCTGTTACGAATCTGGATGTCGGGTTTGCGCCCATGCTACGCCGGTCGTTTCCCGCGCGGGCACCCACTGTCCGCGCTCGAACGGCTAGCGGCCACGCGCCCAGTGAACCATCGCCGCGCAAGCCGCCAGCAGCCCACCCGTCACGAAAAACACCGAATGCAGGCCGAGGCTCACGCCGATCTGCCCGCCGATCACGGGCCCGATCACCTGCCCGCTGAATTGTGCCGACTGCAGGTAACCGAGCATCTGTCCTGTCGCACGTTCGTCGACCGACTGCCTGACGAGCTTGCCGATCGACGGCAGCAGCCCGGCGAGCGTCATCCCCATCAGCACGCGCAACGCAGCAAGCTGCCACCAGTGGGTGACGAACGCCTGCGGCAGCATCGCGAGCGCAGTCAGCAGCAGGCAGCCGACGATCACGTTCCAGCTGCCGATACGGTCCGCCAGCGCGCCGAGCCGCGCCGCCGTCAGCATGCTGCCGAGCGCCGAACAGGCCATCACCACGCCCGCGACGCGCGCGAGGTGCGCGGCTCCGACGCCGAGCCCGCCGATGTAGACCGTAATGATCGGCTCGATCGACATGTTCGCGAGCAGCACCATCATCGCGGTCACGAGCAGCGCGACCACGATTGCGAACGGGGTGCGGCGCGCCGCGTCCGCGGCCTGGCCGGCCGTGTTGCGTCGCGCGTCGGTGGCCGGATGGAAATCTTCCTTCACCACGAAGATCGTCAGCAGCGCCGCGAATGCGATCATCGCGCCGCCGGCGAAGAACGTGCCGCGTATGCCGAGCCACTCGGGCAGCAGCCCGCCCACCAGCGGCCCGACGAGATTGCCGGCGAGCGCACCGGTCGACAGGATGCCCAGCGCCCAGCCCGCACGGTCGCGCGGCGCCTGCGTGCCGACCATCACCGTGGACGCCGACGCGTATCCGCCGACAAGGCCGGCAACGAGGCGCAGCGCGACGAGTTCGTAGACGTTGTGCGCGACGCCGATCAGCGACATCACGATCGCCATCCCGACCGCGGCCCGCACGAGCATCGGCTTGCGGCCGAAGCGATCCGCGAGGCGCCCCCACAGCGGCGCGGTCACCGCGGTGCCGAGGAAGGTCGCGCTGAACGCGACGCCCGACCACTGGATCACGGCCGCCTGCGAATCGACGCCGAGTTGCCGCACATACAGCGGCAGGAACGGCAGCAGCATGCTCAGGCTGACCAGTGTCGTGAACGAACCGAACACGCAGACCGCGAGATTGCGCCGCCAGTGAAGCGCGTTGCGCTCCGCATAGCCGGCTGCGGCAGGCCGGGCGAACGGGCCGGAAGCGGATCGGGCGATGGTGCTCATTGCGCCCTCCACGTCGCAGCGAACAGATCGACCGTCAGCGCGAGCACCAGCGCGGCGGCACCGACCGCGAACAACACCCGGTAATCGCCGCCGTTCGACGAGAACAGGAATGACAGCCCGTATGCGGCCAGCGCCTGCATCACTGCGAAGCTGGTCGTCGCGTGGGTCCACGCGCCTTTTGCGGCGGACGGATGACGCGCGAGCCCGATGCCGATGAGGCTCGCGCTCGCGCCGGCCACTGTGCCCCGCCGCACGTTGAACGCGGGCGGCGCCGGCCGGTCCAGGATCGCTTGCTGCATGTTGACCTCCATCCGCTGAACGAGCGCCACGCCGGTGCCCGTCATGTTGGAAGTCAGTCTAGATTGAACCGGAAAAGGAGAGAATCCACGCGATACGCAAGATGTCCTTCCGCGGCGCGGTTCAATTCCGGTCGGTGAACTGCGCGCGCCGTGGCGAAACGCCCGCGCAGCCGCTGCGCCGCGCAATCGATGGACACTCGCATATTGGGGACGGACAGACGCCCGCGCGGCGTCAGTGGATGATTGCGTCGTCGACGCACCTGTTCAAGCCATGCGTCGCGATGAAGCTGAAAGCGGCATTGGATTTCGGCGCAAGTCGCGCCGAGTTGATGGACGCGCTCGAACTGACCAGCCCGATCGGCATTCATGCGGCAAATGCCGGGGGACGAGATCCTGCCCGAAACATTGAATGATGATGGGTTGACGCCGAAGGCCCACAAGGACGAACAACGCGCCGCCATCCACAGCGCATGCAACTTACTCGGCCCCGCTGTCGAGCGAGTCAAGCGAAAACGGTCCCGCCGAATTCATCCAGTCGAACGATTCGCTTTGGGGCGCCCACGCCCAATTGGGTGACGACGCCACACGGCGCACGACACCTGCCGCTCCATCATCGGCCGCGACACCCGCGCCGCCTTCCCTTTCCATCTGAAGAAAATCCCGAACGTCGTCTTTCATGGCATGACCTCGAACTGTGTGGCTAACGATGCGATTCAGCTGCGCTGCGCAGCTTCGGTTTGCCTTGCTGCCTCAATCAGCTCTGCGAACCGCTCCAGAGCCGCGATACTGCTGTGCACCGACTGGTATTCCTGTTGGCCGATGCGCGCGTCGAGCACGATCGTCATGCCGGATTGCCGGGCGAGATTCAGGATGTCCATTTCAATCTCCTTGCCTGATGACCGGATAACTCGCCTACTGCCGAATCGATTCCGTCGTTGCTTGAAGATTACGCGCGGCACCACGAACATCAATGAGGCCGGGACGAAAGCTCCGTTGTTCAATCGCGAACAATCGCGGTAAGCCCGGCGTGTTCAGATTGCCTGCGCGCATGCGGCGCACGCGGAGGTATGCCGCGGCCGGTGCCCGGAACAGGTCGGACATGACTCGCGGCACCGCCATCGCAATGGCGTGGCGCGCCCTGATCCTTGCAGGTCCGTCGGCATGCTCAAAAGCTGTGGCGCATCCCGATCTCCAGGCCAAGCTGGCTTGACCCGGCAAACGGAGCCGCCGGAACTGCAGTGGCCACGGAAACAGAATAGATGGCCCCTCTGCCCGAATTCTTCATGTACCCCGCCACCCCATAGAGCGCCGTACGCTTGCTGAGATAGTAGTTCGCCCTGACCGCGCCAAGCGTGCCGTTTGCATCGTCTGCGTGGTTGCCGATGTGCGAGATCTGCGCATCGAGCTGCCACGCTCCGTGTAGCCATGACGCCCCGACAAATTCCATATCGGTTCGAACCGATCGGGCGTCGCCGTGAAGAAGCCGATGGATCCAGCCCACGCCGAAGCGCATTTCTCCGGTAGCCAGATACGCGTTCAGCTGATAGCGCCGATCGGTGTCCCCGGACTTCGTGAAGGCAACGCCCGGCGCACCGGCAACAACGGTGATCGGCGCAGCGCCCGGCCCTCCTCGCAACTCTTCGTACGTCGCCGCAACCCCCCATTTGTTCGCGTCATACTTGACCATCGCGGATAGCCCGCGGCATGCGAGGAAGTCGCTTCCCGTCTGGCCCGGACAGTTCCCTGCAGCGGATGCATCGCGGCCGAACGAATAGCTCGCGCCAATGGTCAGCCCGGAGAACGTCCCCTTGTAGGCGATGGCGTTGTCGAAGCGGTCGGCCAGCACCGCACTGTCCAGCGATCCCAGACTGCCGACCCCCGCGACCCCGATGATGTTCGCGTCGATCAGCCCCCATGTCTGCATGCTGTACTGTCGGCCAAACGTCAGTTGTCCAAATGAATTGCTTAAACCGACGTAGGCCTGCCGGCCGAACAGGCGGTTGGCTTGCTGCAATGTGCCGTTCGAAGCCGAGAAGCCGTTTTCCAGCGTAAAAATGGCTTTCAGGCCGCCACCCAGGTCTTCGGCGCCTCTGAATCCCCACCGTGACGGTGCATCGCCGCCACCAATGACAGGCATCCTCGCAAGCGATCCGCCGGTGGGCGTCGCATGCGTGATGAACTCGACGCCCGTGTCGATAATGCCGTATAGCGTGATCGAGCTCTGCGCAAATACCGGCACCGACATCGTGGCTGTCAGTACCAACGCGAATCCCGTCTTCTTCATCGTGTCTCCTCATGCCTTGTATCGTGGTTTTGCAGCGTGGTGGTCAATTCGACCAATGGCGCAATCAAACAAGGGGACAGCGTCGCACCGACGTCCCGGGCCGGCGAACATCGTCGATTACGTCGATGTTCATCGCGGCGGAGGGAGTCTTCATCCGGTTCGGCGATTGTTCCTGCAGGCATTGTGTGAAATTCGCACTCCTCGCGTTTGACATGGGACGCCAGAATCATGCGGTTCGTGACACACGCAGGGCCGTTTCGTGCACGCGCATCCCGGCGCCGACGCGAGGCAACCACGAAGGGCGGCTTGCATAATGGTTACTCCGCAGAGACGTCGTGGCATTCCTGCGATACATTGAATCTTCAGATCTTCGCAGTAACGACATGACCATCCTGGTTCGCAGCGCATCCCTGATCAAGTACTCCGACATCGCCCGCTCAGTCGGCATCGATCCGGTCCGCAAGGTCCAGGACGCCGGGCTCGATCCGGCGTGTCTTTACACGCCCGACATGCGCATTCCGGAATCAGGCCTCGCCAGGGTGTTCGAGTCATCGGCGAAGTCGTCGGAGCTTCAACTCGTCGGCGTGCGCATCGGCGAATCCTGGCGGCTGGCCGACTTTGGCGCGCTGAGCCTGTATCTCCAGCATCAACCGACACTTCGGCATGTCCTCGCGGAAATCGAGCAATACCGGCACCTGCTGAGCGACTCCGTGTCGATTCGAGTGGAAAATTTCGCGGATATTGCGGTGATGCATGTCCTCCTCGTGACCGGAAGGCCGGATCCGGGGCGGGAGATCGTCGAACTGACCGTCGGGGCGGCCTTCAATCTCATCAGGACCATACTGGGCGCGCAGTGGAAGCCCCGTGGTGTCCATTTTTCCCATCGGGCGCCCGATAGCCTTCGCGTGCACCGGCCTTTCTTCGGCCCGAACGTCGAGTTCGACTGCGAGTTCGACGCCATCGTGCTGACGCAGCAGGAACTCGATCGGCCCAATCCGCTTGCCGATGCCGCGCTCGCGCGCTATGCGAAGGAACTTCTCGACCTTCGGCCGAGACCCAGAGGTGACGCCATTGCGGACGATGTCCGGCGCGTCATTCACATCCTCATGCCGCAGGGGCATTGCGCGATCGAACTGGTCGGGCAACGCCTCGGCCTCACTTCCCGTACCCTGCAACGCCAACTCGAACAGGCAGGCGAAAGCTTCTCTGCGCTGGTCAACGAAGTGCGCTGCGAGCTGGCTGTGCGTTATCTCGGCAATCGTCGCCATACGGTCTCCGAGGTCGCAGCCCTTGTGGGCTTTTCCGAGATCAGTGCGTTTTCCCGCTGGTTCAGCACGGAGTTCGGCAAGCCTCCAACGCGATGGAGAAGCGATTTTTTCGCCCGTGCCGCGGATACCCCTGTCACGGGGAAACACTAACGGCTGTCGGACGGGCTGCGCGGCCGCACCCGGGTTGACCTTGCGGTCGGGCGCGGTGGCACCTGGCGCATATGGGGCGCCGGCTGCTTGAGCAGCGTGTACGCGTACTCGGCAATCAGGGCCGCCGCGCGTGCCGTGTTTATGGAACCAGCACCGTCGAACCGATCGTCTTGCGCGATTCGAGCGCGCGATGCGCGTCGGCAGCCTCAGCGAGCGCGAATGTCTGGCCGGGCTCGCTCGTGATTTTCCCGGCCAATACGAGATCGAACAGTTCGCGGGCCATCTCCAGCATGTGCGAGCGCGGTGTTGCGTAATGCACCATCGCCGGACGCGTCACCCAGATCGAACCCTTGCGGGCCAGCACGCGCGTGTCGATGAGCACCGGCCCCGACGACGTGCCGTTGCTCACCAGCGCACCGCGAACCTGCAGGCTGTTCAGCGACGCCTCCAGCGTATCCTTCCCGACCGAGTCGAACACCACCTCCACGCCCTTCCCATTGGTCAGCTCACGCACGCGCGCGGCAATGTCTTCGCGTGACGTCACGATGGTGTGCGTACAACCATTCTTCTTCGCCACCTCGGCCTTCTCGTCGGTGCTAACGGTCCCGATCATGGTCACGCCGAGCGCCCGCGCCCACTGGCAGGCAATCAAGCCCACGCCGCCCGCGGCAGCGTGGTACAGGATGGTCTCGCCGCCTTTGAGCGGGTAGACCTGGCGAAACAGGTACTGTGCGGTCATGCCCTTCATGATGAGCGTCGATGCGGTGCTGTCGCTCACGCCATCGGGCAGTGGAATCAGCACGTCCGCGGGCATCACGCGTACCTCCGAGTAAGCGCCCTGCGGCCCCAGCAGGTACCCCACCCGGTCGCCGACCTTGATGTCTGTAACGCCCTCGCCGACGGCTTCGACGACACCCACCGCATCCGAGCCCAGGCCATTGGGCAAATCGAGCGGGTATTGGCCGGTGCGAAAGTAGATATCGATGAAGTTGACGGCGATATACGTGTGACGCACCCGTGCCTGACCGGGCCCAGGCTCGCCGACCTGAACCGTTTCCAGCCGCAATACTTCGGGCCCGCCTACCTCGTGAAATCGAACAGCCTTTGCCATAGTGGGAAATTCCTCGATGAGATATCAAATTGCACGCCGCCATCACGCAACGCGTTGCCGTGCCGCGTCATTCGCGACCATGCATCGCCTGGATACCGGACGGACTCAAGCATCGACGCGCGTGCGGTCACATACGTAGCTGCGCTTGCCGATCGCGAATGCGGTGGCCGCAACCAGGCTGACGAACGGCACGAACTGCAATGCGCCGAGCAACCCGATGCGGTCCGCGACGAACCCTGTCAAGTAAGGCCCTGGTGCGCTGCCGAGCAGGTTGTAGGTAATCGTGAGAAGCGCGAACGCCGATGCGTGGATGGAGCGCGACGTGAGATTGGCCACCATCGCGCCGCCCGGGCCGTTCGTACCGGACGTGACGAACATCGCCGCGCCGATCAGCGCGAGTTGCAGGGACCCCGGCGCGATCCGGAAGGCGACCGCAAGCAACGTGAAGACCACCAGGCAGTAAAGGAACGCCGCATCCCATTTCCGCACCGGCAGCGTTCTGCTGGCCCTGTCGGCGACCAGACCGCACGTGATCATGCCGATTCCCGACAGCAGAACGAATACGGCCGCCATCATCGCCGCCCGCGCGGGCGGCATCGCGTAGTAGCGGTTCAGATAGCTCGGCATCCACGCCCACAATGAGGCCGTACAGAAAAGTTGCAGTCCGCTGCCGAGGTACGCGCACACCAGGGATCTGGACGAAACGACTCCGACCATCAGCGTGTGCAATGTCTCCCTTGCGCCTAATGCGCGGGGCGCCTGGGCCGCACTCGCCGACCGGTACCGGGACAGCTTCGTTTCCGTGACGACGATGCGAAAGACGATGACCAGCAGGATGCCGAAGAGCCCCATGGATGCGAACGACCACGGCCATCCCATGTGAACCGCGATCATGCCGCCGCACGCCATGCCGATCATGGAACCGAACGATGCACCTGCAGTGAAGGCACCGATAAGGCTGGCGCGCATGTTTACCGGAAAGACGCTCAGCAACAGCGCCGGCGCGACGGCGCCATAAGCGGCCTCGCCGATTCCGACCAATGCGCGTGCGACGAGCATTTCTTCATAGTTGGTCGAAATGGCGCAGCCCAGCGTTGCGAGGCTCCACAAGGCCGCCATCAGGAAGATGCTTTTGACATGCCCCCAGCGGGCTGCCAGCAGCGACAATGGAAGGGTCAATACGCCGACCAGCAACGCAACCGCGCTATTGAGCGAACCGAGCTGCGTGTCCGACAGCTTCCATGCCGACTTGATCAGCGGGAACACGGCGGTCAACACCTGCCTCGACATATAGTCGGACATGACCAGACCCAGTGTCAGCGCAAATACGACCCACGGATACACCGGTAACTTCTCGCGTCGCGCCACGGCAAATCCCGGCCCGGCGTCATAGTCGTGCATCCTCATTCGTGTCTCCTTCATCTCCTGTTTGGCCAGGATTGTGTCAGCCGGATCGACCCTGTTGGCCGGCTTGTGTGAGCGACGAGGCGATCTCACCGGTTGATTGTATGGGGCCGTGGTTGACCTGACTTTGCAATCCATGACATCGGCTTGACCCTGGATGCCAAAGCCGGCCGAAACGATCGCCTCGAATTACGCAGGTCAGGTCAGCCCAGTTCGTTCACCAGCTCCGGAACGACGGCGAACAGATCGCCGACCAGGCTGTAATCGGCCACGCTGAAGATCGGGGCTTCCGGATCCTTGTTGATCGCGACGATCACCTTCGAATCCTTCATGCCGGCCAGATGCTGGATCGCGCCCGAGATGCCGACCGCAATGTACAGCTGCGGCGCGACGATCTTGCCGGTCTGGCCCACTTGATAGTCGTTCGGCACGTAGCCCGCGTCGACCGCCGCGCGCGATGCGCCGAGTGCGGCTTGCAGTTTGTCTGCCAGCGGCTCGAGCACCAACGCGAAGTTCTCGCCGCTGCCGAGACCACGGCCGCCCGACACGATGATGTTCGCGCTGGTGAGCTCCGGACGGTCCAGCTTCGTCACTTCGCGGCTCACGAATTGCGAAATGCCGGCGTCCGCCGCCGCTTCGATCTTCTCGACCGCTGCGCTGCCGCCTCCGGCTGCGACCGGATCGAAGCCCGTTGCGCGGACCGTGATCACCTTGATCGGATCGGAGGATTGCACCGTCGCGATCGCGTTGCCCGCATAGATCGGGCGCTCGAACGTATCGGCACTGGCAACAGCCGTGATGTCCGAGATCTGCGCGACATCCAGCTTCGCAGCGATGCGCGGCGCGATGTTCTTGCCGGACGCGGTCGTCGGCGCGAGGATGTGCGAGTAATCCTTCGCGATGTTCAGCGCGGTCGCCTCGACGTTTTCCGCGAGGCCTTCGGCCAGTTGCGGCGCGTCGGCCAGCAGGACCTTGCTGACGCCTGAGATCTTCGCCGCCGCATCGGCAGCCGCTTGCGCGTTGTGGCCGGCAACCAGCACGTGAATGTCGCCGCCAATCTTCTGTGCAGCAGCCACCGTGTTCAGCGTCGCTGCCTTGATCGACGCGTTGTCATGTTCCGCAATAACCAGAATCGTCATTTCTTTCCGCTCCCTTGTATCTTCAGTAAGGGTTTGAAGTCAAAGCGCTTCAATCGTGTTAAAAGGCTGTGGCCTTTACAACACCTTGGCTTCGGTCTTCAGCTTCTCGACCAGCGTCTTCACGTCCGGGACCTTCACGCCGGCCGCGCGCTTCGGCGGCTCCGCCACCTTCAGCGTCTTCAGACGCGGCGTCACATCCACGCCCAGCTCTTCCGGCTTCACGGTCTCGAGGGGCTTCTTCTTCGCCTTCATGATGTTCGGCAGCGTCACGTAGCGCGGCTCGTTCAGGCGCAGGTCGGTCGTCACGACCGCCGGCAGCGTCAGCGACAGCGTTTCCGCGCCGCCGTCGACTTCGCGTGCGACCGTTGCACGGCCGTCGGCTACTACGACCTTCGACGCGAACGTCGCTTGCGGCAGACCGGCCAGCGCAGCCAGCATTTGTCCCGTCTGGTTCGAATCGTCGTCGATCGCCTGCTTGCCGAGGATCACGAGCTGCGGCTGTTCCTTGCCGACCAGCGCCTTCAGGATCTTCGCGACGGCCAGCGGCTCGACGCTGTCGTTCGACTCGACGAGGATCGCGCGATCCGCGCCGATCGCCAGCGCGGTACGCAGCGTTTCCTGCGCCTGCGCAACGCCGACCGACACCGCGACCACTTCGGTCGCCACGCCCGCTTCCTTCAGGCGCACCGCTTCTTCCACGGCGATTTCATCGAACGGGTTCATCGACATCTTCACGTTCGCAATATCGACACCCGTGTTGTCCGATTTCACGCGGACCTTCACGTTGTAATCGACCACTCTTTTCACTGGAACAAGAATCTTCATGCAATTCTCCTGAAGCTATTTGATGGTACGAAAACGACCCGCGGCAGGCACCGCCGATGGACTCCGGTCCTCCGACTGCCATATCGGCAGGCAGGCAAGCACCGCGTGTCGCTCTTTCATGGTGAAGCGGCGTTGTGTGGCTCGGTGCGATGTCAAACGACACCTTCCGCCTTCAGCCGCGAAATCCGTTCATCGGAGAGCCCGAGCAGCGAATGAAGCACGTCCCGCGTGCCTTCGCCGAGTTGCGGCGGCGCACGCCGCACGGGCGGACGCGCCCCGTCGAGGCGATACGGCGGCGCGAGCACTTTCGTGCTGCCGCTCTCCGGATGAACCTGCGTCGTCACGAGCCCGGCGTCGACCGCGCGCTTCGACGTCAGCGCCTCATGCACCCCGAACACTTCGCCGCACGGTATGCCGACTTCGGTCAGGCGTTCCAGCAGGACGCGGCGCTTGCGCCGGCCGATCTCGCGATCGATTTCCGGCACCAGCAGCGTGCGGTTTTTCGCACGATCGATGTTCGTCCTGAAGCGATCGTCGTCGGCGAGGTCGGGACGTTCGATCACCTCCCGGCAGAAGCGATCGAACTGGCTGTTGTTGCCGACCGTGATGACGAGCGGCCCGTCTTCCGCGTTGAAGACGCCATACGGCACGATCGATGGATGGGCGTTGCCGTAGCGCAGCGGGTCGTCACCCGTCATCAGCGCTTCGAGGCCGTAGTACGACGTGATCATCAGGCCGCAATCGAAAAGGGCCATCTCGATGTGGCGCCCCGTGCCCGTCCTCTGTCGCTCGAACAGCGCCGCGAGCACCGCCTGGGCCGAGTACATGCCGGTAAAGAGATCGACCGCGGCGACACCGAACTTCAGCGGCGGCTGGCTGGCCTCACCGTTCAGCGCCATCAACCCCGCCTCGCCTTGCACCAAGAGGTCGTATCCGGGACGCGCGGCTTCCGGCCCCGAACGGTCGTAACCGGAGATCGAGCAGTAGATCAGATCTGCACGGTCCTGTTTCAGTTGCTCGTAGCCGAGCCCCATTTTTTCCGCACCGCCGAACTTGAAGTTCTGGATCACGACGTCGCTTTGCCGCGCGAGGTCCCGTGCGATCTGCTGGCCTTCGGCGGTCTGCAGATCGATCGTCACCGAGCGCTTGTTGCGGTTCGCACTGTTGAAGTAGGAAGTCTCGGTCGAGCCGATCCGCAAGCCCCAGTCGCGCGTGTCGTCGCCACGCCGCGGGTGCTCGACCTTGATGACCTCGGCGCCGAGATCGCCAAGCACCATCGCACACCATGGGCCCGCCAGCACGCGGGAGAGATCGAGAACGCGTACGCCCGCGAGCGGCAGCGAAGAATTCAGATTCGACATGACAAGTCAGGATGGTCAGGGTTCGGGGTGAAGAGGCAGTGATCCGCGCGAGCGCTTCGGCGCGGGCGCTGCCGGCGTGCGTCAGCCAGCGCGTCGCATCCGGTTCGCGCGCGCGGTCGGCCATGGCAGGTGGTGCCGTCACCGCGCGCGTGGCGCGGCGCGTTCATTGCCGGTTGTCTCGGCCGAGCGCGATATAGCGTTCGAGATGGCTGTCTGCGTCGCCGAGCTGGTGGTCGATCATCACGACGCGCTTCGCGTAATGCGCGAGTGGCAGCTCCCACGTCATGCCGATGCCACCGTGAAGCTGGATGCACTCCTCGGCCACCAGCGCACCGATGCGGCCGATGCTGTACTTCGCCGCCGACAGCGCGCGCTCGCGCGCCACTCGTTCACCGTGCAGCACGGCTGCCGCGTTGATGACCGCCGAACGGGCCTGTTCGATTTCGAGCAGCAGGTCCGCCATCCGGTGCTGCAGGGCCTGGAAGCTGCCGATCGGCACGCCGAACTGCTTGCGCGTGCGCAGGTATTCGAGGGTGTGGTCCCTCGCCACCGCCATCGCGCCCAGCGCTTCCGCGCAAAGCGCCAGCACGCCACAGCCGATTCCGTACTCCAGCGCGTCGAACCCGCGTCCCTCGCTGCCGAGCAACGCCCCTGCGTCGAGCCGAACATCGTCGAGCGAGACCTCCGCTGCGCGCCCACCGTCGATCCTGCGATAGCCGCGCACATCGACGCCGGCCGCGTCGCGCGGCACCAGGAACAGCGAGATGCCGTCCTCGGCGTCGTCGGCGCCCGCCGTGCGCGCGGAAACCAGCAGCAGTTGCGCTTGCTCGCCTTGCTGCACGACGGCCTTTGCACCGTTCAGTCGCCAGCCGTCCGCTTCGCGCACCGCACGCGTTGTCACACGGGGCAGCTCATAACGGCTGTCACGCTCTCCATGCGCGACCGCAACGATCGACGCGCCGTTCATGATGTCGGACAACATGGCCATTTGCGCATCGTTGCCGCAACGCGCAATGATCTTCCCGTCGATCAGCGCATCGAGAAACGGCTCCACGACGAGCCCGCGGCCGAGCTGTTCGAAGACGACGGCAATCGCAAAGCCGTCGCCGTCGAACCCGCCGTGCGCCTCGTCGAACAATGCGCCGACGATACCCAGTTCGGCGAATCGGGCCCACATGTCGTGGCTGAATCCGCTCTCCGAAGATGCGATCCTGTCGCGTCTTTCGAAGCCGTACTGCTCGCCGATGAAGCGGCTCAGCGTGTCCGCCAGCATGCGGCGGTCTTCGGTATGCTGAAAATTCATGGAGTCGCCCCTTACAGCCCGAGGATCATCTTCGAGATGATGTTCTTCTGGATTTCGTTGGAGCCGCCGAAGATCGACAGCTTGCGATTGTTGAAATAGAGCGCGGCGGCGCTCGCTGCTTCCTCGGGACCGAGCGGCGGCGCATCGTGGCCGTCGTGCAGCGCCTCTTCGACGAACGGCAGCGCATACGGCCCCATTGCCCGGCGCAGCAGCGACGAGATCTCCTGCCTGATCTCCGTGCCCCGGATTCTGACCGTTGATGATGTAATGATCGCCGTCTGCATCGGTGCCGCGCACGGCCGTCGTCCTGAGTGACGCCAGATTGGAGCCCGAACCGGGCTCCGAGTAGCCCTGGCACCACCAGTCGGATCCGTCGAGGATGCGCGGCAGCCAGTGGCGTTTCTGCGCGTCGCTGCCGTACTTGATCAGCACAGGGCCGAGCATGTTCACGCCGAACGGAACGACGCGCGGCGCGCCCGCGAGCGCACACTCGTTCTCGAAGATAAATTTCTGCACGGCACTCCAGCCGGGGCCGCCATGCTCTGTCGGCCAGTGATTGGCGAGCCAGCCCCGTGCATGGAGGATCGCGTGCCATTCGTCCATGTCGGCGCGCGTGAGCCGCTTGCCATTGCGAACCTTGTCCGACAGACGTCGCGGGAGGCTCTCGCTCAGGAAGCGCAGCACCTCGGTGCGAAACGCCTCCTCTTCACGGGTAAAGTTCAGATCCATGATCGGGCTTCTTTTAGTAGATTTCGAACAGGGCGGCGGCACCCATGCCGCCGGAGATGCACATCGTGACGACCGCGAACTTCGCGCGGCGGCGGCGGCCTTCGACCAGCACGTGCCCCGCGAGACGCGCGCCGGTCATGCCGAACGGATGACCGATGGCGATCGCGCCACCATTGACGTTCAGCCGTTCGTCCGGGATACCGAGGCGCTGCTGGCAGTAGATCGCCTGGGACGCGAACGCCTCGTTGAGTTCCCAGAGGCCGATGTCGTCCATCGTCAGACCGTGGCGCGCGAGCAGCTTCGGCACCGCGAACACGGGGCCGATGCCCATTTCGTCCGGCTCGCAACCCGCCAACGCAAGGCCGCGAAATGCGCCAAGCGGCGTGATGTTCGCGCGCTCGGCGTCCTTCGCTTCCATCATCACGCACGCCGATGCGCCGTCGGACAGCTGCGATGCATTGCCAGCCGTGACGAATCGTTCCGGCCCCTTGACCGGAGCAAGCCTGGCGAGCGACTCGTACGTGGTGCCACGACGGTTGCACGTATCGGCGCCAATCGTGACCTCGCGTTCGCTGACCAGGCCGGTTTCCTTGTCGCTGACGGCCATCGTCGTGGTGACCGGCACGATCTCGTCGGCAAAACGGCCCGCAAGCTGCGCTTCTTCGGTCTTGCGCTGGCTGGCCGCCGCGAAGCGGTCCTGCGCTTCCCGGCCGATGCCGTAGCGTTGCGCAACGATATCGGCGGTATCGATCATTTCCATGTAGAGCGCCGGCTTGTGTTCGACTAGCCATGGATCGAGGTCGCTCGCGCCATGCAGATGCCGGCGGATGCCCGAGATGCTTTCGACACCGCCCGCGATCATCGCCGGCGCGCCGTCGACGACGATGCGGCCCGCGGCAATCGCAATCGCCTGCAAGCCCGATGCACAGAAGCGGTTGACGGTGGTGCCGGCGATCGACAGCGGCAACCCGGCCCGGACGACAGTCTGGCGTGCGACGTTGCGGCCGGTGATGCCCTCGGGATAGCCGCATCCGAGGACCGCATCCTCGATCAGGCCGGGGTCGATGCCCGAGCGATCCACCGCGGCGCGCACGGCAAACGAAGCGAATGACGGGCCGTGCGTGATGTTGAGTTCGCCACGATGCGCCTTGGTCACCGGCGTGCGTGCGGTAGAGACAATGACGGCTTCTCGCATGATCAGGATTTCTTATCAAATAAAGAGAATGAACGGGGAAATCAGTTCGATCGAGGCTCGCGAAGCCCGTGCCTGAATCGACGAGATCGACGATCGGCGTCGACGGTCAATACGACATCGACGACGGAATGTGCACAGGTGGCTTCAATCGCGGCCAGCAGGCCACACCGGACGCGGCGCGCAAGGGTGACTGACGTTCGACTGGACGACCGTCGCGGCAGCAATCTTGTCGCCTGTCGCGATGCCGACGCACCCGTCAGACTGTTCGGGGCCCATCGTTGTCTCGTCTCCATGTACTGATCTGTGTTTCAGTACATTGTCGAGAGACCGGCATTCCTTGACAATCACACTGCGAATTGACGGACTGTTAATGTCCAATTGACAACGGGCGCTAGCGTCAGGCCCACGTGTCGGCGAGTTCGACGATTTCGTCGCGCAAGAAGTCGATCAACGCCTGTGTCGCCGGCGACGGATAGCGGTTCGGCAACGTGACGATGTATAGCGTGCTTTGCCGGCCGACGATGCGGTACTGCGGCAGGATGGGCAACAGATCCCGGTTCGTCGGCAGATGCATCACATAATCCGGCAACACGCCGATTCCCATGCCCTCGCGCACCGCTTCGACCAGGAACGGATAGTCCGACGACTCCAAGGCGGTCGGCGCGGTGATCGTGTGGGTGTCGGCATCGTTCTCCCGGTGTCTGAGTTCGATCGGCACACGCCGGCCGCCATAGGGCGAACAGATGAGCGCATGCGTTTCGACGTCTGCGGGACAGGCGATCGGATCATGCTTGCGCATATACTCGGCCGACGCGCACAGGCTCCAGCCGAATGAGCAGATCTGGCGCGCGACACAGTCCAGCGGCGGTGCCGATGTAATCGTAAGCGCGACATCCACTTCAGCGGCGATCAGGTCCTCGATCCAGTTGTTGAACGTCACGGCGAGTGCGATGCCCGGATGCGCACGCGCGAACTCGCGCAGTTTCGAACCGACGAACATCCTGCCGAACCCGGTCGGCACGCTGATACGCACACGGCCGCGCAGTGTCGTGCCGAGGCTCTCGATCGATGCGCGAGCGGTGCCCAGTTCCTCCATCATTCGCTGGCCACAGTCGTACAGGGTGCGCCCGGCCTGTGTCAGTTCAAAACTGCGCGTCGAACGACGCAGCAGTTGGGCTCCGGTCTCACGTTCAAGCGTTTTCAACCGCTGGCTGACATTGGCACGCGTCATGCCGAGCTTTCGCGCGGCGGCGCTGAGGCTGCGCGATTCGACGATCTCGACGAACAGGGCGATCAGGTTCAGGTCCATGGGTACTCTTCGGGATTTGTCGTCCGGGTGCCGCCTCGGGCCCCTTTTTCTGCGCACATCTTACGCGCTCGGCACACCGGCGTGACAGCGCCGTCTTTTGTACACGCGCCCGCGACGGCGCCATGGCAAAAGCACGATGCCCGATATGCAAAACTTTGGCGCGATGCGTCAAGCGTGCGGATGGTCGGGTGCCGACAATCGGTGGCAGGCCAATCGTTGGCACTGGCGCGTCTGGGCAATTCCGGGTTCGAGGATTGATGCGGACGCGCGTCAATCCCAAATATCCAAGGAAATGTCACCATGCACATCAAGCTTCTCACATGCTCGATTGGTGCCGAACTCACAGGCGTAAGCCTCGCCGATGTGGCACGAGACGATTCGCTGCGTGCCGAGATCAATGCGCTTCTGCTCAAGCACCGGGTGCTGTTTTTCCGCAACCAGGACATGACGCGAGCCGACCATATCGCATTCGCGAAGTGCTTCGGTGACCTGGAAGACCATCCGGTCGCGAACACGGTGCCCGGCTACCCGGGCCTGATCGAGATCTACAAGAGCGAAAAGCGGGACCACTTCGAAAATACCTACCACAGCGATGCGTCGTGGCGCGCGAATCCCCCGAAGGGCGCGGTACTGCGCTGCATTTCCTGCCCGGAAGTAGGCGGCGACACCATCTGGGTGAACATGGTGGAGGCATACAAGAACCTGCCGGAGGACATCAAGACCAAGATTGACGGTTTGCGTGCGAAGCACGGGATCGAGCATTCGTTCGGCGCAGTGATGACGCAGGAAGAGCGTGAGGAACTGGTCAGGAAGTATCCGCTGGTCGATCACCCGGTCGTCAGGACACACCCGGAGACGGGCGAGAAGATCCTGTACGTGGGCCCGTTCTCGACCCACTTCATCAACTACCACACGCCGGAAAACGTACGCTTCGGGCAGGACAAGACGCCGGGCGCGAGCCTGCTGCTGAACTATCTGATCAGCCAGGCGGCGATTCCGGAGTACCAGATACGCTTCCGCTGGGAACCGAACAGCGTCGCGATCTGGGACAACATGTCGACGCAACACTATGCGGTAAGCGACTACTGGCCGGCGCCGCGCCGGATGGAGCGCGCGACCATCAAGGGCAACCGCCCATTCTGATCTTCGCGTGACCGTGTCGGCATCACGACCCGGTGGAGTCCCAGCCATGCAACACGTCGACAAGCTGATTCGCAGCGCCAGCCTGAACGGCTACATCGAACTGGTGGAGTCGCTCGGGCGCGATCCCCATGCGTTGCTGCGACGCGCGGGCGTATCGGCACGCTTGCTCGACAACCCGGAAACACCGATCCCCAGCCGGACCGTGCGCGAACTGCTCGAGGCGACCGCACGCGCCACCGGCGTGGAGGACTTTGCGCTTCGGCTGGCGGCGCGGCGCACGCTCTCCAACCTGGGACCCATCAGCCTCGTGTTGAAGGAAGAACCGACCCCGCGGCAGGCGCTCGACACGTTGTGCCGTTATCTGAAACTGCTGAGCGCCACGCTGATCACGCGCATCGAGGACGCGGGCCAGGCTGTCGTCATCCGGGAAGAACTGCTGCCGAGCCCCGGGCTCGTCACACGCCAGGCGATGGAGCTCGCGGTCGGCGTGAAATTCCGCATCCTGCGCGAACTGATCGGCCCTCAGTGGCGGCCGCAACAGGTTTGCTTCACGCATCGCCCGCCGGCCGATCCGTCGCCGTACCGGGCGTTCTTCGGCCGCAACCCGATGTTCAACCAGCCGTTCAACGGCCTCGTCTGTGCCGCCGCCGATCTGCAAACGCCGCGTACGTCGGACAACCCGGGTACCGCCTTCTTCGCACGGAATTTTCTGGAGACAGCGCTGCAGCGCCGCAGCGAAAGCATCCGCGAATCATGCCGGGAAGTGATCCTGGCGCTGCTCCCGGGCGGACGGTGCACGGCGCAGTCGGTCGCACGGCATCTGCGCGTCGACCGCCGCACGCTGCACCGCCACCTCAGCGACGACGGGCTGACGTTCTCGGCCGTGCTCGATCAGGTGCGCTCGGAACTGGCGATGCGCCATCTGCTGGAGAGCGACCTGCCGGTAGGCGAGGTCGCCGCGCTGCTCGGTTTCTCCGCACATAGCAGCTTCAGCCACTGGTTCCGCAGCACCTTCGGCTGCAGCGTCACGCACTGGCGCAACCAATCGGCTGGCCAGAACGCATCAGCCGATTGAATCGCGGGCCTCGTGCCGCCGCGCGCGGCATCGACAGTCAAGCCCCGCCCATCAAGCACGACGATCATGTCCACGGCCCGCATGTCGGGCCGTGGGCCGCCAGATCGTCGATCAGGCGGTCTTGCGCAGGAAGCCCTGGTTGCCGCCATTGCGGTTGGGTGCGAAGCCGTTCGCGTGCAGGGATTCCTCGACCGTATCGTAGAACACGCCGATCTTGCTGATCTCGCGCGCCTGCTGCGCGGTCGCGATCTCGCGGCCGAACTCGCGCGAGATGCGGACGAGCTGCTCGATCTGCTTCACAGTGCTGATCTTTTCGGTGCGAGACTGGTTCCACAGGCAGTCTTCCGTGCCGCAACGCACGTGCAGGCCCATCGCAATGCCCATCATGTTGACCGGCAGTACGTTGCGGACGTTGCTCTCCACCGTCACCACCGCGCCGTCAGGCACGGCGCGAATGAAGTTGGCGAGACTGTAGACGCTCGGCGTGTCCATGCCGCCGGCGATCGCAACCCAGTTCATCACCAGCGGGCCCTTGTAGAAGCCGCGTCGCATCAGTCGCTCCACCGATTCGAAACTGTTGATGTTGTAGCACTGGAACGCGCTCTGAATGCCCTTGGCCGTCAGGCGACGGACGTGCTCTTCGACCCATCCCGGCTGCGCGGGCACGGTCATTTCCTTGTACGCGTTGAAGAGCGTGGGGTTCTCACGGGACGTCCCCCTGAAATCCGCGTCTTCCGCCTGATCGGTGACGTTCATCTGCGACGTGTTGACGGTCACCGTCACCTGGTCTGGCGTGGGGTCGAGGTCGGCCAGCATGTGACGGGTGTCGTCGGACAGCCACTTCGCGGCCTGCCCTTCGTTTTCGGGGGCGAACGAAATGGAACCGCCGACCTGGATGATCATCTCGGGCACCGCCTTGCGCACCCCGGCAATCAATTCGTTGAACTTGGACAGACGCTTGCTGCCCTTGCCGTCCAGCTCGCGCACGTGCAGGTGCAACACCGTGGCGCCGGCGTTGTAGCAGTCCACCGCCTTCTGGATCTGGGCGTCCATCGTGACGGGGATATCCTCGGGGAAATCGCCGGGCAACCAACCGGGCGCATAGGGTGCGGCGGTGATGATCAGCGGCTGCTGGTTCTCGGGGAAAAGATGGCCGTCGAGAAAATTCATGATGCTCCTCCAGGGGGAAATGGCTGCTGCGTATTCAGCAGGAGATGTCGTCCACGACGCCGGCACGCCATCTTGCGCGGCGTGTCAGGCTCCGATCCATTCCCCCGAGTATCCGGAGTCCTTGAGATCCCCGCTTGCTTATCGGGGACATTCGCTTGCTTTGTTGGGACACGGCCGGACGGCGCGAATGTGCCGACTGCGCCGTCCGTGCACTCATGCGAGCGCGTCGCGGGTGATTTCGTCCACCGTGCGCGTACCGAGCATCGCCATGTTCCGGTCGACTTCGTCGTGCAGCAGGCCGATCGCATGCCGCACGCCCGGTGCGCCACCGACCGCCGCCGCATACATGAACGGGCGTCCGACGAAAACGAAACGGGCACCGAGTGCAAGCGCCTTCAGCACATCCCCGCCGCGCCGGATTCCGCTATCCATCATCACCACCAGGTCATTTCCGACCGCATCATGGATCTCGGGCAGCACCTGCAACGGTTCGACGGCACCATCCAGCTGGCGGCCACCATGGTTCGAGATGATGATGCCGTCTGCGCCGATGGACACCGCACGCGTTGCGTCGTCGACATGAAGGATGCCCTTGATCACCAGATTCCCGCGCCATCGATCGCGTATCCGGGCGATGTCGGTCCATGAAAGGTGATCGCGGCCCGTGGTATCGCGTATGGCCGACGCAGACAGCATCGGCGCGCCCCTTGTCGCGAACGAGTTCTCGAAGTGCGGCATCCCGTGGTTGACCAGCGTCCGCAGGAACGTGCCGCAAAGCCACCGGGGCCGGGCGAGCCCGTCCATCGCCAGACGAAGCGACGGGCGCAGCGGCAACGAGAAGCCGGTGCGCACGTTGTTCTCGCGGTTCGCCCAAACGGGAATGTCGACGGTGAGGACGAGCGTCGAGAAACCCGAGGCTTCGACCCGGTCGATCAGCGCGTCGATGCGCGTGGTATCGCCGGGAAGATAGGCCTGAAACCATGTGCCCGGCGCAGCGGCATGAACGGTCTCCATCGGAATCAGCGACGTGCCGCTCATGATCGCCGGGATGTTTTCGTCCTGCGCGGCGCGAGCCAGCACGATGTCGCCCCGATACGCGGAAATTGCGCTGATACCGACCGGAGCGATGCCGAACGGAGACGAATACGTGCGGCCGAAAATCACCGTTTCCTGGGTTCGGCGAGCCACGTCGACCAGCACCTTCGGACGGAATTTCACGCGCTCGAATGCGCTTCGATTCGCGGCGATGGACAGGCCGTCCTCGGCGGCGCCGGAAACGTAGCCGAACAAAGGACGAGGAAGGAAGCCCCGCGCGGCCGTCTCGAAGTCGGCCAACGAGAGTATCTTGCGGAGCCTCGCGGGGACTTCGCGCTTGACGCCATACGCGGTCTGGCTTTGTTGCCTGGCAGGCGGGATCCGCTGGATGTCTGCGGCGCCGAGGTGATCTTTCATCCATCTCTCCACGATCAGATTCTTCAAACAGCCGGGCGTCGCGCGATTCGGTACGCCGGTTGCGCACCGAATCGCGCGACGGCCCTGTCATTGCGCGAACGTGCCGCGCTGACGCATCAGTTCCCTGAAAAGCGCTTCGTTTCGTACGAACGGGGCACGTCCGTGCACGTAGAAATAGTTGTTCAGCACGACCAGATCCCCGACCGGCAGCACCACTTCCTTCGTGCCCGACGATGCCTCCATCGATGCCGACAGTTCATACAGATAGGCGGCCTCTTCGCGGTTGGCGGGCTGCACGAACTGGTCGATGAACGACATCGACAGACCGAATTCGCCCTGGAAGAACACCGGGCGCTCGACCTTTTCGCTGACATTCTTCGAGCCCGGCGCCTTGTACAGGAGCGGCCGGGTTGCGAGCTTGTGATTCACGAAATCCTCGCATTCCTCCCAATCATCGAGGTGCAGGAATCTCGACTCGCCGCCGATCGCGTTCTGCTCGGCAAATTTCATCATCAGCAGCCAGTCCGTAGCCTCGCTGACGAACGTGCCGTCGGTGTGCATCGTAAACAGTCGGTAGGCCTGACGAAGATAGGAGTCGCTGTCGTCGGAGTGCCTGACCACGAAGCGCGCGTAGTAGGTACCCGACATTGCATCGTGGTTGCTGGGGCCGAGGATATGACCCACCGCAGTACCGAACCTGACGTAGTCGGAATCGTCTTGCGAAAGACCTTGCAGGCCGATGGTGAAGCCGCCGTGACGACGATCCTTGACGATGTCGACCAACGTCCAGGCGAACTCGACGCCGAGATGCCTGACGAGCAGATCGGCGAGATGGAACCGCACGAATGGCACGTACTCGAGATTCTGAACATCGATATCCCGCGCTTCCTGCAGGAAACCGGCAAGCGCGTCGCGGTCGGCAGTCACATGAACGATTCGATGATGATGCGGGTGCGGCGTCAGGCGAAAAGACGGCTGGCGCGCCGCGAGAGGCTTGTCGGCAAGCATGGCTTCCATGGTGATCTCCGTTGGGCTGATGGCTCCATTTCAGCCTGCTTTTTTGATAGCATCCAGATTAGAAATGTGAATTTTTATTCGCCTATGGAGATCAAATGATCGATGCCCGTCAGCTCAGGTACTTCACGGCGGTGGTCGAGGAGCTGCACTTCGCCCGAGCGGCGGATCGACTGAACGTGGCTCAATCTGCGCTGAGCGCGCAGATTCAACGCCTCGAGCAAGAGATCGGCGTTCGCCTGTTGAACCGGAACAAACGTCAGCCAGTGACGCTGACCGACGCAGGACGGCTGTTCCACGCGGAAGCGGTGGCCGCGTTGCGGCATATCGATCGCGCGGATCAGGTCGGACGACTGGCGGCAAGAGGGCTGGCGGGCATCGTCCGGATCGGCTTCGTCGCGTCGGGTGCGAGTAGCGGTGTGGTGTCGGACATGCTTCGCCGGTTTCGGCGCTCGCATGAAAACGTGCGGGTCGAAGTCGTCGCGATGGAGACGCCCCGGCAGTTCGAAGCGCTGAACAATGGTGAAATCGACGTCGGTATCGTGCGGCCCAGGCGTCAGTATCCATCGGGCATCGTGTCCGTCATCGTGCACACGGAGCGGCTCATGGTCGCGATGGCGGAGAACCACCCGTTGGCGGCACGGCGTCACGTGCATGCACGCGACCTGAAGGACCAGCCGTTCATCTCCCCCCAGTTCGACGAGGACGAGGGATTCAGTGAGGTACTGACTGCGCTGGGGGCTGCGGGAGGCTTTTCCGCGTTCCTCGACTACCGCGTGCAGGACTTCATATCCGCAGTCAGCCTGGCATCGGCCGGTTATGGTGTCGCCGTCGTCCCTGAATCGATGCGGCATTTCGTTCAGCCGGGAATCTGCTATCGAGCCCTGGACGACTTTCAGTTCTCCGTTGACCTCGCAATGGCGAGCAGGCGGCGGGAGCTGTCCCCCGCAGTCCGCGCGTTCATGAACGAGGCGAGCCCGCAAGCGGACCCCGGCCGATGAGATCTTCTGCCGTCGCCATGCGACGCAGCCGGCGCGAGGCCCGCGACCTTTCCCCTCCGAGATCCCCCTCGCTCAAACTGCGTTGCTGGTGCTCAGGTTCCCGGTGAGGCCTGGCGCCACATCCAGCTTCACCGCGGAGATCTCGGCCGCGTCCGCGTCATAACTGCGCATGCTGACGATAAAGAACACGGCGGCCAGAACGCTGAACAGAGGAATGACTGTCATCGCGTGCTGCAGCCCCCATCGGTCCGAGATGACGCCTGCGAGGAACGGTCCCATCGCCAGGCCGAACACGTTCTGAAACAGCGAAAGCACGGCTGCTCCGGTCGAGCGCACACCCGGGTGAATGACGTCCATCGCGATGCTGGCGACCACACCGACCGTGCAGTTCATGAAAATGCCGCCGATCACGATCAGCTTGAGCTGTGCAACACCTGTGTATGAGCCGCCGAATGCGACGACGAAGATCACCGATGTGATCAGGCACAGCACGGACAACGCGGGCAGCTTGTTTCGCGGCTTGCGAAGCGCAATGCGGCCTACGACGATGCCCCAGAACATGCAACTGAACAATTGACTGTAATTGTTCGTGAACATGCACGAGATCGTGGCGAGGCTCCATGCGATGGCCATTACGACGATGCTCTTCACGCGGCCCATGCGGTCGGCCAACAGCGCGACCGGCAGCCCCCCTACCCCCACAACGATGGAAACGATGGACACCAGCGAACCGAGTTGCTTGTCGCTCAGGCCCCATTCGCTCTTGATGTGCGGAAACAGCGAGACAATCACCTGCCGGTCGATGAAGTCGAACAACATGAGCGCGAAAGTCATCGCAAAGGCAAACCATGCTTGCCGCCTGCTCGTCAGGAAGTGGTCGTTGCCGCCGGCCTCGTGGCCATCGGGAATTACGTTCATGCTCGTCTCCTAATCGTTATGTGATGCCGGCGTCGGCACTTCAAATGCCGCAGGCCCGGTTTTTCTTCGTTGACGGCGTTCGGCTACTGCCCGGTCACGAGAGTTCGCGAATGAACGCTTCCGCCCGCGGCCACTCGCCATGGCCCGACGCCGGATTCAGGTGCCCGACCGCCCCGAGTTCGACGAAGCGACTGCCCCACGCGCGCGCGAACGCGCGGGCGCGATCGACACGCGTCAGCGGATCGTTGCTGCTTGCCGCAACGATGCTCGGAAACGGCAAAGCGCATCGCGGGATCGGCAGCCAGCCGTGGTCGTGCAGCGTGTCGATGGTCGGATAACCTGCCGGCATGGGTGTCTCGAGATCCGCGGGCGCGGCGAGCAGCGCGCCGCGGACTTCGCGCGTCGCGCCCCGGGCCACCCAATGCGCAACCATCATCGTGCCGGCGCTGTGCGCGACGATGATCACCGGCCCGTCGATCGTGGCCAGTTCGCGGTCGATCGCGTCGACGCGTGCTGCACAGCTCAGCTTGTCCCGTTCAAGCGGCGCGACGCTGCGTACCCGACGCAATTTCGCTGCCAGCAGTGTCTGCCAGTGGTCCGGCACATGGTCACGCAGGCCGGGGACGATGAGTACGGTGGGTATCGTGGCGGTCATATCGATCACTCAATGCGGGATGTCGCCGATGATGGCGGTGCGTTCCATCTTGCGGTGGCACGCCGGGTAGTCCATCACAGCGTAGTGCTGGGTTGAACGGTTGTCCCAGAATGCGACGCTGTTCCGCTTCCAGCGGAAACGCACCTGGTACTCGGGGATGTTGGCCTGGCTGGCCAGGTAGTTGAGCAACTGACTTGCGCCCGGCGACTTGTCCAGTCCAAAGCGCACGTTGTCCGGCGTATTGAAATTGGTGAAGTGCGTCGTAAAGCTGCCGTTGACGAACAGCACCTTCTCCCCGGTTTCCGGATGGATGCGCACGACCGGGTGCTCGGCGTCCGGGTACTGAGCCTTCAGCGCAAGGCGCTTCTCGATCGGCATCGCAGCGCCAAAGCTCGCCTCGATGCTGTGGCGTGCGCGCAAGGACGCAATCTTCATCTTGATATCGTCGGGCAGTTGCTCGTAAGCCTCGACCATGTTGACCCACATCGTGTCGCCGCCCACCGGCGGGCATTCGACGCAACGCAATACGCAGCCCATCGGAGGCCTTTCGCGCCACGTCGCATCGGTGTGCCAGGAATTCTCGTGGCGTTCGGGCGGACTCTCCGGCGTCTTGTAGATCTGAACCAGTCCCGGGTAGTCGGGATGGCTGCCCACCACCGGGTGGTCTTCCAGCTCGCCGAAGCGGCGCGCAAAGGCCACATGCTGCGCGCGCGTGATCTCCTGGTCGCGGAAGAACACCACACGATGCTTCAGCAGCAGCATCCGGATTTCTGCCAGCAGGTTCCCGTCCTCGGCAGCCGCGCCCAGGTCGACGTTGCCGAGCTCGGCGCGGTCGGATTGCTGATCCGCGACCAGGCGACGCTGCGCGACTCGCTCGATGTGCTGATGCGCTACGTGGCGCTGCTCAACGACGCGCTGTCGCTGGCGGTCGAGGAGCACGGAGATCGGGTCATCATTCGCGAGGCCGTCATCGCCGGCCATGCGCATCAGCCCACGCGCCAAAGGGTCGAGCTGGCGCTAGGGGTCATGGTGCGATTGATACGCCAGCTCCTCAAGCCCGACTGGCAGCCGCGACGCGTATGCTTCGAGCACCCGGCGCCACGCGACGTCCGTACGCACCTGCGGTTTTTCGGTCCTTGCATCGAGTTCGATCGCGACTTCAACGGCATCGTCTGCGCGAAAGCCGGTCTCGATGCACGCAACTCGTCCGCCGATCCGGCGATGGTGCGTTACGCGCAGCAGTTGCTGGGCACGTCGGCCAGGCCGCATCAGGCAACCATGCTCGAGGACGTGCGGCGCACGATCCTGCTGCTGTTGCCCAGCGGGCGCTGCGGGATCGAACAGGTGGCCGAGCACCTCGGCGTCGTGTGCCGCACCATCCAGCGCCGGCTGGCGGAACACGGGCGGAGCTTCTCGTCGATCGTGAACGACGTCCGCAAGGAACTTGCGTCACGGCATGTCACCGAGAGCGATCGCCCGTTGACCGAGGTGGCGACCCTGCTCGGCTTTTCCGCACCGAGCGAATTCTCACGCTGGTATCACGGGCAATTCGGCTGCAGCGCGAAGGAGAGCCGCGCAGCAAACCGGCGTGCGCGAGAACCGGCCGCCACCGTAGTCCGTCCGTTCTGAGATGCGCGCAAGGCTGCACGGCGTGTTGCGCTCTTGGCGCTGCGCCAGCTCACGCCGTCTCTCGGCTGGCACAGCGGGCCCGACCGCGGGAAATGGGCTGCGGCGTCTCGAGAAAGCCGACTGTGCCATCGCCCGGTCGGCAGTTGTGCTCAAGCCGGAACGGCCTTGGCTGTCGCTGCGCTCCAGTCGCTGTTGGAGAGGGCATTCAGGCGCCGCTTCGTTTCGGCCTGACGCTGTGCTTCCGCAGAACGCTGGCTTTCGCCGGGGTAGTACGCACCGTCATACAGCAGGAAGCCGCGCTGGCCGGGCTTGCGCAGCGGCGGGTAGCCGTTCCTCGCCAGGGCTTCCTCGATGCTGTCGTATTGCACGCCGATCTGATAGATGCGCCGCGCTTCTTCGCCGGTAGCGATTTCGCGGTTCAGTTCGCGGGAAATGCGCACCAGCTTCTCGACTTGCTTCACCGACGGGATGCGCTCGCCGAGGTCATCCTGGAGCGTGTCTTCGATCCCGCAGCGCACGTGCATGCCGAGGCAGATGCCCATTGTGGTCAACGGCCACGTAGGCCGGTTGGTACCTTCGATCGTCAGCACGGCGCCATCGGGCACGTGATTGATGAACTCCATCATCGCGCGTGGGTTGGGGCCGTCCATCCCGCCGCCGATGGCCACCCAGTTCAGAACCAGCGGCCCCATGTATTTGCCGCGGCGGATCATGCGCCCCAGTGTTTCGAGCTGGGCCAGGTGGCCGATCTGGAAGTGGGGCTGGATGCCGTTGGCCACCATGCGCCGGATGTGCTCATCCACGAACGCAGGGCCGGCGGGGATGGTCATCTCACGGTACGGGCTGTTTTCAAGGTCCTCCCACGATGTGCCCACTACATCCGTGTGCACCTTCAGCTCCGCAGTGTTCATCTGGCTGGTGTTGATCGCGATCGTTACCTGGTCGGGGCGCGGATTCAGTTCGGCCAGGCCGTGGCGTGTGTCGTCGTTCAGCCAACGGGCGATATCGCCATCGTTCTCGGGCGCAAACGAGATCGAGCCCCCCACTTGTAGCACCATCTTCGGCACGGCGCTACGCAGGCGATCCAGCATTTCGTTGAACATCGCGGCGCTTGGAACCCTTACCGTCGGCTTCACGCACGTGCACGTGCAGCACGGTGGCACCGGCGTTGTAGCAGTCCACCGCCTTTTGCACCTGATCGGCCATCGTTACCGGCACGTCGTCCGAATCGCCCGGCAACCATTGCGGTCCGTAGGGTGCGGCCTGAATGACCAGAGGCTGCTGATTCTCAGGCAACAGAGAGTCGTCAATGAAATGCATACAGATCTCCTTAAAGCGGTTGATGTCCAGGTGTCTGAAGCGACGAATGAATCATCTGGCCTGGCGCCACTTCCCGCTTTACATTGGATGCCGCGAACTTTACTTTTGATGACAGCAACCGGCCCCGCCGCAACCGGCCGCCCATCCGGATTCAGCGGGTCGCCGCGAGCGGCCTGCCACGGGCCGTGGCAACGGGACCGACGACAAGAACAACAACGATGACGATGCACTCAGATGCTTTTCCAGCGCCCGGCCAGCCGGGCGCGACCTGCGCGAATCTCGCCCACGCGCCAACGACCATTCCGCTGGTGCCACTCGCCGATCCAAACGGCGTCGCGCAGCTGCCCGGCAAGCGCTTCATGCTGCACGACGAGCGCACGCGTCTACGAATGCGCAGTGGCCCCCCGCGCGCGTTGCCGCGCTGCGGTACCGCCATTACTTCCGCGCGCGGCGCATCGATGCGCGCGGCGCGCTGCTGCAGGTCGACGCGACGATCGTCGATACCCGGCAGGGATTCGACGAATGGGCCGCGACGATCCGGGCGCGATCGCCTGTCGAATCGACTACTGATCGCCGCCCAGGTGGCTACCGAGATCCAGGCGGCTTTCCTCGATCCACCCTTCGAAATCCTCGCCCGTCCTGCCGTTCACGTACAAGATTTGCATCCACTTCTTGTACGGCTTGTAGACCGTCACCGAGTCGCCGGGAATGATGAAGTGCGCTTGCTCATGCATTGGGCCGCAGGCGCCGAATAGAAATAGGCGCGCCCCGACCCGATGACTTTCGCGGAAAGCGGCGGTCTAAAGTTGTAGTCCGGGCCGCTGGCCGCTTCGTTGAGTTTCCGGCAGTCGACCGGACTTCCGCATGCGCGTACGTGGCGGTAAGGCTCGCGCACAACGCGAGAATCGCGCCCAGCTTGCTCACTGGAATTCTTGTCATGAGGTTTGTGTGCAACGACGCGCGGCCTTGCGCCTTCCCTGTCCGTTCCCGACCGTGCAAAAGGGCGCGAGAACGGCGTAGTGTACGCGGCACTGCCTTGTGCCAACGGGAGCATGTAACCTGGCGCAACGCGATTCAGGTCGCCTCGAATCCTGTCGAGCAGAAATCAGCCGGCGTTGGCGTCCCGCAAGCACCCGTCGCGCACCGGCGCGAACCCATCGCGATACAGATCCGCCAGTTCCCTCGCCTTGCGTTCGAGCATCGCCGCATCCGCCCGCAACGCGTCGCCGATCGCATCGGCGATATCGTCCACGCCGACGACGCCCGGGACGCCCGCTGCTTCCCATGTCGCCGCATAGGCGGTCAGCTTCGTCGTCCGCGCGCCGACGGACGGATGACGGACGTTGACGCGCGGAAGCGCGAACGCCATCGCCACGATCCGGCCATGCAGGCTGCTGCCGCAATACACGCGGCTCTGCGCGATCAGCGCACAGATGTCCCACAGATTCAGCGACGCAAACAGCCTGACCGAACCGCTGCGCATCTTGCCGGCAATGCGTCGGTAGCACGCGAGGTCGTCATGCCACGGTGCCGCGCCGGCGCGAAACATCACGACGCCGAGCCGATGCGAGGACGCCGTCCGGTCGAGCGCGCGCGCGATGACGTCGAGCGTCGCGTCGTCGCCGAAATCGGCGCTGAACTGCACGGCCGCGTAGCCGTCGGGAAAGGCCTGACGCACATCCCGCACCGCGCGTTCCCCGGCGTGGCGACGGATCCGCGTGCCGAACAGCGCGCGGGTCATGACGGCCGGATCGGGGACGAGCCGCGCCTGGATGCCGGCCGCGTTCAGCTGTGCGAGCGTGGCCCGGTCGCGCACGCTGACGTCATCCGCCGCCGCGAGGGCGGCCAGCACTTCGCTGCGGAGCGCCGGATCGCGCGCATCGAGATCGGCACCGCCGACGGCGTTGAACGCGACGTGGTGCATCGGCACGTCGGGGTACGCACGCGCCGACAGCACATACGGCGCGAGCGACGCGGTGCCGAACCGCGCATGGGCCCATGCGGGCCCGCTGCGCGCCCACATGTCGGCACTCGCGATGTCGTCCCGGGTCTCGCCCGGACGCGACAGCATGACGGCCGCTTCCCACGCATTGCAGGTCAGCAGTTCGCCGCCGACGTGGATGACCTGCAGCGCCTGATCACGCGCGGCTGCCGCGATCCGTCCGAACGCCTCGACACGATGCCCGCCGTAGCGGCGCAGGTCGCGCGCGTCGAGGCCGGCGAATCGCAGGTCGCGGCCGTCGAGCATCCGCTCGACGACGTGCGGAAACAGCAGGTCGCCGACATTGTGCCGGTCGAATGCGCCGAACAGGACCGTCGGCATGTCGTGCGTTTCGTGCGTTTCGTGCGCTTCGTGCGTTCGCATGCGGGATTTCCGGGCGGCGCGCGACGAGCGTCGTGCGCGGGTGAGCGTTGCGGAGATTCTATCGGTCGGCGCGGCATTTGCGCCGCGTCTTCTGCATGCGCGACAGGCCGGTCGCGCTACTCCTCGCACTTCCCCGCACTCGACACACTCGCCACACTCACCGCATTTCCCGCATTTCCCGCATTTCCCGCGCTTCCCGCATTTCCCGCGCTTCCCTCACTTCCCGCGCTTCCCTCACTTCCCTCACTTCCCGCACTCCCGGCACTACCCGCACTACCCGCACTACCCGCACTCATGCACGCTGCAGCACTGGCGCCGCGTCCACGCCCGCCCGCTCGCGCCGGACCGGCAGCCGAACCGTGAACGTCGTGCCGCGCCCCTGCTCGCTGGCCACGTCAATCATGCCCCGGTGACGCTCGACGATGCCGTGCGACACGGACAGCCCGAGGCCTGTGCCCTGTCCGACCGGCTTGGTCGTGAAGAACGGGTCGAAAACCCGTCGGATGACGTCGGGCGGCATGCCCTTGCCCGTATCGCTGATCGCGACCGACACGCTCTCGTCGTCGCTCGTCGTGCGGATCGTGATGACGCCGCGCTCGGAAATTGCCTGCGCGGCATTGACGAGCAGGTTCATGAACACCTGGTTCAATTGTGACGGAAGGCATTCGACGTGCGGCACGTCGCCGTAGTCGCGCACGATGTCGGCCTTGTACTTGAGCTCGTTGTGGACGACGTTCAGCGTGCTCTCCAGGCCCGCGTGGAGGTCGACGATGTTCCATTCGTCGCTGCCCGGCCGCGAGAAGTCACGCAGGTCCTGCACGATGCGCCGCACGCGCATCGTGCCGTCGATCGATTCGTCGATCAGCGTCGCGATTTCACCGCGGATGTAGTCGAGATCCGCTTCCTTCCTCGCCGCGTCCAGCGTGCCGCGCGTGTCGGCGTCCAGCCGCGCCGTCACGGCTTCATGGGCTTCGACCACGTCGAGCAGGCTTCGAACCCAGGTCTTCAGCATGTTGAGGTTCGCGCTGACGAAGCCGATCGGATTGTTGATTTCGTGCGCGACGCCGGCCGCAAGCTGGCCGATCGACGCGAGCTTCTCCGACTGCAGCAGTTGCACGTGAGTCTCCTCGAGTTCGTGCAACAGCCGGCGCTGCTCGTCCTTCTCCTGCTCGAGGCGGGACTGCGCGGCCTTGCGTTCCTCGATCTCGCGCTCCATGTTCTCGCGGGTCCGCTGCAGCGTTTGCGTGGTGCATTCGTAACGGCGCAGCGCCCGTTCGAGTTCGCTGGTCCGCACCTGCACGAGTTCCTCGAGCGTGTCGGCCATCCCGCGCAGGAATGCGGTGCGGGCGTCGAAGCGCGAAATCATCAGCGTGACGATCAGGGTCGCCAGCGTGAACAACGCGACCGTCGTCGCGAGCCACGGCGTATCGATGCCGTTCGCGGCGCCGCAGCGCGCGTCCGGCGCGAAATGCGCGGCCGCCATCCCCGTGTAATGCATGCCGGTGATCGCGATCCCCATGATCACGGCCGCGCCGATGCGTCTCGCGTTGCGCGCCGCCTGAGTGCGCAGCGTCTGCGCGATCCACAGCGCGGCGGTCGATGCGACAACGGCCACGCCGATCGACGCCGCGAACAGCGCCGGGTCGTAGCGGATCCCCGGCTGCATGCGCATCGCGGCCATCCCCGTGTAATGCATGCCGGCGATCCCGCCGCCCATCAGTATCCCGCCGACGACGAGGCGCAAGCGCGTCAGCTTCGCGCGCGTCACGACGTTCAGCGCGAAGTACGACACCAGCACGGAGATCGCGAGCGACGCGCCCGTTTCGGCCAGGTTGTATCCGAGCGGAATCGGCAACGAGAACGCGAGCATCCCGACGAAATGCATTGACCAGATGCCGGTACCCATCGCAGCCGCGCCGCCACTCAGCCACGCAAGCCGGATCTTCGGCTTGTCGAGCAGCGAGATGAACGCGGCCAGATCGAGGGCCGTATACGACGCCAGCGTCGCGATGACGAGCGACAGCAGGGCGAGCGAGAAGTTGTACGTGCCGTGCATGGTCGAACGCTCCGGAATGTCGGAATCGCGTTTCCGTGCCGCGCGATCGGTTGCGAAGCACGGCGGCCGGGCCGTGCCCGCCGTCAGCCCGGTGGTCCGCCGGCCTCCGGCGCGGGCGCTGGTGCGGACGCGCCGGGCGCGGCCAGGACCAGAATGTCGAACGACGTGCCTTCCCGCGCCTCGAAACGGCGCACGAGTTCGATCTGATGGGCCGACATGACGCTCCCTTTCGTGATCAGCAACACGCCGCGGTGCGTTCGCAGGTCGTCGGCAAGCTGCATCCCTTCGAGCAGTTGCGAGGACTTCACTTCCGACACGGACGACGCAATGCCCAATTCAGCTGGATGCTTCATCAGCGTGACGAAGCGCTCGACGATCTCCGGGTCGTAACGCACGCCGGCCTGCGACTTGAGGATATCGATCGCCTGCTCGACGGATTGCGGTGCGCCGATCTCGCCGTGGCGCAGCCCTTCGAAATCGCGCGCCACCGCGACGATCCGCGAGCCGAGCGGAATGTCGGCGCCCGCGAGCCCGTCCGGCGTGCCGCGGCCGTTGAACCGTTCGTACTGGTGCAGCACGATCGACGCGACGTGATGGAGCTGCGCGACGGGCGTCAGCACCATCTGCGCGCGAAGCGGATGCTGCTGGTACAGCCGCTGCTCGTCCGTCGTCATCCGCACGAGCGGCTTGTGCAGCAGTTCGTCGGGCAGCGACAGCTTGCCGATGCCGTGCAGCAGCCCCGCGTAATAGACGTCCTGCGCGTGCAGGCTGCTCATGCCGGACGCGAGCGCGAGATGGCGCGCGATCTCGCCGATGCGCATCGACTGCCCGCCGATCACCCCGCAGCGCAGTTCGACCATGCTCGCGCAAACCTGGACCATCGCGATGAAATTGCTTTTGAGGTCGCGCTGCGCGGCCTCCAGGAACATCACGGTCTGGCCGAGTTCGTCGGTGCGGGCCCGCACCTGGCTTTCGAGTTCCGTGTTGAAGCGGCGCAGTTCGTCGTTCTGCGCCTGCGTGAGCGCCGCGAGCCGCGCGGCTTCGCTGCGCAGGCGCCGCTGTTCGAGCGCCTGCCCGATCGTCAGCAGCAGGTCGTGGTCGTCCCACGGCTTGTTCAGGTAGCGATAGATGCCGCCTTCGTTGACGGCCCGCGCGACCGATTCGACTTCCGAATAACCGGTCAGCAGGATGCGCATCGTGTCCGGATACAGCGCCCGCGCGCGGGCCAGAAACTCGACGCCGCTCATGTGCGGCATGCGCATGTCCGACACGATCAGATCGACGTCGGCCGACGCCAGGATCTCGAGCGCCGCCTCGCCGCCGTCGGCCGTGCGTACGTCGTAGCCGGACTGTCTGAGCAGGCGCCTGAGCGCCGACAGCACGCCGGGTTCGTCGTCGACGAGCAGGATCACGGCGGCGGGCGGCTCGCCCACCGGATGCGTCGCGTCGACCGTTTCGTCGGGCGTGGAACTGCTGCCGCTTGTTGCAGACGTCGTCATAATGGCCCTCGTATCGATTCTTCTTGATTCTTGTCGCCTCATCCGCAACATCGGCCTGCTGCGTGAATTCTTGATCAGGGGAAACACGTATGCGAGCCGTCGCCGCGCCGCAGATTCATCGTCGATCCGGCTGATTCCAGCATGCGAGAGCTTTGCGGCAAAATGGCGCGATCGGCGCTGACGCATCCGATCTCGAACGGCGGATCGAATGTGTCGCGCAGCACAGGATTCAATGCATCACACGCGACGATCATTCACAGCAGCGGAACCCGACGAACAGGTCGTTGCGGTGCGGCAGGTAGAAATTCCGGTAGCGAGGATGCTGCATGCGATCGCGCGTGACGAACGATCCGCCCCGCACCGACCGATGCGTGTAGAACCACGGCGCCGAATATTCCAGATACGGATCGGCCGAGAATCCCGCGTAGGGCGCGAAAGGATCGGCCGTCCATTCCCACACCGATTCGCCCCAATCGATCAAATCATGCGTGGCCGCGTACTCCCATTCCGCTTCCGTCGGCAAGCGCTTGCCGGCCCAGCGGCAATAGGCCTCGGCCTCGTACGCGTTGACGTGGCACACGGGCCGGTCAAGCGGCAGCGGCACCCAATTGCCGAACCAGCGCCATTCCCATTGCCATGGCGCGCCGCCCGCGACGCGCCAGCGCGCCGGATGTGCGAGCCCGCTCTGCTGCAGCCACGCGAGGCCGGCGTCGGACCACCACCGCTGGTCGCGGTAACCGCCGTCCGCGACGAATTCGGCGAACGCCGCATGGCTGACGCACGCGGCGCCGATCCGGAATGGCGCGAGCCGGACCGGATGCGCCCACTTCTCGTTGTCGAACACGAATCCGTTGTCCGCTGGCGAACCCATCAGGAACGTCTCGCCCCCCGCCCCGACCGATTCGGCGTCCGGCCGGACGGCAGGCATCTCGACCGGCGCATGCAGCGCGTAGTCGAGCGTCTGGCGCATGTAGGTCAGCGCCTCGGCATGCATGTCTTCGTGGAACAGTGCAAGCCGGAAGAAGTAGAGCGCGTCGTCGGTGTCGTCGGCTGCGTCGAGCGCGGCCAGCACGCGTTCGAGCACGACGGCGACGTACGCGTGCACCGCGTCGAGTGGCGGCATCGGCAGATGCCAGCGCATCGGGTGAGCCACGCGCATCGAGTCGAACAGTGAATCGGCATCCGCCAGTATCGAAGGCAACGTGGCGATCAGGCGGCCGCTTGCATCGGGACGCGGTTCCCGCAGCACCCAGTGCTCGGTGAACCACGCGACATGCGCGTATTCCCACAACGGCGGATTGATCCCAGGATCGTAGCGGACCTGCCACCGGGACGGCGACAGATCGTCGAGGATGGCCCAGGTGCGCCGGTGCGACGCGGAAAACGCCGCACGCAGCCCAAACTTGCCTATCCTTCTTGCTGCAACCCCTTCAGCCCCGATTGTCATGTCTCCTCCCAAGGCCAACGTCGCGATTATCAGCCCGGCACTGCGCAAAGCCAACAACGGCAACTGGCAGACCGCCCATCGCTGGGCGCTATTCCTTCAGAAGGATTACGCCGTCACGGTGGCCGCCGAACTGGCCACCGAATCCGCCATCGAACCGACGCCGCAAAGCGACGACAAAACGCTGCCGGCGTGCCTGATCGCGCTGCACGCACGGCGCTCCGCCGATTCCATCGCCCGGTTCGCCGATGCGTGCGCGGGACGCCCGCTGATCGTCGTGCTGACGGGAACCGATCTGTACCGCGACATCCGCAGCGATGCCTCCGCTCAACGCTCCCTTGATCTCGCGACTCACCTGGTCGTGCTGCAGGATGAAGGGCCGCACGAACTGTCGGCCGCGCATCGCGCCAAGTGCCGGGTGATCTACCAGTCCGCCCCGGCATGCCACGCGGCGGCCGCGGCACATGACGCGTTCGATGTCGTGCTGGTCGGGCACATGCGCGCGGAGAAGGATCCGCTGACGCCGATGCAGGCGCTTACGCTGCTTCCCGACGAATCGCGCGTGCGCCTGACCCACATCGGCGGCGCGCTCGACGACGTCTATCTGCAGGCCGCGCGGGCACTGCAGGCGCACGCGTGGCCAACGGTGCGGCGCTATGTGTGGCTGGAGAACCTGTCGCATGCCGACACGCGGCGACGCATCGCGCAGGCCCAGGCGATGGTGGTTTCCAGCGTGATGGAAGGCGGTGCCAATGTGATCATCGAGGCCGTCACGAGCGGCGTGCCGGTGCTCGCCAGCCGCATCCCCGGAAACATCGGCATGCTGGGTCGCGACTATGCCGGCTATTTCCCGGCCGGTGACGCCGCACAGCTCGCGCAGATGCTGGAGCGCGCAAGCCGCGATGCCGGCTTCCTCGCGCACCTGCGGCAGCAATGCGCGCGCCGGGCGCCGCTGTTCACGCCGGCGCGCGAGCGCGCCGCTGTGATCGAACTGGTTGCCGATGCGTTGCGGCCGGTGTGACCGTGGCCGTTGCCGTTGCCGTCAACCGATCAGACGACCCTGGACAATCGCCATGGAGCGCGTGACGGCTGCTTCGCCGTCAAGCCCTTTACTTCACGGCGGCGACAGTATGGAAGACTTCCGGCGGCCGCTTGAAGAACGGTCCCGCCAGTTGCCGCCAGGCCTGGAAATCGTCCGACTGGCGGAAGTGCACCATGTGATCGTCGACGGTCGCCCATTTCACGACGAGCAGATACTCGCCATTGCGTTCGATCACGCGCTGCAACTCTGCGCCGCCGCAGCCGCGGGCGCGCGCGAACAACGGCAGTGCCTGCCGGACTGCGGCCTCGAACTGCTCGGCTTGGGACGGTTCGATTTCGAGACTTGCGATTTCGAGGATCATGAGCGCTCCATTCATTCTGGAATATTCGATCGGTTTTCGACGTGGCGTGAGCCGCGGCCAGCGGCGCACGGGAACGATACCTGAAATCGCCGAAACGTAGCGCGCGCGGGTGCTGCTGTCTCATGCATCGAGACTACGGGTACTGTCGCCCGGACTGTTTCAGCACCGACGGCCATCCGTGGGACAGCGCCGAACGCTTCTTCGACGATTTCATCGAGCGCGCGCGGCACGCGCCGGCGTTCGCGAGCGCGCTGTATGCGGCGACATCGTGTCGGTCCGGAGTGAGTAAAACGAATTGTGACGGTCGTGCGAGGCATTCCTTGCAACCGTATTACGGCATTTGTCAGATGAAACTTGAGCCCGGCAGGCTGCACGATGACTACGCTGCGTCGGACGCAATGTCGGACGGCAGGCCCTGCGTTCGCTGGTAAAATTGAATGTGTTCCGGCCGATCTCGCGATCCGACTTCCGCACGGGGTCGCCCGAAGCGATCGCCGCCGGCACCCACGACCGTCCTTTCGGTCAGGGCACGCAAGCGCGTGCTGCCGTCCCCGTCCCGAGGCCGCGCCTCGGTCGAGACCACCGCGAACGCATGAATGGGTACGCCGTTGCGTGCCGGTCGCGGACCCGAGCGACACACTGCATCCGGATGCGCGATGTCCCTTTCGGGGACGCATCGCATTGCACGATGTCGCCGGCGGACGCGCATCCACTTTCATGACGAGTTTTGAGGTACACACGATGGCCCGCATCGGCGCCTTTTGCATCGCGTCGTGGCTCGCAGCCGCGATCCTTTATTTCGGGCAGCACTCCGTGGCGATGATTGCGCTCAGCGGCGTGGTGGTATTTGCCGGGTTCGATCTGCTGCGCCCGTGACCGGCGCGCACGGCAGGGAACGCGGTTCCGCCCTGCAGACGGGCATGCATCCGCCATAGGCATGGCCTATGCCCCACAAAGCCAGCGCGTATTGGCACGCCGGCGCGCGATGAACGAGAATGACGGCACCTTGCCGACCGTCATACTGGCTCGCCCGTGAACACGCGCCGTTCGACCCTCCAACCCTGCCTGCTCGCATGTGCCGTCATGCTGCTCGCCGCATCGGCCGTGATGCGAACGCAGTCGTGAAGCCTGCAGTGACCTTCATCGCCGACCTGCGCCGCGTGGCCGCCGACATCGCGCGCGACCTGCGCCGCATTCCCGTGCCGGGGCCGCGCGCGCTCGACGAAATCGAGGCCGTCGTCGCGGTCATGCTGTCGATTCTTTGCGCGCATGCGCTGCGCGAGCGCAACGTCGGATGGGCGGCATTCAGCGGCTACATGGTGATGCGCACGCATGTCGCAACGACCCTGCGGCGCGGCATGCTGCGCGTCGCGGGCACCGTCGCGGGCGCGGCGGCCGCCTATGCCGCGCATGCGCATTGGCCCGGATCACCGTCCGTGCTCGCCGTTGCGCTGGCGTGCGTCGGCGCATTCACGCTGTATTTCGCGCTCACCGAATCGAACGGATACGCGTGGCTGTTCGCGGGCCTGACCTTCGCGATGGTGACGACCGAAGCGCTGCAACAGCCGGCCGTGCAGCTCGCGGCGTTCGCGTGGTCGCGCGTTGCCGAGGTGGCGACCGGCACGCTGTGCGGGATCGCCGTCAGCGCGCTGTCCACGGCCGCGATCCGCCGCGCGCTGGCGGGCGACTACTACGTCCCGCCGGCCACGGCGGCCGCCCCGCCGGTGCGGCGCTGGCATGCGGCCGCCGGCATGCACGCGCTCAAGGGCGGCGTCGCGCTCGCCCTCGTCCCGTTGCTTGCGCGCGTGCTGCACCTGCCATCGCCGGCCCAGGCGTGCGTGACGATCTTCGCAGTGTCGATGATTCCGGCCGCGCAGCTGACGGCCGCGCACGGCCACACGGCACAACGCATGGCGCACCGCTTCGCCGGCTGTGCGGCGGGCGGCGCGCTCGCGACCGTCGGGCTCTATGCCAGCCACCATTCGCCCGCAATGATGGCGCTGCTGGTTGCAGCCGGCGTCGTCGTCGGCCGCCATATCGAAAACTCGCGCACGGGCGCGAACTACATGGGCACACAGTTCGCACTGGCGTTCCTCGTCGTACTCGTGCCCGACACGTACACGGCAGTCGATACGGCCGCGGGGCTCGACCGCTTTCTCGGCGTGCTGTCGGGCATCGCGGTCCTGTATCCGGTATTTGCGCTTTCGTTGTCGCGATCCTGGCGCGCCGACGCCCGGCCGTAACCGCGCATCGCGTCGCATTGCATTGCATCGCATCGCATCACGTCGTGTCGTGTCGTGTCGTGTCGTGTCGTGTCGTGTCGCATCGTGTCGCATCGCGTCGCGTCGCCGGACGCCCAACCGGGCGTCCGGCCGGCGTCAATCGCGCAGATAACCGTGGGTGGCCGGATCACGCATCGTCAACGATGCGATCGCGGCAACCGCACCCAGTGCGGTCACATACCAAAAGAACGCCGCTTCGACGCCGGCCGCCTTCAGCGACAGCGCCGCATACTCGGCCGATCCGCCGAACACGGCGTTGGCGATCGCATAAGGCAGGCCGACGCCGAGCGCGCGCACCTCGGCCGGGAACATCTCCGCCTTGACGAGCCCGCTGATCGACGTGTACAGGCTGACGACCGCCAGCGCCGCGAGGATCAGCACGAATGCCCACAGCGGATCGTGAGCGGTCCTGAGCGCCGCGAGCACGGGAACCGTGCCGAAGGTTGCGCCGATGCCGAACAGCAGCATCGACCGCCGGCGTCCGATCCGGTCGGACAGCGCGCCGAATACGGGCTGCATCAGCATGAACACGACGAGCGCCGCCGTCATGATCGCGCTCGCGGTCTTCGCCTGCATGCCGGCCGTGTTGACGAGGTACTTCTGCATGTAGGTCGTGAACGTGTAGAAGACGAGCGACCCGCCGGCCGTGAACCCGAGCACAGTCGCGACCGCGCGGCCATGCGCGAACAGGCCCATGAGGGTGCCCGCGTCGGCGCGGTTGCGCGTATGCATCGTCGTGGTCTCGTCGAGCGCGCGGCGCAGCACCATCGCGACGACCGCCCCGATCGCGCCGAGCGCGAACGGAATCCGCCACCCCCAGGCGACGAGCTGGTCGTGCGTGAGCCACTGCTGAAGCGCGACGACGACGACCAGCGCAAGCACCTGCCCGCCGATCACCGTCACGTACTGGAACGACGCGAAGAAGCCGCGCCATCCCGGCTGCGCGATCTCGCTCATGTACGTCGCGCTGGTGCCGTATTCGCCGCCGACCGACAGCCCCTGCACGCAGCGCGCGGCGAGCAGCAGCGCGCGGCGAGCAGCAGCGCGGGCGCGAGCGCGCCGATCTGCGCGTAGGTCGGCAGCACGGCGATCGCCAGCGACCCGCCGCACATCATCAGCACCGACACGACCATCGCGCGCTTGCGGCCGTGGCGATCGCCGATGCGCCCGAACAGCCAGCCGCCGATCGGCCGCATCAGGAAGCCCGTCGCGAAAACGCCGGCCGTATTGAGCAGTTGCGTCGTGCGGTCGCCGGCCGGAAAGAACGCCTGCGCGAAATACAGCGAGCAGAACGAATAGACGAAGAAGTCGAACCACTCGACCAGATTGCCCGACGACGCGCCCACGATCGCGCGGATGCGGCGCCGCGTATCGGCGGGAGTGCCGACCGCGTCCGGCAGCAAAGTATTGGCTTTCAATTGTGTCTCCAGATCCATGTTGTCCCGCTGTCCGGTCTGACGCCGCGTCGGGAAATCGGGCGCGACGCGCTGATGCGCGCCGCTGCCGGCACCTCACGGGAGTCATACTGGCTAACGCATCACGAACGGATTGCCGGTCGCCGCGCCCGTGTTGATCCACACGCTCTTCGTCTGCAGGTATTCGTCGACCGCGCCGATTCCGTTCTCGCGGCCGAGACCGGAATCCTTGTAGCCACCGAACGGCGACAGGTAGCTGACCGCGCGATAGGTGTTCACCCACACGGTGCCCGACTCGATGCGCTCGGCCATGCGGAACGCGCGGCCGAGATCCTGCGTCCACACGCCGGCGCCGAGCCCGAAACGCACGTCGTTCGCGATGGCGACCGCGTCCTCCTCGGTATCGAAGCGGATCACCGACAGCACGGGACCGAATACTTCCTCCTGCGCGATGCGCATGTCGTTCGTGACGCCCGTGAAGATCGTCGGCTCGACGAACCGGCCGCCGCCGTATTTGGCGCGCGTGGCCGCGCGGCCGCCCAGCGCGAGCACCGCGCCGTCGCCACGCGCGACGTCGATGTAGTGCAGCACCTTGTCGAACTGCGGCCGCGTCGTGATCGGCCCGACCTGCGTGCCGGCGTCCATCGGATCGCCCATCCGCGCGGTGCGCGCGAGCGCGACCGCACGCTCGACGAATGCGTCGTGGATGCTCGACTGCACGAGCAGCCGCGAACCCGCGATGCACGTCTGCCCGGTCGCCGCGAAGATTCCCGCGACCACGCCGTTGACCGCATCGTCCAGGGTCGCATCGTCGAACACGATGTTCGGCGACTTCCCGCCGAGCTCGAGGCTTACATGCTTGAAGTCGCGCGCGGCCTGCTCGTTGATGCGGCGCCCGGTGGCATCGGCGCCCGTGAACGTGACCTTGCGCACGAGCGGATGCGACACCAGCGCACTGCCCGCTTCGTTGCCGAACCCCGTCACGACGTTGACGACGCCGCGCGGGAACCCGACGTCCGCGAGCAGTTCGACGAACTCGAGCGTCGACGCCGACGTGAATTCCGACGGCTTGATCACGGCTGTGCAGCCGGCCGCGAGCGCGGGCGCGAGCTTCCACGCGAGCAGCATCAGAGGCGAGTTCCACGGCGTGACGATCGCGACGACGCCGAGCGGTTCGCGGCGCGTGTAGTTGAAATAGCCGGGCTTGTCGAGCGGAATCACGTCGCCGTGCAGCTTGTCCGCGAGCCCGCCGTAGTAGCGGTACCACTGCGGCAGGTATTGCAGCTGCGCGTGCATTTCCGCATACAGCTTGCCGTTGTCGCGCACTTCGATTTCGGCGAGGCGCGCGGCTTCGGTCGCGAGGCGGTCGGCCAGGCGGATCAGCAGGTGGCCGCGCGCGCTGGCCGACAGCGACCGCCACGCGCCGTCGGCAAACGCGCGATGGGCGGCCTGGACCGCGTGATCGACGTCCGCGGCGTTGCCGCGCGCGATCTCCGCCCACGGCTCGCCCGTGTACGGGTTGTCGGTGGCGAACCATTCGCGGCTGTCCGGCTCGCGGCGTTCGCCATCGATATAGAGAGAGTAGCGTTGCATGATCGACTCGTTGACTTCGGTGGGCATGCGCCGCCGCGCGGTGCACGAACGGCGCGAAAGGCGCGACGCGGCGGTGCGGCGGTGCGGCGGTGCGGCGGTGCGACGGTGCAGCATGACGCGCACGCCCGCGCCGTTGTCGCGCGGGCGCGATACGCGCACGGCTCAGAACGTCGCGAAGCCGAGATGCGCGCGCATGCGGTTCTTCACGTGCACGCCGTCGCGCGGCGGCAGCGCGCGCGGCGGCTCGTCGGCCGTGATGCGGACCTGCGCGAACACGGGGCCCTGCCGCGCGTTCGCGCGCTCGACGATCCTGCCGTGGTCGTCCTGCTGCGATACGACGAACGAATCGGCGACGCCGAATCCCTTCGCCACCGCGACGAGATCCGTGCCGAGGCTCGAATGGCTGCGCTGCATGCCGGTTTCGCCGTAGTGGCCGTTGTCGAGCACGACGATCGTCAGGTTGCGCGGCTGCTTCGCACCGATCGTGCCGAGGCTGCCGATTCCCATCAGCTGCTCGCCGTCACCGGTGATCACGACCACCGGCTTGTCCGGCTGCGCGAGCGCGAGACCGAGGCCGAGCGACGCGGCGCCGCCCATCGCGCCCCACAGATAGAAGCGGCTGTCGCTATCGCCGGCCGCGAACACATCGTACGAAGGCGAGCCGAGCCCCGTGACGACGAGCGCGTCGGGCACGCCGGCCAGCAGGCGTTCTACGAATGCGCGGCGCTCGATCGTCGCGCGGGTGTTCTGCATCGTCATCATTTCCTCTCCCATTTCTTGCGACCGATCAGGCTTTGCGACAGCAGCACGGCGACCTGCTCGCCCGCCTCGAACGCCGCATCGAAACCCGCGCTGACGATGTCCTCGACGTCCTCCGGACGATCGGCGCGCAGCACGGTGATGCCCATCAGCTCGAGCGCGGCCTGCGTCGTCTTGCCCATCGGGCCCTGCCACGGGTTGAACTCCGCGTATTCGCCGCGCATCGTCACGAGCGTGAAGAACGGGAAGTTGCAGCTGCGCAGCAGCGAGAACATGTTCACGCAGTTGCCGACGCCGCTGCTCTGCATCAGCAGCACCGCCCGCTGGCCGCCGAGCCACGCGCCGCTCACCACCGCGACGCCCTCCTCCTCGGTCGTCAGCGCGATGTCGTGGATCGCGTCGTCCGCCTGCGCGCGGCGGATCACGTGCGCGTGGCCAGCATCGGGCACATAGGCGATCTGGCGCGTGCCGCCCGCTTTCAGCACGGAAAAGATGGACGCCTGCCAGGCCGGCGGTTGTCCCGTTGAAGCGTTCATGTGGGGGCTCCTGAAGTGAGAGGTTTCAGGTATCTTAAAATGCGATGCTCACGCACCAGAAATAGAGATTTCTGATGCAAGCATCACGAACCGGCATGACGCACCTCGAGGGATCGCATGGATATCAAGCAACTTCGCGCACTGCTGGCGGTGGCCGAGACGGGCAGCGTGACGCGCGCGGCTGAAGCGCTGCATCTCGTGCAGCCGGCCGTGTCGCGCCAGCTGAAGCTGCTCGAAGAAGACATCGGCGCCGCGCTGTTCGACCGCGGCCGCTACGGGATGGAATTGACGGAGTCGGGCGAAATCCTCGTCGAGCACGCGCGCCGCGCGCTGCTCGAACTCGATCGCGCGCGCGCCGAGATCCTGCCATCGGACGCGCAAATCCGCGGCGTCGTCACGGTCGGCCTGCTGCCGAGCACGGCCGACCTGCTCGCCGGCCCGCTGCTGAGCGCGATCAAGGCCCGCCATCCGGCGGTCAGCCTGCGGATCGCGGTCGGCTATGCCGGCCATCTGCACGACTGGCTCGACGCCGGCGAAGTGGACGTGACGCTGCTGTACAACCCGAAAGCAACGCCCACGCTGCAGGCGCACCCGCTGCTCGAGGAAAGCCTGTACGCGATCGGTCCGCCGGGCGCGCCGCTCGACCTGCAGCGGCCGGTTGCGCTGGATACGCTGACGGGTCGGCCGATGATCCTGCCGAGCGCACCGCATGGGATCCGCAACCTGCTCGAACAGGCGTGCCCGGGATCGGGCGTGCGGCTGAATGTGGTGGCCGAAACGAATTCGATGAACGTGCAGAAGCAGCTCGTCGCCGGCGGACACGGCTACACGATCCTGCCCGGCATCTGCGTGACCGACGACGTCGCGCGCGGGCACCTTCGCGCGGCACCGCTGAGCGACCCGGGGCTGCAGCGCACGATCGTGCTCGCGCTGCCGAACACGCGCAGGATCGCCGCGGCCGTACGCGCGGTCACGGCGATACTCGTCGACGAAATGCGGGACGCGGTCGAGCGCGGCGCGTGGCCGGCCGCGCGCTGGCTCGCCGAATGAACGGCGCGGCGCGCGCGCCGGCTGCCGTCACGCCGGCGCTTCGACCGGCGCGCGCAGCGTGATGCCGGTCCACGCGCCTTTCGCGGACAGCTCCGCGATCAGCTCGACGATGGTCTCGCGCACGGCCAGCGCGGCCGAGCTGACGGGCGACGTGTTCGACCAGCACAGGCTGGCCGGGCGGCGGATCTCGGGATCGACGATCCGGCGCATCTTCGGGCGGCTTGCCTCGTCCCACAGCGTCAGCGCCGACGCGGGCAGGATCGTGCACGCAGCACCCGTGCGCGCGATCGACAGCAAGATCGGCAGCGAATCGATGTCCGCGATGATGTTGAGCGGCACTTCCTCGCGCGCACAGGTTCGCTCGATCAGCAGGCGCAGGCCGTTCGACAGGCCGGGCGCCACCAGCGGCACCCCCGCGAGCGCGGCCAGGCTGCAGGTGCGCGCGCGCGGCGACACGCTGCCGCCCGGCTCGCCGAGCAGATAAAGCTCCTCGTCGAGCACGGGCATCGCGGTGATGCCCGTCGTGTTCGATTCGCGGAACAGGATCGCCAGATCGAGCCGGCCGTTCGCGAGCAGTTCGTTGATGTAACCGCTCATGCTTTCGAAGAACTGCAGGCGAATGCCCGGATAGCGCGCGCTCACGCGCTCGAACACCGGCATCGCGAGAATCGATGTCATCGTCGTCGGAAAGCCCACCGCGACCGTGCCGGATTCGCCGCCCGCGCCCGCGCGCACTTCCTGCCGCAACTGATCCATCTGGCGCAGCACGAGCCGCGCGTGACGATACAGCGCCTGGCCGGCCGCCGTCGGCTTCACGCCCTGCGGGCTGCGCACGAGCAGCGCGACGCCGAGGTCGTCCTCGAGCTTCGCGATCTGCTGGCTCAGCGACGGCTGCGCGACGTAGAGCTTTTCGGCGGCCTTGCCGAGGCTCCCGTATTCGACGATGTTCACAAAATAGCGGAGCTGGCGGATATCCATGACCGTGCCGATCGTGCGCAAAGTCATAGGATACCCCTATGACCGGCACATTCAATCGGTATTTCCGGCGCGGCGCCGCTTCACCTACAGTCGTCTCCATCCCATTCCAAACCGCTGGCACGCCCAGTCACGGAGACGGCATTGAACGCTACGCAGTCCGACGCTCGCACCGGCGCCGCCGAGGTCGCGACCGACCTCGTTTCACTCACCCCGGCGGCCGCACTGGCCGCGGTCCTCGACCACGACACCCGGCCGCGCGCCGGCGATGCACTGCCGCCGCTCTGGCACTGGCTCTATTTCTGGTCCGTCGCACGCCAGTCGGAACTCGGCGCCGACGGTCATCCGCGCACGGGCGGCTTCCTGCCCGATCTCGGCCTGCCGCGCCGGATGGCGGCTGGCGGGCGGCTCCGTTTCGCCGCACCGCTTGCAATCGGCGCACCGGCGACGCGCATGTCGCGCATCCTGTCGGTCGAACGCAAGGCGGGCCGCAGCGGACGCCTCGCGTTCGTGACGGTCCAGCATTGCGTCGAATCGGACGGCGTGCTGTGCATCGAGGAAGAGCAGGACATCGTCTATCGCGAGCCGGCCGAACCCGGCGCACCGCTTCCGCAGCCGGTGCCGGCGCCCGACGGCGCGCAATGGGTGCGTGAAATCGAGCCGTCCGAAACGCTGCTGTACCGCTACTCCGCGCTGACCTTCAACGGTCACCGCATCCATTACGACCGGCGCTATGCGCAGGAGGTCGAAGCTTACCCCGACCTCGTCGTGCACGGGCCGCTGATCGCGACGCTGCTGCTCGATCTCGTGGCCCGCAGCCTGCCCGGCGCGGTCGTGCGCGACTACACGTACAAGGCCGTGCGCCCGACATTTCTCGGCCATCCGTTCACGCTGTGCGGCCGGCTGGCCGACGACGGCAGGACAGCCGAGCTCTGGGCGAAGGACCACGAAGGCTGGCTGACGATGTCGGCCCAGGTCCGTTTTGCCTGATCCACTCCCCATGCATCCCGGAATTCCCCTCATGAATCACGCAACCGATCCGTATCAAGACATTCGCGACGCCGTTCGCGACCTGTGCGGCCAGTTCCCGGCCGAGTACTTCCGCAAGATCGACGAGGCGCGCGGCTACCCCGACGAATTCGTCAACGCGCTGACGAAGGCCGGCTGGCTCGCCGCGCTGATTCCGCAGGAATACGGCGGCTCGGGCCTCGGCCTCACCGAAGCGTCGGTCATCATGGAAGAGATCAACCGTTCGGGAGGCAACTCGGGCGCGTGCCACGGCCAGATGTACAACATGGGCACGCTGCTGCGCCACGGCTCCGCCGAGCAGAAGAAGCACTACCTGCCGAAGATCGCGAGCGGCGAGCTGCGCCTGCAGTCGATGGGCGTGACCGAGCCGACCACCGGCACCGACACGACGAAGATCAGGACGACTGCCGAGAAGCGCGGCGACCGCTACGTGATCAACGGCCAGAAGGTGTGGATCTCGCGCGTGCAGCATTCGGACCTGATGATCCTGCTCGCGCGCACGACGCCGCTCGCCGACGTGAAGAAGAAATCCGAAGGAATGTCGATCTTCCTCGTCGATCTGCGCGAAGCGGTCGGCAACGGGCTGACGATCCAGCCGATCCCGAACATGGTCAATCACGAGACCAACGAGCTGTTCTTCGACAACCTCGAGATTCCGGCCGAGAACCTGATCGGCGAGGAAGGCCAGGGCTTCAGGTACATCCTCGACGGGCTGAACGCGGAGCGCACGCTGATCGCGGCCGAATGCATCGGCGACGGCTACTGGTTCATCGACAAGGTGTCGCAGTACGTGAAGGAGCGCGTCGTGTTCGGCCGCCCGATCGGCCAGAACCAGGGCGTGCAGTTCCCGATCGCGCGCGCGTACGTGAACGTCGAGGCCGCGAGCCTGATGCGCTTCGACGCCGCGCGCCGGTTCGACGCGCACGAGCCGTGCGGCGCGCAGGCGAACATGGCGAAGCTGCTCGCGGCGGATGCATCGTGGGAAGCGGCGAACGCTTGCCTGCAGTTCCACGGCGGGTACGGTTTCGCATGCGAATACGACGTCGAACGCAAGTTCCGCGAGACGCGCCTGTATCAGGTCGCGCCGATCTCGACGAACCTGATCCTGTCCTACGTCGCCGAACACATCCTCGACCTGCCGCGGTCGTTCTGACGGAGACGCGCCATGCGCCCACTTGCCGGCATCACCGTCATTACGTTCGAGCATGCGATCGCCGCGCCGTTCTGCACGCGCCAGCTCGCGGACCTCGGCGCGCGCGTGATCAAGATCGAACGCCCCGGCAGCGGCGATTTCGCCCGCAATTACGACGAGCGCGTGTCGGGGCTCGCGTCGCATTTCGTGTGGACGAACCGTTCGAAAGAGAGCCTGACGCTCGACGTCAAGCAGCCGGAGGCCGCCGACATCGTCCACACGTTGCTGGCCGATGCGGACGTGCTCGTGCAGAACCTCGCGCCCGGCGCGATGCAGCGGCTCGGCTTCGATTACGACACGCTGCGCACGCGCTATCCGCGCCTGATCGTCTGCGATATCTCGGGCTACGGCGCCGACGGCCCGTATCGCGACAAGAAAGCGTACGACCTGCTGATCCAGAGCGAGTCGGGCTTTCTCAGCATCACGGGCTCCGACAGCGAGCCCGCGAAGGCCGGCTGCTCGATCGCCGACATCGCGGCCGGCATGTATGCGTATACCAACATCCTCGCGGCGCTGCTCGAGCGGCAGCACACCGGACACGGACGGCACATCGATGTGTCGATGCTCGAGAGCATGGTGGAGTGGATGGGCTACCCGCTCTACTACGCGTTCGACGGCCAGCCGCCGCCGCGCCGCACCGGCGCATCGCACGCGACGATCTATCCGTACGGCCCGTTTCCGGCCGGCGATGGCAAGACGGTGATGCTCGGGCTGCAGAACGAGCGCGAATGGCAGCGCTTCTGCGACATCGTGATCCGGCAGCCCGATCTGGCGGCCGACGAGCGCTTCTGCGCAAACAGCCGGCGCGCCGCGAATCGCGACGCGCTGGCGGCGATCATCCACGGCGCAGTCGCCGAACTGACCGCCGCCGACGTGGTCGCCCGCCTCGACGAGGCCGGCATCGCGAACGCGCAGGTCAACGACATGCGCGCGGTCTGGCAACACCCGCAACTGCGTGCGCGCGGCCGCTGGACCGAGGTCGACACGGCGGCGGGACCGGTACCCGCGCTGTATCCGCCGGGCCAGTCCTCGCGCGACGAGCCGGTCATGGCGCCCGTCCCCGCGCTCGGACAGCATACCGACGCGATTCTCGCCGAGCTCGGCTACGACCCGGCCGGCATCGCGCAACTCCGGGAGCGGCGCGTCGTGTAGGCAGGCTCACTCCGGCCGGACCACGCTGCCGCAGAAGCAGCGCCGGCCTCTTTCCCCCATCAGGAGACATTCATGACAACCATCGTCAACGCCGCCGGCCGGCTTGACCGCTTGCCCGTATCCCGCTTTCACTGGAAGATCCTCGGCCTGATCGCGGGCGGCGCGTTTCTCGACGCATTCGACCTGTACCTCGCCAACGGCGCCGTCGCCGCGATGGTGAAAAGCGGCTTCGCGGACCTGCGCACGGGCGCCGCGTTCGTCTCGGCCACCTTCGTCGGGATGATGATCGGCGCGGGATTGTCCGGCTACATCGGCGACCGGCTCGGCCGCCGCTATTCGTATCAGCTCAACCTGGCGATCTTCGGCCTCGCGTCGATCGCCGCCTGCTTTGCGCCGAGCATCGAATGGCTGATCGTGCTGCGCTTCATCATGGGCATCGGGCTCGGCGCCGAGCTCGTCGTCGCGGCCGGCACGCTCGCGGAATTCGTGCCGCCGGCCACGCGCGGCAAATGGGTGTCGCTGCTCGCGATCATCATCAACAGCGGGCTGTTCTTCGCGCTCGCGATCGGCTACTGGGTGATTCCGAATCTCGGCTGGCGCTACATGTTCGCGATCGCGGGCGCCGGCGCGCTCGTCGTCTGGTTCCTGCGCCACCGGATGCCCGAGTCGCCGCGCTGGCTCGAATCCGTCGGACGGCTCGACGAAGCCGAACGCACGCTGCAGGCGATCGAGCGCGAAGTGTCGTCGCAGGTCGGCACCCTGCCGCCCGTGTCGCGCACCATCGACCTGAATGTCGGCGCGGTGCCGCTGCGCGCGCTGTTCGCGCCCGGCATGCGCAGCCGCGCACTCGTCGCGGCGCTGACGGCGATTGCCGTCAATATCGGGCTGTACGGCTTCATCGCGTGGCTGCCGACGTTCTTCGTGTCCGAAGGCCTGTCGATCGTCAAGTCGCTCGGCTTCGTGCTGCTGATGTCGATCGGCTCGCCGGTCGGCGGCGTGTGCGGGTATCTCATCGCGGACCGGATCGGCCGCGCGCGAGGCATCATGTCCGCGGCGCTCGTCAGCATCGTGCTCGGCTGGATCTACGTGTCGCTGCACGAACCGGCGGCGATCATCATCGTCGGCTTCTGTCTCGTCACGAGCATCTACACGGTCACGACGCTCGGGCTGTTCGGCTTCATTCCCGAACTGTTCCCGACCGAATTGCGCCTGCGCGGCACGGGCTTCGCGGGCATGGCCGGCCGCGCCGCGTCGATCGCGACGCCGTATCTCGCGCTCGCGCTGTATCACGCGTTCGGCGTCGGCGGCGTGATCGCGCTGGTCAGCGCGATCTTCGTCGCGTTGTGTGCCGGCATCTTGCTGCTGCGCATCGAAACGAGCCGGCACGCGCTGGAGGATATTGCGCCGACGGTGAGCGATGCTGCACCGGAAGCCGCGCGCGGCACCGCACGCTGAGGCGCGCCGAGCAAGCGTGCTTGTACACCAGCCTCTCCATTCAGGTACGCCTGAACGAGTCGGTGCCGGAAGCGTTCATCGTACTTCGTCACGAAACACCCGGCGCTGACGCTGGAACCTGTTCAGAATATCCACGCGGTTCACGAAAAACACCCCAGAGGTTGGACGCAAGTCCAACCTCTGGGGTGAAGTTCACGCCGGCGCCCCGTTTGCTTTTCAAGGCAATCCGTCGGACATTGGGCGCGCGAGTCATCGTCATGTTTCACACGCGCACTGTCCTCGGCGCGCGGCGTCGACCGTTACACGGACGCCGTCGGGCGACGATGCGCGGCAAGCGCCAGCAGGCGCTCGGCACGCAACACGACCGGGCGATCGACCATCTTCCCATCGACAGTAATCGCGCCGGCTTGCGAGTGCGATACCGCATCGATCACACGCGCCGCCCATGCGAGGTCGCGCTCGTCGGGGCCGTAGCATGCGTGAACGGTCGCGATCTGCTTCGGATGGATGCACAGCTTCGCACCGAAGCCATGCCGCTTGCCGTTCTGCGCATCGGCTGCCAGACGCCCGGCGTCATGAATGTCGGGCGTGACGCCGTCGACCGGCTGGTCGAGCCCGGCCACGCGCGACACGAGCGCGAGATGCGCGCGGTACGGATTCAGCGCGTCGCGATCGTCGTCGGTGCCCATCTCGGCGATGAAATCGAGGGTGCCGAACATCAGGCGCTTCACGCATGGCGCTTTGGCGATCTCCATCGCCGACCACATGCCCTGCGCGGTCTCGATCAGCGGAAACACGGGCACCTTGCGCTGCGCGCGCGACACGACGGCAATCACGTCGTCCGGGTGCTCGGCCTTCGGCAGCACGATGCCCGCAACGCCGTCGAGTGCGGCGAGCCGCGCATCGTCGTCGAACCACGGCGTGCCGCGGCCGTTGATGCGCACCAGCACGGGCCGCGCGCGTTCAATCCACGCCGCGACGGTCGCGCGCGCCGCGTCCTTCTGCGCGGGTTCGACCGCGTCCTCGAGATCGACGATGACGGCGTCGGCGCCGCTCGCGCACGCACCATCGAAGCGGTCGGGCCGGCTGCCCGGCACGAACAGATAGGACTGGGGCGAGAACGCCCCGTTGCCTGCCGGGTGACTGTCCTGGGTCATGTCAGTTCGGCCTCCGTTTTGTCATTGCAATGCATCGGCCAGTTCCGGCACCGCCTGAAACAGGTCGGCTTCGAGTCCGTAGTCGGCCACGCCGAAGATCGGTGCTTCGGAATCCTTGTTGATCGCGACGATCACCTTCGAATCCTTCATGCCGGCCAGGTGCTGGATCGCGCCCGAGATCCCGACCGCGATGTACAGCTGCGGCGCGACGATCTTGCCGGTTTGACCCACCTGGTAATCGTTCGGCACGTAGCCCGCGTCGACGGCCGCGCGCGATGCGCCGAGTGCCGCTTGCAGCTTGTCTGCCAGCGGCTCCAGCACCTTCGTGTAGTTCTCGCCGCTGCCCAGGCCACGGCCGCCCGACACGATGATCTTCGCGCTGGTGAGCTCCGGACGGTCCAGCTTCGTCACTTCGCGGCTCACGAACTGCGAAATGCCTGCGTCCGCCGCCGCTTCGATCTTCTCGACCGCTGCGTTGCCGCCTTCCGCTGCAACCGGATCGAAGCCCGTCGCACGCACCGTGATCACCTTGATCGGGTCGCTCGACTGCACCGTCGCAATCGCATTGCCCGCGTAGATCGGACGCTCGAACGTGTCGGTGCTGACAACGGCCGTGATCTCCGAGATCTGCGCAACGTCCAGCTTCGCGGCAATACGCGGCGCGATGTTCTTGCCGTAGGCGGTCGCCGGCGCCAGGATGTGCGAATAGTCCTTCGCGATGTTCAGCGCGGTTGCCTCGACGTTTTCCGCGAGGCCCGCTGCGAGTTGCGGCGCGTCGGCCAGCAGAACCTTCGACACGCCAGCAATCTTCGCCGCCGCGTCTGCAGCCGCTTGCGCGTTGTGACCCGCAACCAGCACGTGAATGTCGCCGCCGACGGATTGGGCAACTTCGTGCGCAGCAGCCACCGTGTTCAGTGTCGCCGCCCTGATCGACGCGCTGTCGTGTTCGGCAATAACCAGAATCGTCATCTCTATCCGCTCCCTCTTGTATCTTCAGTAAGGGTTTTGAAGTCAAAGCGCTTCAATCGTGTCAAATGGCCGTGGCCCTTGTGGTCACCACAGG
>NZ_JBSAXC010000019.1:0-109504 GCF_053427725.1 Burkholderia sp. PU8-34
GACGCTGTTCATCACCGCGGTGACGATCGGCGTGATCGTCGTCAACCAGATGATGCTCGCGCGCGAACGCCGGCGCGTGGCGGACATGAAGGCGGCGTTCGCGGCGGCCTGAGCGCGTGGCGGACACGCGGGATGAGGCGGCGTGAGCAGGGCGGCGGGCGTGCAGGGCGCTCGCCGCTCACGCCGCTTCAGCTCCGGAATTCCTGCCTGAACATCTCGACCAGCGTTTCCGCGGCGATCGACAGCGGCGCATCGCGCAGCCTGAGAATGCCGAGCGTCAGCGACGGTAGCGCCATGCGCAGCGGTATCCGGCACGCCTGCGATGCATACGGCTCGATCTCGAGCATGTCGGCCGGGCACGCCAGCAGCGCATCGCTCCGGGACATCAGGTTCCAGCTGACGCCAAACGTATTGACCCTGACGACGGACGACGGCAGCGCATGCCGGGTTTTCTGCAGATGCTCGAGCAGGTTGCTGTGCTGGCTGCCTGGCGACAGGTTCATCGCCCACGTACAGTCGACGAGTTGATCCCATTCGGTGGCCGTTTCCAACGGATGCCCTCGACGGCATGCCACCACGATCTCCACATTCTTCAGCGGTTCGAAATGGAACTCGCTGCCGATTTCACTTTCCGCCAGCGCGGCCACTGCAAAGTCGATCGAGCCATCGCGCACCGCGTGCAGGATATGCGGCATCATCCCGTCGTCGACCGTGAGCCTCGCGAGCGGCATGCGCTTGCGAAAGCGCTCGATCACGGCGGGCAGCACGCCGATGAACACGATCGGCGTCACGGCGACCGATACATGTCCATGCTTGCCGCCGAGAATCTGCCGGATATCCTGGCGAGCAAGCGCCAGCTGCGCATGGGCGAGCCGTGCACGCACGGTAAGCTGCTGACCGCACTCCGTCAGGGTGACGCCACGCGTGCTGCGCGATATCAGCGGCGCTTCCAGGTCCTGCTCCAGCTCGCGAATTGCCTTGGTGACAGCCGCCTGGCTCAAATGAAGATGACGCGCGGCGCCGCGAATGCTGCCGGTTTCAACCAGCGCAAGCCACGCCTTCAAATGGTGATCCTTCATGTCTCCTTCCACGCGTCTGAATGCCGGCGCGCAACCGCATGGCATGGCCGCCGACCGGACGCTCTGTCGTTTGCCCCCGATTCTATCCGCATGTCCGACCCGGCGGCGCTGACAACTACTGGTTGTCTTCGCCGAAAAGCGTTCGTCTTATGCGATCGAAACTGTCCGGTTAGGCTTCCTTCAACGCGAACCCGGCTGGGTATGCGCGGCAATCCAGTGCGATGAAGAACAAGGAGGAGTCAAACGTGGAACAGCAATTGTGGCGCCTGAGCGCAACCGACATGACGGCGCTCGTCGCGCGCCGCGACGTGTCTTCGAAGGAACTCGTGCAGAGCTGCCTGCAGCGGCTCGAGGAAGTCAATCCGCGGATCAACGCCATCGTCGATGTGCTCGCCGACAGCGCGTTGTCGGCAGCCGCGGCAGCCGACGATGCGATTGCGCGACGCGAGCCGGTCGGCCCGCTGCATGGTGTGCCGGTCACCGTAAAGGTCAACGTTGACATGGCGGGTTTCGCAACCACAAATGGCGTGAAAGCCTTCGGGGATCTCGTCGCGCGCGAGGACAGCCCCGTGGTGTCGAATCTGCGCAAGGCCGGCGCCATCATCATCGGACGCAACAACGCACCGGCGTTCTCGTATCGCTGGTTCACCGACAACGACCTGTATGGCCGCACATTGAACCCGTGGCATCCGGCGCTGACGCCGGGCGGCTCCAGCGGCGGCGCCGCTGCGGCCGTTGCGGCTGGCATCGGGCCGATCGCGCACGGCAACGATCTCGGCGGATCGATCCGCTATCCGGCCTACGCGTGCGGCGTCGCCGGGCTGCGACCGACGACCGGACGCGTGCCGGCGTACAACCCGACGCAGTCGCATGACCGGACGCTCGCCGTCCAACTGGCGTCGGTTCAGGGGCCGCTCGCGCGCACGGTCGGCGACCTGCGTCTCGCGTTGTCGGCGATGGCCGCCGATGATCCGCGCGACGCGTGGTGGATGCCCGTCGCACCGGCCGGCGGCGCCGCGCCGTTTCCGGCGCGCGTTGCCGTATGCGCATCGCTTCCGGGCGTGCCGACCGACGGCGCAGTGACCGACGCGGTGCGCCAGGCCGCGCGCTGGCTCGAAGACGCCGGATGCAAGGTAGAGGAGGTCATGCCGCCGAGGCTGAACGAGGCGCGCAAACTGTGGCTCGCCCTCGTCACCGCCGAGGCGGCGGGCGGATTGGGCAAGACGATCGAAACGCACGGCGACCCGGCGATTCGCACCGCGTTCGCGAGCCAGCGCCGCCTCGCGGCACCGCTCGACATGGCCGGCTACATCAACGGCCTCGCGCAACGCACGGGGCTGCTGCGCGAATGGCAGGCCTTTTTCCAGCAGTATCCGTTGCTGCTGATGCCCGTTTCGTGCCAGCGTCCGTTTGCAATCGACGAGGATCAGCAAGGGGACGGCGCGTTCCGGCGCATCCTCGACGCGCAAGGCCCGTTGCTCGCGACGGCGCTCCTCGGCCTGCCGGGGCTCTCCGTGCCGACCGGCATCCGCGATGGTGTGCCGACCGGTGTTCAGATCGTCGCAGGCCGGTTCCAGGAGGCGCTGTGTCTCGCGGCCGGCGAAGCGATCGAAGCGCGCGCGGGCATCTGCACGCCGATCGATCCGGCCGGCGTGATCGACGCGGCGGCGCAGGAGGCGCGATAAGCCCATGGTCAAGTTCCTGATCGGCCTCGCCGTGCCTTATTTCGGCGTATTGGGCTTGCTGCCCTGGGTCTCGTCCGTCGATGCCTACGTGTTCGGCGTGCCGTTCGTCTATGCGTGGATGTTCGCGTGGTTCGTCCTGACGTCCGCGTGCCTGTTCGTCTGCTGGCGCTGCTTCGACAAGCCGGCGGCCGATGCGGCCCGGCTCGAAGTCTGATTTCGCGGAGGCACACATGTCGACAGTTGTATTCACGGGGTTCGTCATCCTGTCGTTCTGCCTCGCGCTTTACTCGCGCCGGGGTGTGGGCAAGCAGAGCGTGCACGACTTCTTCGTCGCATCGCGGCAGTTCGGCGCGTTTCTCGTCTTCTTCCTGGCGGCGGGCGAGATCTACAGCGTCGCAACGATGGTCGGCTTCGCGGGCGGCATCTATGCGAAAGGGCCGACCTACGGGATCTGGTTCCTCGGCTACATCCTGCTCGCGTATCCGCTCGGCTACTTTCTGGGGCCGAAGATCTGGGAAGCGGGGCAGCGCTACAACGCGATTACGCTCGCGGACCTGTTCGGCGGCTATTTCCGCAGCCGCTCGACCGAGCTCGTCGTCGCGCTGTCGTCGATCGTGTTTCTGCTGCCGATGGCCCAGTTGCAGTTCACGGGCCTCGTTGCCGCATTTCGCGGGATCGGCTGGCAATTCGAACCGCTGCACATGGTGCTGATCGCCGGTGTGCTCGCGTTCGCCTACATCATGATTGCCGGGATCCGTTCGTCGGCCTATGTGGCGGTGCTGAAGGACATCCTGATGGTCCTGGCGATCGTGGCAACGGGCCTGGCCGTGGCCGGACATGTCGGCGTGAAGGAGGTTTTCCACGCGGCAAGCCTGCGCGTCGGCAACCAGATGAACGCGGAACAGCTGCGCTTCGCGATGAGCACGATCCTGCTGCAGTCGCTTGGCTTCCTCGCGATGCCATTCGGCGTGCAGATGTTCTTCACCGCGAAAAGCGCCGACACGATCCGGCGCTCGCAGATCGCGATGCCGCTCTACATGCTGATGTATCCGTTCCTCGTCATCGCCGCGTATTACGCGATCAGTCAGAACGTCCACCTGCGCACGCCGAACGAGGCATTCTTCGTCGCGGCGAATGCGCTGCTGCCGTCGTGGCTTATCGGGCTCGTCGCGGCTGCCGCTGCGCTTTCCGGTTTGCTCGTGCTGACCAGCATGTGTCTCGCGATCGGGCCGATCGTGAGCCGCAACCTGCTGCCTTCGCTTCCGGCACAGCGGCAGACCGGCGCGGCGAAGATCGTCATCTTCGTCTATCTCGCGGTGTCCATCGTGATGACGTCGGCGACGCCCACTCTGATGCTCACGCTGATCAACGTCACGTACTACGGCGTCGCCCAGTTCTTCCCGGGCCTGATCGCGGTGCTGTTCTCGCTGCGCATCCGGCCGCTGGCGGTGACGGCCGGCATGCTCGTCGGACAAGGCCTCGCGCTGACGTTGTATGTCGGAAAGCTCCAGCTCGGTGGCATCAATCTGGGGCTGCCCTGCCTGGCCGCCAACGTCGCCACCGTTGCCGTGATCCATTACCTGCTCGGCGCAGCCACGCCCCGCGCTTTGGTGTCGCGGTAAGCTTGCCGGCCGCGGCGTGTCCGATCGACCGGCGGTTGTCACCCGGTCGACGGCGCGCTAAAGGCCTCCGTTGCCCTCCGTAGCCACGGACGGTGTCCGGTCCGTCAATCCGCCGGGCCGGACACCGACAGCGGCCGGCTCTGCCGGCCTGAATCAGTCGGCTTGAAATCCAACGAGCTCGTGCTCGTTCACGCTTCGATCAATTACCAGATGAAACGCTTCGCATACCTACTTTTATTGTCGATCCCCGGATTGGCGATGGCGCAAAGTTCCGTGACCCTGTACGGGATTGTCGATACGGGGTTGCAGTATCTGACCAACGCCGACAGCGCCGGACATCGATCGATCGGGATGGCGCAGAGCGCATATCTGCCGTCCCGCTTCGGCCTCAGGGGCGTGGAAGACCTGGGCAGCGGCCTGAAGGCCATGTTCCAGCTGGAGAACGGCTTCAACTCGACGACCGGCGCAATGGTGGTGCCCGACACGCTCTTCAATCGTCAGGCGTGGGTCGGCGTTGACGGCAGCATCGGGAAGATGACATTCGGACGCCAGTACAGCGTGCAGTTCGACAGGGCGATTTACTACGATCCGACCTACTTCGCGGCTTACTCCGCTCTCGCGCTCAATGCGATCCCGCTGGCGACGATCCGCGTGAACAACTCGGTGAAGTTCACGTCGCATCGGTTTGCGGGCTTCACGACCGAAGCGATGTACGGCTTCGGCCAGCAGGTGCCGGGCAACACGCTGGCCGGGCGGTATATCGGCGCCGCGCTCGAATATTCGGCCAATCGCTTCACGGCGACCGCGACGGTCGAACAGACGCGTGGCACGGTCGCGGCGGCGAGCGATCTTTCGTCGCGCGTCGACCAGCGCTACGAATTCGCCGCGCGGTACAACGCGCCGAATTGGGCCGTGATGGCCAACGTCACCCGGGTCACGGGGGACCTGCAACTGACGCCGCGCGGCACCGTGTATTGGCTGGCCGGCAACGTGTTCGTCACGCCGGTGGTTCAGTTGTATGCGATCGGTGGCCGCTACGATTATCAGGGCCGTGCGGAGCACCCGATGATCTTCGTGGCGGGAACGCTCTACGCGCTGTCCAAGCGCACATTGCTTTATGCGAACGTCGGCACTGCGCGGAACGAGGGAAGCAGTTCGCTTGGCGTGAACAGTTACGCGTCCGTCGGCCAGCCTGGCCACAGTCAGCTCGGTGTCTCGGTCGGTATCGATCAAAAGTTCTGAGCGGGCTGGCGTGGCAGAATAGCCGGGCTGAACAAAGGCGGGCCCGACGGCCCGGCATTCTGTCGCTTACTCGCGCACTTACATGACCGCTCATACAGACATCGAGATCCGCTTGACCGCGGTCGGACAGCCGACCGCACGAGACCTCATCAGCAGCAAGCTCAACGAGTACAACAACGCGATTACGAATCAGCCCGACAACACGGCGCTCGACGTCTACGTGACCGACCCGAAGACCGGGGAAGTGCTGGGCGGGCTGGTCGGTCGCACGTCGCTGGGGCTGTTCTTCGTGGATCTGCTGTACGTGCCCGAATCGCTGCGCAAGGACGGCCTCGGCAGCCGGTTGCTGCAGGCGGCCGAAGCGGAAGCGAAGCAGCGCGGCTGCGCGCGCGCCGTGCTCTACACGATCTCGTTCCAGGCGCCCGCGTTCTACGAGAAGCATGGCTATCGCGTGTTCGGCGAAGTGCCGTGCGAACCCGCGGGGGCCGCGCGCGTGTTCATGGTGAAGGAACTCTGAGTGCTGGCGAATGCGGGATGACGTGCAATGGCGGACCTTCGCATACGAATCCGTGTGGCGGCTTCGATCGCGTCATCCCACGCCACGGCAAGACCGCCACCGACTCTGATATATGATCGCCTTTTAACGGAGCGGAACTGCCTTCATGCAAGTACTGGTCGACGCGGACGCCTGTCCCGCCGTCATCAAGGACATCCTGTTTCGGGCCGCACGTCGTGCCGAAATTCAGGTGACGCTGGTTGCGAACCAATATTTGCGTACGCCGCCGTCCCCGTTCATCAGGTCGATCCAGGTGCCGGCGGGTTTCGACGCGGCCGATGCGCGCATCGTCGAACTGGTCACGTCAGGCGATCTGGTGATTACCGCAGACATACCGCTCGCCGCCGCGGTACTCGACAAGGGCGCCCATGCGCTGGATCCGCGCGGAAGCTGGTTTTCACGAGAGAACATCAAGGAGCGCCTGTCGGTGCGCGACATGATGGATCAACTGCGTAGTGCCGGCATCGATACGGGCGGCCCGCCGCCGTTCAGCGCGCGTGACGGCAAGACATTTGCGGGGCAGCTCGATCGATTCCTCGCGCGTCACGGCACGCCGCGTCGCGGGGCGGATTGATATTCGTAGATGTTCGTACGCGTCGGCGCGCTACCCGATGCAGTAACTTGCGCCGCCAAAGCCGCCAAAGCCGCCAAAGCCGCCAAAGCCGCCAAAGCCGCCAAAGCCGCCAAAGCCGCGAGGACGGATCGAGTGGCCGCCCGCGCTCGTCGCACAGGCGCCGTCTGCGGTCATCGCGGGCGACGGCCTTTCATCGCACGATCGGCGTACGCTTACCGGCGACGCATCGCGGGTCGCGGCATCCCGCCGGTCGCACGCTCATCCTTGTGCCGGAAGTTGATTCGTCCTTTCGACAGATCGTAGACCGACAACTCCAGCGTGACGCGGTCGCCGGCAAGAATGCGAATGTGATTCTTGCGCATGCGGCCCGATGCATAGGCGTTCACCACCACGCCGTTTTCGAGCGTGACGCGGTATTTGCTGTCCGGCAGCACTTCGTCGACGACCCCGTCGAGTTCCAGCAGCTCTTCCTTTGCCAAATCAATTCCTCCAGTGAGCGTAATGCCGCGTCAATGCAGGCTGTCGGCACATGCCGCCGATCACTGCATCGCTTCCACGCGGGTGATGTTGCAACGTGTGGATGTCCGGCGCATTTCACACATGCGACGCAAGTGGATCTGCGCGAACAACCTGGGCCGGCAAGCAACGACGCATTCAGCGCACCGTAACCTGGCGATCCGAAACGGCTTCAGACTTCCCGGGAAACGTGCTCGATCGACGCGCTCGATGAGTGCGCCTGGTTCGCGGCCTGTCGGCGGGAACCTCATGTCGAATGAGCAACGAACACCGGCTGAGCCAGTGACACCACACCTTCAGCCTGCGGGGGCAGGGAAAGCATGGATGCAAGAAAAGAAAGCGGGCACGCGCGGCCTATGACGGCCACGGTTCGAGGCGAGAGGATCGCGCCCCCCAACGGGCGACGCGATCCGGAAGCGTTACAGCGGCGTGATGTTCGAAGCCTGGAGACCCTTCGGGCCGCGCTTCGTTTCGTAGCTGACCTTCTGGCCTTCGGCGAGGGTCTTGAAGCCCGTGCCGCGCACTTCGGAGAAGTGTGCGAACAGGTCGTCACCGCCCTTGTCCGGGGTGATGAAGCCAAAGCCCTTGGTGTCGTTGAACCACTTGACGGTACCGGTTTCCACTAGATATTCCTTAAACAGACAAATAAGAGACACGCCCTCGAGAAAAGGGCGAATGAAGAATCAAGAGGGAGAGACCAACGAGAGCCGCGAGTAGCGGCAAAAGATGAGCAATCGTGCGTCTTGGATGCTTTGGTTGCCGACACTACGCGATGTGCAGCGTTTTGTCAAGAAATCGATCGGAAGAACGGGCCCGGACGGGCTGTCTCCATGCTCTTTCTGCTTCTTCGTTAATGTGTTCGTACCCTGTCAGCGTAACGAGCTTTGGCGCCGGGAGGCACCACGCCCGTGGAGGCGGCATGACGGTGAGTGAGCCGAACGACAAGGCGCCACGCGATCCCGCGCGGCGCCGCAAGCGGCTTGCGCCGCCATGCCGTCGTTCAATCATCAACCGATCGCCCGCATCGCGTGGCGCAGCTCCTGATAGCTGCGCAGCCCGGCCAAGCCGAGCTCGCGCCCGATCCCGCTGAGCCCGAACCCGCCCCAGCACACGTGCGGATAGATGAGTTGCGGCGCGTTGATCCACACGAGCCCCGCGCGTACTTGCGCCTGGTAGTGCTTCGCGACCTCCGCATCGCGCGTGACGACGGTCGCGACGAGCCCGTAGCGCGTGTCGTTCGCGAGCGCGATCGCCTCGTCGTCGGTGCGGAACGATTTCACGCACGCGACCGGGCCGAACACTTCATCGGTCCACAGCACGTTGTCGGCGGCCGGCTCCGCGATCACGACGGGGGCCATGAAGTAGCCGCTGCCACCCGCATCCGCGACACGGCCGCTGAACGCGACCTGCGCACCGCTGTCGATGCCTTGCTGCAGCAGCGCCTCGACGCGCGTGCGTTGCGCGGCCGAGATCAGCGGCCCCATCGCGACCTGCGCCGCGTCCGGCGGCGCGACGACGAGCGCGCGGACTGCCTTCTCGAACGCGGCCATGAAGCTGCGATACAGGCTGTCGTGCACGAGAATCCGCGCGGTTGCCGAACACATCTGGCCCGCGTTCGTGAACGCGCCGGCCACGGCGAGCGGGACGGCGACATCGAGGTCGGCGTCGTCGCGCACGATCAGCGCCGACTTGCCGCCGAGTTCGAGCGTCATGCGTTTCATCTCGTCGGCCGCGGTGTGCATCACCTTCTTGCCGGCGGCCGTGCTGCCGGTAAACGAGATCTTGTCGATCAGCGGATGCGCGGTCAGCGCCGCGCCGACGTCGGCGCCGCCGTTCACGATGTTCACGACGCCATCCGGCGCGCCGGCCTCGGCGACGATGTCGATCAGCGCATGCTCGGCGGGCGACGTCAGTTCCGACGGCTTGAGCACGACCGTGCAGCCGGCCGCGAGCGCGGGCGCGAGCTTCCACGCGGTCGTGACCATCGGGAAATTCCACGGCACGATCAGCGCGGCGACGCCGACCGGATCGTGGAAGCGCTCGGCCGTGACGGTGTCGCTCGGCAGCGCGACGGCTTCGGCGGCAAACGCCGCCGGGTCGTTGCATAGCGCCGCGTAATACGCGAACGTAGCGGCGACATCGCCGACGTCGGCGTCGGCCTCGAACGGCGGCTTGCCGCTGACCTGCATCTGCAGCGCCGCGAGACGCGTGCGGTCGGCCTCGACCCGCTCGGCGATCCTCGCGAGGATCTCGCCGCGCGCGGCGGGCGGCGTGTCGCGCCAGCCGGCGAACGCGTCGCACGCGGCGCGTACCGCGCTGTCGACCTGCGCGACAGAAGCGAATTCCTGCCAGCCGATCGTGGCGCCCGTCGAGGCATCGTGAAGCGGCGCGCCGACGTGGCCGGCGTGCGCATGCACGGGCTGGCCGGCGATACGGGCGGCCGGCAGCACGAGCGTCGTGTCGGCGGCGTATGAAAGCGGTGCGGTGGACATGAGGGTGATCCTGTCGGTCGGGTTCAACGGTAGGCGACGCCCGGCATCACGCAGAGCATCTCGAATGCGAGGTTCGCGCCGACGAGCGCGGTCGTGCCGACCGGGTCGTAAGGCGGCGACACTTCGACGAGATCCGCGCCGACGATATTGAGGCCCTTCATCCCGCGCACGATCTCGAGGCCCTGCTGCACGGTCAGCCCGCCGACTTCCGGCGTGCCGGTGCCCGGCGCGAACGACGGATCGAGGCCGTCGATGTCGAAGCTCAGGTAGACGGGCGTATTGCCGACGCGCTCGCGCACCTGCGCCATCAGCGGCGCGAGCGACGTGTTCCAGCATTCTTCCGCCTGCACGACGGTGAAGCCCTGCTGCCGGCACCAGTCGAAATCGTCCGCGTGATAGCCGGTGCCGCGCAGGCCGATCTGCGTGACCTTGTCGCATTGCAGGAGGCCGTCCTCGACCGCGCGGCGGAACGGCGTGCCGTGCGCGATCTTCTCGCCGAACATCGTGTCGTTCACGTCCGCGTGCGCATCGACGTGCACGACAGCGACCTTGCCGTACTTCCGGTGCAGCGCGCGCAGGATCGGCCACGCGATCGTGTGGTCGCCGCCGAGCGTGATCGGCCGGCAGCCGTTCGCGACGATCGCGTCGTAGGCCTCCTCGATGCGGCGCACCGAGTCCTTCAGGTCGTACGGGTTGGTCGCGACATCGCCGATGTCTGCCACCTGCAGCGAATCGAACGGCGCGGCGCGCGTCGCCATGTTGTACGGGCGCAGCAGCACGGATTCGGAACGGATCTGGCGCGGACCGAAGCGCGAGCCGGAGCGGTTCGACGTGCCGAGATCGAGCGGCACGCCGACGAAGCAGACGTCGAGTCCGTCGGTCGTCGTCGCCTGCGGCAGGCGCATCATCGTGGCGATGCCCCCGAAGCGCGGCATCTCGTTGCCGCCCATCGGTTGATTGAATTCGCGGTGCATCGGGGCCGTCTCCTCTGTCTGGTTAAAAACGATCGGCCGATGGTAGAGGAGAACCCGCGCGCGAAGATTTTGAAGTCGCAACGTTTACATCGACAGGTCTCGATGCAAAGCGATGCGTTGCGGCCGGCGGCTCAGCTCACCCCGTGATCGACGCGCCTACGACTGAGTCGACTGCGCCCGCGCCCGGCGCGGCGCTGCCCCACGCGGCGAGTTCGCGCTTCGTGCGCACGCCGAGCTTCGCGAACGCGCGCTTCACGTACGACTCGGCCGACGCGACGCGCACGCCGAGGATGTCGGCCGTCTCGGGCACGGTCTTGCCGGACAGCAGGTGCTTGCAGGTTTCGTATTCGCGCTTCGACAGGTGGACCCCGTCGGCCGCGAGCCGCGCGTCGAACAGCGCGAGCGGATGCGTGTCCGGCATCGGATGGGCGACGCGCCGCGCGGCGGTGGTCGACGCATGCAGCTCGAGCAGCGGGAACAGGAAATCGCTGACGCTGCGAAAGCGGTTCATCTCGTCCAGCGTGAACGGCGGCTGGTCGCGTCCGCGCTCGATCGCGATCGAATGCTGCGAGTAACGGGTGCCGCGCGCAAGCACGCATTCGTGCGCGATCCGCACGTCGTCGAACAGGCGCTGGCGGAATTCGCCGGGCGGGATCGCCGCGATGTCGCGCACCACGAGCAGCGTGCCCGTCTTGCCGCGCAGGCCTGCGAACAGCGGGTCGCTGTCGAGGAAGCGCTCGTAGTAGAGCGTCATCACGTCCGAGATCTCCGCCGACTCGGTGCCGATGCCGCTGCTGCCGATCCATTCGCAGCGGTAGCCGGTCGGCATCGACACGTCGACGCGCGAGCGCTCGACGTGCGCGACGGCGAGCGGAATCACCTGGTTCAGCAACTGGGTCAGCCGCGGCACGAAATGCGGCGTGCCGACGGTTTCGATGAGGTCGCCCAACGTCTTGAACGACACGTTCCAGGACGCGTTGTCGCGATGGAAGGGGTTCACGTTGAGCAGCATGCGGGTTCCCCGGGGTGAAAGCCGGCGGATTGTAGCGTCCGTTGCGAAGAACGTCTGTAAGGGGAAATACGGCCATGCGTGCGCGGATCGGGAAAACGTAGTTTGTCCCCCCCGGAGGGGGGCATACCGGGACAACGTAAATGCGTAACTTTGTCTCTGCTTTTTTCAATCACGAGACGAAAGATTCAGATGACTAAATTGATCAAGGACATCCTGCCGCTCGGCGCCAACGTCGGCGAGTTCACGAAGCTGGATTTCGGCATGGACGAAAGCGACTGGCGCGCGGCCGAAGGCAAGAGCGGCAACTACATCATCGGCTGGTGGGAAGGCAAGGCCGGCTCGGTCGACTTCCCGGAAACCGCCGCCGACGAAGCCGTGTGGCTCGTCGAGGGCCGGATCGCGCTGACCGACGTCGAAGGCAACCGCAAGGAATTCACACCGGGCCAGGGCTACCTGCTGCCGGCCGGCTTCGCGGGCCGCTGGGAAACGATCGAGGACGCGAAGAAGTTCTACGTGCTGCTCGAAAAGGCGTGATGCGAGCGACCGTCGCCGTGGTGATGTCGTCCGTGCGACGCGCGCCCGGTGGCGGTTGCGCTTTCGATGCTTCGCAAGCGAAGTCTGTCGTGCCGCGCTCGGCAGGACTCGCCCGTTCATGCGGTGCGGGATGCATCGATGCCGAGTATCGGCGCATCCCGCACCGCATGCGCCGGGATGCAATGTGTGATGGCTGAGATCATAAAAATGGAAGTGAAGGAAGCGAAACAGACCGCTCCGGCCCGCGCGACGCGTGGCGCGCCGGTCGCATTGAGCGTCGAAGAGGCGCTCGCCAACACGAAGCTGTTCCCGTACTGGCTCGACAACCCGGCCGCGCCGGCGGCCGAGCCGGAACTCGTCGGCGACACGACGGCCGATCTGCTGATCATTGGCGGCGGCTTCACGGGGCTGTGGTCGGCGGTGCAGGCGAAGGAGCAGATGCCGCACCTGGACGTGGTGCTGATCGAAGCGGGCAAGGTCGCGCACGGCGCGTCGGGCCGCGCGGGCGGCATCATCTCGACGTCGGTGATGCACGGCCTGCCGAACGCGGTGCGCGTGTTTCCGAACGACATCGCGCAGCTCGAGGAATTCGGCCATCACAACCTCGACGGCTTCGAGGAGACGCTGAAGCGCTACGGCATCGACGCCGACATCGAATGGAACGGCGAGATGACGGTCGCGGTCGATCCCGACCACGTCGCACACCTGCGCGGCGACTACGACCTGCACCGCAAATACGGACACGACGTCGTGCTGCTGAACGGCGACGACACGCGCGCACAGCTCGATTCGCCGCTGTTCGCGGGCGCGCTGTGGTCGCGCAACCGCAGCGGCATCGTGCATCCGGCGAAGCTCGCGTGGGGGCTGAAGCGCGCGGCGCTGTCGCTCGGCGTGCGGCTCTACGAGCACACGCCGCTCACGACCGTGACCGACGAAGGCAGCACCGTGCGCGTGACGACGCCGAAGGGCAGCGTGCGCGCGCCACGCGTCGTGTTCGGCAGCGGCACCGCGAAGGTCGGGATTCCCGACATCAACCGCCGCGTGATGCAGGTGCGCGACCACGTGCTCGCGACCGAGCCGCTCACCGACGAGCAGCTTGCACGGATCGGCTGGAAGAACCGCCAGGGCATCTACGACACGCGCACGCAGCTCAACTATTTCCGCCTGACCAAGAACAACAACATCATCTTCGGCGGTCTCGTCAGCTATCACTTCGACGGTCATCCGGATCCGCACCAGGACGGCCAGCGCGACACCTATCACCGGCTCGCGCAGGCGTTCTACCGCACGTTCCCGCAATTGTGCGACGTGCGCTTCTCGCACGCGTGGGGCGGCCCGATCGACTACTGCTCGCGCGGCTCGGTGTTCGCGAAGCGCTATCTCGGCGGCAAGGCAGTGTTCGTTGCCGGCTACACGGGGTTCGGCGTCGCGGCGAGCCGGTTCGGCGCATTCATGGGACTCAACATCCTGTTCGATCGCGACAGCCCCGAACGCAAGCTCGATATCGCGAACCAGAGCCCGAGCTACATCCCGCCCGAGCCGATGCGCTGGGTCGCCGCGAAGATCACGTTCCATGCGTTCGACGGCGCGGATGAGGAGGGCGGCTGGAAGCGCGCGTGGATCAACGGCATCAAGGGGATGGGTTTCCCGATGTAAGAGGCGCGGCAGCCTGGGCCGGGCTGCCGCGAGAGCAGATGGAGGAGACTGCCCGCACGACGGGCAGCGAGAGACACAAATGAATGCAGTGAACCCACAAGATGAAGCGCGACAGGAAAGCGCTCTGTTCGTCGTCGTGATGCTGTTGCTCGGCGTGCTCGGGCCGACCGTGTTTCTCGGTCTGCGGGCAATCGTCGGGCAGGTCGAGCGCCATTGGGGCTTCGGCGAAGCGGCGCTCGGCGTCTCCACGTTCGTCGAGGTGCTCGGCGAATCGACGGGCACGCTGCTCGTCGCGTTCGTGCTCGCGGCGACACCTGAATGACGGATGCGGCGCGCGCCGATGCCGATGGCGGCGCGCGGCCGAACGCTTTCATCGGCGACGGCGGCCGGCGGCGCGCGAAGCAAGTGCGCCGGGCTCGCAAACGCGCGGATGCGCAGTGGCAGTCAGCATGTTCTCGAATACCACCGATCTTGATCTCCGGCTGATCCGGGTGTTTCTCGCCGTCGTCGACGCACGCGGCATCACCGCTGCCGAAGCGTCGCTCGGCGTGCGGCAGTCGACAATCAGCACGCAGCTCTCCGCGCTCGAGGCGCGCGTCGGCTTCAAGCTCTGCGAGCGCGGACGCGGCGGCTTTCGCCTGACGTCGAAGGGCGAGCGCTTCGCGGCCACCGCGCGCACGCTCGTGACGGCGACGTCCGAGTTCGTCGCGCGCGTGCGCGACATCGACCGCAAGCTGGTCGGCACGTTGTCGATCGGGCTGATCGGCCAGGCACCGCTCGTCGAGAACGCGCGCGTCGCGGAGGCGATCGGCGCGTTCCGCAAGCGCGACCAGGCCGTGTGCTTTGCGATGAAGGTCGCGTCGCCGCAGGAGCTCGAGGAAAGCCTCGTCAACAACCAGCTCGATCTCGCGATCGGCTATTTCTGGCATCGCGTGCCGGGGCTGCTGTACACGCCGCTGTTCACCGAGCGGCAGGTGATCTACTGCGGGCGCGGGCATCCGCTGTTTCACGCGTCGCGTCCGGTCACGGCAGACGACCTGCAGGCGTACGACTGGGTGTGGCGCACCTACCCGGTGCCGGAGGAGCAATGCCCGCTGCCCGAGCGGCACGTGACCGCAAGCGCGGACAGCATCGAGGCGGCGACGATCCTGATCCTGTCGGGCGGGCATCTCGGCTACCTGCCCGCGCATCATGCGGAGCCGTTCGAGCAGCGCGGCCTCGTGCGGGCGGTCGGCCGCGACACGTTCGGCTTCGACGTGCCGCTGCATCTCGCGATGAAGCGCAGTGCGACCGACAAGCCGATCGTCGATGCGTTCTGCGAGGATCTGCTGCGGGCGTTCAACATCAAGGAGGCGTTGCGGGCCGCGTAGTGTGGCAACGGAGGGCGGCGCGTGCGCCCGTCGCCCGTCAGCCGTCGACCAGCACCCAGTCGAACAGTTCCCGGCGCGTGCGCACGCCGAGCTTCGCGAACGCGCGCTTCACATACGACTCTGCCGTCGACAGCTTCACGTCGAGCTGCTGCGCCGCTTCGGGCACCGAGCGCCCGCACAGCAGCAGCTGGCAGATGTCGTGTTCGCGGCGCGACAGCCGCACGCCCTGCCGCTCGAGCCGTGCATCGAAGCCCGCATGCGACGTGGCATTCGTCGACACCGACGCGATCCGGCGTGCCGCGCACGTGCGCGCGTGCAGCTCGAACATCGGGAACAGCAGGCCGACCATCTGCCGGAGGTGAAACAGCTCGTCGGTGCTGAACGCGGCCTGCCCGCCGACGCGCGCGAGCCCGAGCGCGTACTGGACGTGCGCGTTGCCGTGCACGAGCACGCATTCCTGCGCGATACCCGGTTCGTCGAAGATCCGGCGGCGGAAATCGCTTTCCGCGAGGCCGTCGATATGGCGCTGCACGAGCAGCGTGCCGGCCTTGCCGCGCAGCGGCGCGAACAGCGGATCGGCGTGGCAGTAGTCCTGGTAGTAAAGGTCCATCACGCGCAGCGTGTCCGCCACGTAGCGGGTACTGCCGCTGCCGCTGCCGAGCCATTCGACGAGAAAGCCCGATGCGCTGTCCGTGCTTGCGCGCCAGCGCTCGAGATGCACGGCGTCCGCGGCGATGCTGTCGTTGACGAACGCGGCGACCGCGCCGACGAAGCCGGTCGTGCCGACCGCCTGGATCGTGGCGCCGAGCATGTCGGGACGAATGCCGATCAGGTACTGGCCGGAGCCGGCCGGGTCGGGTTGGAGGAGTCGCATGGTCGAGGGCAGACGGACGGAAAACGGGGTGACGTTACGCGAGTCGCGCGTGCGCGTCAGCCGGGAATTTACCGGATACGCGCGCGCGATGGCGGCCAGCGCTTGTTTACCTATGGAACGCGCATGCGATGCCACGAGAGAACGGCCGCTCGCGACGCGCGCGACGTTGCGAATACGCTTGTCGCCGCTGGCGGACGGGGACGCATGAATTCGCGGCAAGCCCCTGCTTTGGGGGGGCAGACCCGTCGCAATCATCTGTCTATAGTTGAAAGCACTTCGAAATTTCGACCTCTCGATACCTCGACACCTCAGTACGAAAAAGGACCCGGCATGCAGATTCAATCCACCGGCGGCACCGCGGCGCACGCGGATGTCGTGCTGACCAATGCGAAGATCTACACCGTCGATGCGCACCGGCCGTGGGCGCAGGCGATCGCCGTGCGCGACGGGCGGATCGTGTTCGTCGGCGATACGGCGGCCGTGCAGGCGCACGTCGGCGCGCATACGAAAGTCGTCGACGCGGGCGGCCGGCTCGTGCTGCCGGGCTTCGTCGAGTCGCACTGGCACTTCGAGACGACCGCGTTCGCGTACCAGGCGTTCGTGAACTACGCGGATCCGCAACAGGTGCTCGCCGCGCTGCGCGACTACGTCGCGTCGCATCCGGACGAGCCGGCGATCACCGGGATGGGCTGGATCCAGGCGACGATTCCGCCCGCGATGCTGCGCAAGGAGACGCTCGATGCGATTTGCGCGGATCGCCCCGTATGCCTGCTGTCCACCGATTTCCATTCGATGTGGGTGAACTCGAAGGCGCTGGAGATTGCCGGCATCGATGCGTCGACGCCGCCCGTGCAGGAGGGCGCGAGCTGGTTCGAGAAGGATCCCGTCACGGGCGAGCCGACCGGCCTCGTGGTCGACGGCGCCGCGTATTCGCTGCTGATGCAGCGCCTGAGCGCGGCCGGGTTGCTGCCGACCGGCATCGACCTGTATTTGAGATCGATTCCGCCGTGGCAGAAGAAGCTCTGCGCGGCGGGCGTGACGACGGTGTTCGACGCCGGCTTCTTCGACGCGAGCGGCGACCAGTCGCTGCTGTTCGAGACGCTGCAGACGATGGAGCGCGCGGGCGACCTGAAGCTGCGCGTGGTCGGCAGCGTCGCGGTGATCGGCGAGATCGACGATCCGGTCGGCACGCTCGTCAGGTATCGTGCGCAATACGACTCGCCGCTCGTGAAGGCGCGCGCGCTGAAGCTGTTCCTCGACGGCACCGAGGCGAACCACACCGCGTACCTGCTCGAACCGTACGCGGACCGCCCCGACACCTGCGGCGCGCCGACGATGCCGGCTGCCACGTTCAACCGCTATCTCGTCGAGGCCGATCGTGCGAACGCAAACGTGATGGTGCATTGCGTCGGCGACGCGGCCGTGCGGATGGCGCTCGACGGCTTCGAGCAGGTCAACCGCGCGAACCCGCCGCGCGATCGCCGTCACGTAATCACGCACGCGTTCCTCACGCATCCGGACGACATTCCGCGTTTCCGCCGCGCGGGCGTGATGGCGAACACGCAGCTCCAGTGGGGCGTGGTCGACGCGTACACGGAGCAGCTGCGCGACCATTACGGCCACGAACGCTGGAGCAACATGTACAAGTTCAGCACGTTCCTCGACGAAGGCGTGACGGTGTCGATCGGCATGGACGGCCTCGCGTGCCAGTGCCGCTGCCAGCACAAGCCGCTCGAGCACATCGAGTCGGGCCACACGCGGCAGCTCGCGGGCGAGCCGCACGCGCCGGTGTTCCCGGACATCGCCGAGCGTCTCAGCATTCCGCAGCTGATCGCCGCATATACGATCCACGGGGCGTACCAGCTCGGGATGGAGCACGAAATCGGCTCGCTGACGGTCGGCAAGCGTGCGGACCTCGTCGTGCTCGAGAACGACCTGTTCGAAGTCGGCCAATACGACATCGGCCGCATCGACGTCGCGCTGACGATGATGGACGGCGGCGTCACGCACGTCGGTGCGGCCTTTGCCGAACAGGCCGCCATTGTCGCTATTGCCGATATCGTGGCGGATGCACCCGTGTCAGCCTGACGACATCATGACGAATTCTTTCGGTTTCCTTCCGGTCTGCCGCGTGCCCGTGCCCGCGTATCTCGCATGGGCAGGGGCACGCGGCGCCGATTATGCGGCGTGTCCCCCTATTGGCAGGGCAGACCGGCCCATTTCCTCTGGCTAAATTTTCCAGACCGAAACGACGAGCTGCTCGCCACGAGCGGCCGATGACATCCACGGAGGAAACCGGAAATGGCAGGGGATTGGAAGAAGCATCTGAAGACCGCATGCGCGGCGCTTGCGCTCGGCGGGGTCGCGGCATTCGGCGCACCGGCCGCGCGGGCGGGCGACCAGGTCGTCAACGTGTACAACTGGGGCAACTCGATCGGCAAGGACACGGTCGCGAACTTCGAGAAGGCGACGGGCATCAAGGTCGTCTACCAGGAGTTCGACTCGAACGAGACGTTGCAGGCGAAGCTGCTGTCGGGCACGTCGGGCTACGACGTCGTCGTGCCGTCCGACATCTTCTGGGCGCGCCAGCTGCAGGCGGGCATCTTCCGCAAGATCGAGAAGAGCCAGGTGCCGAACTACGCGCTGCTCGACCCGGAGATCATGAAGGCGCTCGCGAAGGACGATCCGGGCAACCAGTTCGGCATTCCGTGGACGTGGGGCACCGACGGGCTCGGGCTGAACGTCGAGAAGGTCAAGGCGGCGCTCGGCAACGACGCGCCGACCGACAGCTGGTCGCTGCTGTTCGACCCGAAGTACGCGCAGAAGCTCAAGCACTGCGGGATCTCGGTGCTCGATTCGCCGGTCGACGTGTTCGGGATGGCGTTCGTCTACATGAAGAAGGATCCGAACACGACGAACCCGGCCGACTACCAGGCCGCGTATGAGCTGCTGAAGACCGTGCGGCCGTACATCACGCAGTTCAACTCGAGCAGCTACATCAACGACCTCGCGGGCGGCGACGTGTGCCTCGCGCTCGGCTGGTCGGGCGACGTGAACTCGGCACGCATCGCGGCGGCCGGTGCGCACAAGCCGTATCACATCAAGTACGTGATTCCGAGCGAAGGCAGCGCGCTGTGGTTCGACATGATGGCGATCCCGAAGGACGCGCCGCATCCTGACGCCGCGCTCAAGTTCGTCAACTTCGTGCTGTCCGAGAAGGAGAGCGCGAACCTGACCAACGACACGTCGTATGCGTCCGCGGTGCCGTCGTCGAAGCGCCTCGTGCGGGCCGAAGTGACGAGCGATCCGGCCGTGTTCCCGCCCGCCGACGTGATCCGCAAGCTGAGCCTCAGCAAGCCGGTTCCCCCCGATCTGATGCGGCTCCAGAACCGTCTCTGGACCAAGCTGAAGAGCGACTAAGCCCGCCCGATTCCCCGAACTCCCTTTGCGTGCCCCGCCGCCCCTGGCGGCGGGCAGGGGCGCGCTCGTCCCTACGACCCCCTCGACATGAAAATCAGACACATGACGGCGCTGTGCGTGCTCGCGTTCGAAGCCGCGTCGGCATTCGCGCACGAACCCCGGCAGACCACGGACGCGAGCAGGATGAAGGCGATGCAGGCGCAGATCGCCGCGCTGCAGCAGCAGGTGAACGAATTGCGCGCGAGCATCGTCGCGTCGAAGGCGCCGGCGGCGGGCACGATTGCTGCTGCCGCTTCAGGCACGGCGCAGATCGGCTCCGTGAGCACCGCTGCGGGCAGCGCTTTCGCGTCTGCGTCCGATTCCGCGCCCGCGTTCACGAACGACGACCTGCAGCAGATGCGCGAGCAGATCGCGAACGCGTCGCTGAAGGTCGACACGCTGCAGGAAGCGGCGACGACCGGCCCGCTCGCGGGCCTGAGCATCACGGGCTACGTCGATCCGCTGTACCTGTACAACCGCGCGCAGCACACGTCCGGGTTCCAGTTCCTGAACCATGACCCGGGCGCGTACGACTACTACAACAGCACGATCGGCGACGTCTATCTCGACATCAAGAAGACCTTCGGCGTCGGGCCGATGGCGCCGTCGGCCGAGATCGTGATCCAGCCGAACCGCGGCTTCGGCAACGTGTTCAGCAACGCGCACGGCGGCGTCGGCAACAACATCGTCACGCAGGCGCAGGTGACGGTGCCGCTCAGCACGACGAAGACGTTCGAAGTCGGGATGATGCCGAGCCTCGCCGGCTACGAGGTGCAGCCGTCGAACCAGATGCTGACGCTCACGCACGGGCTGCTGTACGACTTCAGCGAGCCCGGCAACCTGATCGGTGTCGGCCTCAAGGGTTCGAACGCGGCGCAGACGCGCTTCTGGCAGGTGGTCGTCGGCAACGAAGTGCTGCGCACCGCCGGCGCGATCGCGAATGCGGCGAACAACACGACGAAGACCAACTGGACGCCGACGATCACCGCGCGCTTCGACAACGCGACGTCGACCGCGTACGACTTCGGCATCTCCGGCATGCTCGGCCGGCAGACGCTGTTCTCGCCGTGCTCGCAGGCGGGCGGCTACGGCTACCAGTGCAATGCGTCGTCGCCGTTCGGCCTCTACAAGTACGTCGAGGCCGACGTGACGTACACGCACGACAAGACGCAGATCAACGCGCAGGTCGACTACGGCGAGCTGCAGAAGGGCGCCTGGAACGGCGGCACCGCGCGGTGGTACGGGATGTCGCTGCTCGGGCACACGAAGTGGACGTCGTCGTGGGTCGGCCGGATGGGCGCGACGCTGCGCTTCGACTACCTGAACGACGCCGCGAACGGCGGCGGCGGGACCAACATCCAGTACGGGCTCGCGGGCGGCAACCCGTCGGTGAACGGCACGAGCGGCTTCGGCATCGATCCGGCCTGCTTCCGGACCTCGGCGACCAACGGCACCGAGTGCAAGGGCGCGCAGCGCTACGCGATCACGGCGGACCTGCTGTTCTATCCGACGCAGCAGATCACCGTGAAGCTCGAGTATCGCCACGACGCGGCCAATCATCCGGTGTTCCTGAAGAGCAACGGCGACTATTCGCGCAGCAACGATCTCGCCGGCATGCAGTTCATCTACTCGTTCTGACGCCGTTGCCGGTCGGTGTGCGGGCGCGGCCGGCAGCGGCATGCCGGCCTGCATCCGGCCGGCGTCCGGCCGGCGTCCGGCCACGGCGCGTACCGCCGCGCGTACCGCCGCGCCGCGCGGCATGTTCCGGTCGGGTACGAATCGGCGTCAACCCCGACCGTCATTCAATACAGGAGTTTCAACAGTGAAGTTGCACACCTTCGTGACCGACACCACCGATCCACGCGCGCGCGGCCGCCAGATCGGCGAACGCTTTGCGGACGAGATCAGGCAGACGGTCGCGCTCTATCTCGACTTTTTCCCGAAGCTCGGCATCGATCCGCAGCGCGTGCGCACGATCGGGGAAGGCAGCCTCGCGTCGCTCGATGCGTGGTGCCCGGACCTTGCCGACGAAGTCCACGCGATCGCGGACGGCGCCGCGCTGCCGCACTGGCAGCTCGCGAGCCTGAACGCGCGCACCGAGATTCTCGCGACCGCGCCCGCGTCCGCCGAAGGCGAATGCTCGACGACCGTCTACGCGCCGGCCGGCCCGCAGGCGCCGCGCACGCTGCAGACCTGGGACTGGCACGACAGCCTCGCGCCGCAGGGGCTGCTGCTGAAGCTCGCGACGCGGCGCGGGCATACCGTCAAGCTGTTCTCCGAATTCGGGATGCTCGCGAAGCTCGGCGTGAACAGCGCGGGGCTCGGGCTGCACTTCAACATCCTGCATCACGCCAGCGACAACGACAGCGCCGGTGTGCCGGTGCATGCGATCGCGCGACGGATTCTCGACGAAGCGACCACGGTGCACGAAGCGATCGAACTCGCGCGCAGCGCGCGCGTGAGCGCGTCGACGGTGCTGACGGTGTTCTCGCGACACGACGCGAATCCGCGCGCGGCGAGCATCGAGATGAGCCCGGCCGGCATCGGCATCGTCGTGCCGCGCCCGGACGGCTGGCTGCTGCATACGAACCACTTCCTCGACCGCGCGCTGAGCGGCGGCGAATGCATGCCCGACAGCTCGACGACACGCGAACGCTTCGCGCATCTGAACGACGTGGTGACGGAGATGACGGGCGCCGACGTGCGCGCGCGAGCCGAAGCGATGTGCGGCGCGGCCGGCGACCAGGCGGCGGTGTGCTTCCACCCGGACATGACGATGCCCGATACCGAGCGCTGGGAAACGCTGCTGACGGTCGGCATCGATACCGATGGCTGCGCGCTCGACTACATCGCGGGCAATCCGCACGATCTCGCGCGCGACGGTTTCCGGCGGTTCTGACGCTGGTGTGCCGCCGCAGGCAATGCGGCGGCACATCGGGATGAGGAGATGACGACGCGGCGGCGACGCGGCAACGAGACGGCTATGAGGCGGCTATGAGGCGGCTATGAGGCGGCGCGGCTACGAGCGGCTACGAGGCGGCGAGGCGCGCGTCGCCCGCGCCGCTTACGCGTCGATGCGCTCGACCTTGCCGGCGAGCAGCACGTACAACGGGCTGCCGGCGTGTGCCAATTTGAGACTGCTCGTGTGGCACCGTCGCCGCAACCCAGCCGTTCAATCGCCCGCGGCTTCGTCGGCGTCAGGCGCGCGATCGGCCTCGTCGACGCGCTGCATGTTGTCGAGCAGCTTCAGCAGGTAGTGCAGCGTATGCGTGACGTCGTCGGTCGAGAAATTGCCCAGCACGTCGTCGTAATACGCCTCGATCTTCGGCGTGGCCTGGTACAGCCACAGCTTGCGCCCCGATTCGCTCATCCGGATCAGCCGCGACCGCCGGTCGCGCGGGTCGGCGTCGGTCGTCAGGTGCCCGTCGCGTTCCATCCGGCTGATCAGCCCGGACAGGTTCTGCCGGCTCACCATCAGGTAGCGGGCCAGGTCGCCGACACTCATCCCGTGCTCCAGCCCTTCACGAGACAACGCGCCCAGCACAGCCCATTGCTGCGTGGTCAAGCCTTCCTCTTCGACCGCACGCGTCCCCGTTTTATGCAACATATTTGCACATTGGTAGAGGCGGAAGAACAGCCTGTTCGCGAGTTCGAACCGTGTTGATTCACCACTATTACGTGTTTTTGACAAGGGTTTCTCCCAATGCGGCGGTGCTTGTCATGGCTACCCGTGACACCTAGTATAGGTAAACATATTGACATATATGCGATGCGGATTGATCGCGAGTGGTCCCAATGGTACCCCCTGGCAACGAACGGAGAAGCACTGTGCGAAAACTCGAAGGCAAGACGGTCATCGTGACCGGTGGTGGCGGCGGTATCGGCGGCGCGACGTGCCGCCGCTTCGCGCAGGAAGGCGCGCGCGTGGCGGTGCTGGACCTGTCCGTCGACGCCGCGCAGAAGGTGCGCGACGGCATCCGCGCGGCTGGCGGCGTCGCGGAGGCGATCCGCTGCGACATCACGAACCGGGCGGACGTGGACGCGGCGGTGGCGCAGACCGAAGCGAGCCTCGGGCCCGTGGACGTCCTCGTCAACAACGCGGGCTGGGACGTGTTCCGCCCGTTCACGAAGACGGAGCCCGCGCAATGGGAGCGGCTCATCGCGGTCAACCTGACGGGCGCGCTGCACCTGCATCACGCGGTGCTGCCGCGGATGGCCGAACGCAAGCGCGGGCGGATCGTCAACATCGCGTCCGACGCGGCGCGCGTCGGTTCGTCGGGCGAGGCCGTGTACGCCGCGTGCAAGGGCGGGCTCGTGTCGTTCTCGAAGACGATCGCCCGCGAACATGCGCGCCACGGCATCACGGTCAACGTCGTCTGTCCGGGCCCGACCGACACCGCGCTGTTCGCCGAATACAAGGAAGGCGCGGGCAATCCGGAAAAACTGATGGAGGCGTTCCAGCGTTCCATTCCGCTCGGGCGGATCGGCCAGCCCGAGGATCTCCCGGGCGCGATCGTGTTCTTCGCCAGCGACGACGCCGGCTTCATTACCGGACAGGTGTTGAGCGTGTCCGGCGGCCTGACGATGGCAGGCTGATCCCATTCTCTGCAAGGAATCGACGATGAACTACGAAGACATCCTCTACGAAGTCCGCAACGGCGCCGCGTGGATCACGATCAACCGGCCGGAGAAGATGAACGCATTTCGCGGCCGCACGTGCGACGAGCTGATCCGTGCGATCAACAAGGCCGGCTATTCGCGCGAGATCGGCGTGATCGTGCTGGCCGGGGCCGGCGACAAGGCGTTCTGCACGGGCGGCGACCAGTCCGCCCACGAAGGCCAGTACGATGGCCGCGGCACGATCGGCCTGCCGATGGAGGAACTGCACAACGCGATCCGCGACGTGCCCAAGCCGGTGATCGCGCGCGTGCAGGGCTATGCGGTCGGCGGCGGCAACGTGCTGTGCACGATCTGCGATTTCACGATTGCGTCCGAGAAGGCGATCTTCGCGCAGGCGGGGCCGAAGGTCGGGTCGGTCGACCCCGGGTACGGCACGGCGTTCCTCGCGCGGGTGGTCGGCGAGAAAAAGGCGCGCGAGATCTGGTACCTGTGCCGCCGCTATCCGGCCGCCGACGCGCTCGCGATGGGCCTCGTGAACGCGGTCGTGCCGCACGACCAGCTCGACGCGGAAGTGCAGAAGTGGTGCGACGAGATCATGGAGAAGAGCCCGACCGCGATCGCGATCGCGAAGCGCTCGTTCAACATGGACACCGCGCATCAGGCCGGCATCGCGGGGATGGGCATGTACGCGCTGAAGCTCTACTACGACACGGAAGAGTCCCGCGAGGGCGTCAAGGCCTTCCAGGAAAAGCGCAAGCCCGAGTTCCGCAAGTACGCGAAGTAAGCCCGCTGCCGACCGGACCCGACCGGACCCGACCGGACCCGACCGGACCCGACCGGACCCGACCCGACCCGACCCGACGCGGCTCGCGCACGAACGCACGAACGCACGAACGCGCGGGCCGCCCCCTTCAGGAGATCTCATGAACCCGTATCTGGACGAAGACCTCGTCGCCCTCGGCCATCACGCCCGGCGTTTCGCGCAGGAACGCGTCGCGCCCGGCTTCCAGGAGCGCGACCGGACCCGCGTACTCGATCGCGCGCTGATGCGCGAGATGGGCGAGATGGGCTTCATCGCGCCCGAGCTGCCCGAGCAGGTCGGCGGCCAGGGCCTCGGCTGCCTCGCCGCGGGTGTCATCCACGAAGAGATCGCACGCGCGGATCTGAGCCTGTCGTACATCAACCTGCTGGCCTCGCTGAACGGCCAGATCCTCGCGCATCACGCGGCGCCCGAGATCGCGCGGCCGTGGCTCGAGCGCCTGACGCGCGGCGACGCACTCTTCGCGATCGCACTGACCGAGCCGCGCGGCGGCTCCGATGCGGCGAACCTGCGCCTGAAGATGGAGCGGGTCGGCGATCACTACGTGCTGAACGGCGAGAAGACGTCGATTTCGGCCGCGGACCAGGCGGATGCGGCGGTGGTGTTCGCGCGCACCGGCACGGTCGAGGCGGGCGCGCGCGGCGTGTCCGCGATGCTGGTGCCGATGGACCTGCCGGGCATCACGCGCAGCCGATTCGACTGCCACGGCCAGCGCGCGATCGGGCGCGGCTCGATCTTCTTCGAGAACGTGCGCGTGCCGGCCGATCATCTGCTCGGCGACGAAGGCAAGGGTTTCGTCCAGGTGATGCAGGGCTTCGATTTCTCTCGCGCGCTGATCGGTCTGCAGGTGCTGGCGGTCGCGCAGGTCAGCCTCGACGAAACGTGGGAATACGTCGCGCAGCGCGAAGCGTTCGGCAAGCCGCTGTCGGCGTTCCAGGGCGTGTCGCATCCGCTTGCAGAATACGAGACCCAGGTCGCCGCCGCGCGCCTGCTGTGCCTGCAGACGCTGTGGCTGAAGGATCGCGGGCTGCCGCACACGGCCGAAGCCGCGATGTGCAAGTGGTGGGGGCCGAAGCTCGCATATGACGTCGTGCACCAGTGCCTGCTGTCGTTCGGCCACGGCGGCTACGATCGCGGGCCGCTCGAGCAGCGCCTGCGCGACGTGCTCGGCTTCCAGATCGGCGACGGCACCGCGCAGATCATGAAGACCATCATCGCCCGTGCGAACGCGGGCCGCGACGCGGTGCCGGCCTGAGCGCAGCGGACTCCTGAAGAACACCCTAAACCGGAGACACGACATGGAGTTCGACGCCGTTTTGATCGCACCGCGGCGTGCGCCGAGCATCGCGAACGGCTGGTGGCCCGATCGCACGATCAACGATGCGCTGGACGCTTGCGTTGCCGAGTGCCCGGACCGGCTCGCGCTGACCGCCGTGCAGATCGATGCGGGCATCACGACGCGCTTCACGTATCGGGAGATGGCGTCGATGGCGGACCGGATCGCGGTCGGGCTGGCCCGCCTCGGGGTAGGACGCAACGACGTGGTGTCGATCCAGCTGCCGAATTCGTGGCAGTTCACGCTGATGTATCTCGCGTGTTCGCGGATCGGTGCGGTGCTCAACCCGCTGATGCCGATCTTCCGCGAGCGCGAGCTGTCGTTCATGTTGCGGCACGGTGGCAGCAAGGTGATGATCGTGCCGAAGCGGTATCGCGGCTTCGATTACGAAGCGATGATGGCCGGGCTCGCGCCGGACCTGCCGGATCTGCGGCACGTCGTGGTCGTCGGTGCGCAGGCGGACGGGCGGCCGGCCGCGAACAGCTTCGAGGCGCTGTTGTCCGAACCGCGCTGGGAGGCTGCGGCCGATGCGCGCGACATCCTCGCTCGCAATCGCCCGGCGCCCGACGACGTCACGCAGCTTCTGTACACGTCGGGCACGACGGGCGAGCCGAAGGGCGTGATGCATACGGCCAACACGCTGCTGTCCAACATCCTGCCGTACGCGGCTGCGATGCGGCTCGGCCACCGCGACGTCGTGCTGATGGCGTCGCCGATGGCGCACCAGACCGGTTTCATGTACGGCCTGATGATGCCGATCCTGCTGCGCGCGGGCGTCGTGCTTCAGGACACCTGGCAGCCGCGCGCGGCGCTCGGCCTGGTCGATGCGGAAGGCGTGACGTTCACGATGGCGTCGACCGCGTTCCTCGGCGACCTCGCCGACGCGCAGGCCGCAACGGGCGGCACGTCGTCGTCGTTGCGCACGTTCCTGTGCGCGGGCGCGCCGATCCCCGGTGCGCTGGTCGAACGCGCGGGCCGCACGCTCGGCGCGAAGATCGTGTCGGCGTGGGGGATGACGGAGTTGGGCGCGGTGACGTTGACGGGCCTCGACGACGATGACGAACGCGCCGTCTCGACCGACGGCCGGCCGCTGCCCGGCGTCGACGTGAAGATCGTCGACGGGCTGGGCAGCACATTGCCCGCCGGCGAGACCGGGCAGCTGATGGTGCGCGCGTGCTCCGGCTTTGCCGGCTACCTGAAGCGCGCGCACCTGAACGCAACCGACGACGACGGCTGGTTCGATACGGGTGATCTCGCGTACCAGGATCCGCGCGGCTACATCCGCATCAGCGGCCGCAGCAAGGACGTGATCATCCGCGGCGGCGAGAACATTCCGGTCGTCGAGATCGAGGCGCTGCTCTATCGGCATCCGGCCATCGCGCAAGTCGCGGTCGTTGCGTATCCCGACCCGCGGCTTGGAGAACGCGCCTGTGCGGTGGTCGTGACGAAGCCCGGCGAGCAGGTCGATCTGCCGGAGCTGGTCGCGTTTCTGAAGTCGCACAAGGTCGCGATCCAGTATCTGCCGGAGCGCCTGCTGGTGGTTGACGCGATGCCGACGACGCCCGCCGGGAAGATTCAGAAATTCAGGCTGCGCGACATGCTTTGCGAACCCGGCGCGTCCGCGAGCCGGTGATCGCGGCGGTTGCAGGTTATTCGATGGGCGGCGGCTGCGCGCTGGCGCTCGCGTGCGACATCGGATCAACAAGGACCCCGAAGCACCGATCTTCAGCGCCGCAGACTACGGTCTCGTCGGCGATCTGTTCACGCTCGTGCCGGAGCTGGACGCACTGCTCTGAACGATTCCGAAGTCAGAGAGCATTGCATGAATCGACCGGCAACTGGCCGGGCGGACGTTCGTGACGGGCGACGCCTTCAGCATCGCGGATGCCTACCTGTTCGCACTGACGGGATGGGGAAAGGCGGCGTGGATGCGATCGGTCTACCACGCGGACATCGATCTCGGCGCGTACGAGCATCTGAGGGGATGGTACGAACGCGTCCGATCGAGGCCGTCGGTTCAGCATGTGCTCGCCGCGGACGGGTTGCCAGGGTAGCGCCTGCCGCTCCCGCACCCGCACGACCGCCTGCATCCGCGATCGGGCCGGCCGGAAGCGATCCGATGCGGGCAGGCACAACGGGGGCACAACGCGGGCGCAACGCGGGCACAACGCGGGCACAACGCGGGGACACGCACCGTAGCCGTCGGCTGCTACCGCACGGCTCCGCGTTCCTGTTGATCCTTCTCCTGCGATTCGAACAGCGCCTTGAAATTGCCTTTGCCGAATCCGTCTTCGCCGCGGCGTTCGATGATCTCGACGAACGCGAATCCATCCGTTTTGACTGTCGTATTCAGATCAGACTCCTAAATATCGGCGTTACGCTGCATGAAAGAGAGAACTCGTTTCTGCGCACGTCAGATCGGCGGAGCGCCGTCGCCGGCCTGGGAGGCGGTATTGAAGCGGGGCGCGTCTACGTGTTGCGCGTCGCCGCGACGACCTTGATTTCGACGACGAACTCGGGGCGAGCCAATGCCGCCACGCCGAGTATCGTCCAAGCAGGAAAGTCCGAGCGGATGTACTGCGCCTTCACCGCGCGGAAATCCGCAAGCTGCGCGCCGACGTCGACGTGATAGGACACGAGGTCGACAACGTCCGAGAAATCCAGATTCAGATGCGCGAGGATGGCTTCGATCCGCTTGAAAGCCATGTCGATCTGCTCGCTCGGCGATTCGGGAATCGTGCCGTCGGCGCGCAGGCCGACCTGTCCGGCAATGAACGCGAGGCCGTTGGCGGTGACGGCCGGCGAATACTGGAACAGGTCGAAAACGCGGTTGCTGCCAAACGTCGGGTCGTCTTCGGGCAGACGCAACCGTTCGATGTTGCTCATGACTTTTCCTTGTCGTGACGTAGTCGGTTCGCGGCGGGATTGCCGATGTACCGGACTCTACTGAACGCTACGACGGAAGTCTGTATATGCGTTTACCAAGTCAGCCGAGAAGTTTCGAGGGGTCGATCACCCAGATGCGGCGCTGCCTGATTTCGATCGCGCCGACGTCCGTCAACCGTTTCAGCGCGCGTGTGACGGTGACGCGCGTCGCTCCGGTCATCGCCGCGAATGTCGTTCCTTTGCGTCGGAGCATGGCTCGAGCCGGCCCGCGCAAACCAGCCGATGTTCCGGAAGCGGATTGCCATACGGTTGTAAGCGTTCGCCAATCCGATTGCAATCGTGAGATCCACGCGTGCCAGCCCTTAGAACACCGCAGACGCAACGCAACGACGCAAACAGCCGCGCTATAATCCCGCCGATGAAACTGCTCCGGACCATCTTCGTGTTGCTGCTTTGCGCGGTGCTGCCCCTCAGCGGGCTGGCAGCCAGCGGCCTGACCGGTGAATGTCCGATGCAGCAGACCATGGGCATGACCACGAACGCAGACGCCGGCATGTCAGCCGACATGACAGGCTGCGATTCGATGAAGTCGACATCCGTCGATAAAGCCAAGGGCAAGGGTGCGTTCTGCAAGGTAACGGCCCAATGCCAGTTCGGCAGTCTTTACCATCCGGCCGCCAGGGCCGACGTCAGCCGCCCGCTGGCGCTCGCTCGACCCGTCGTCTTCCATTACGTCCAGTCCGTTCCGGTGCGCGAGCCGAACGGGTTGTGGCGACCTCCGCGCCTTATCTAACCCCGATCCGACAGGTTCACCGCTGCCGCGGTGAGATTCGTCCTTTTGCCGGGACGTGGAATCCCTATGGGGTTCCGACGTTGGGGTTAGACCATGTCATTCACTTTTTGCGCGCCGCGTGACCGGCGCGCACGTTGGCGCGCGCGTACGCTTTTCGCCGCGCTCGTATTCGCGGGCGCCGCTCGCGCCCAGCAAGCCCCCTTGACGCTCGACGCCGCGCTGCAGTCCGCGAGCGACCGCTCCGCGTCGATGCAGGCGGCGCAAGCGTCCGTGCGAGCCAGCTCGGAGGCCGCGGTCAAGGCGGGACAGCTGCCTGACCCGATGCTCAAGGCCGGCATCGACAACCTGCCGGTGAACGGGCAGCAGCGGCTCACGATCGGCCAGGACTTCATGACGATGCGGCGCATCGGCGTCGAACAGGAATGGGTATCCGGCGACAAGCGGAGGCTGCGTTCGGCGTTGGCCAGTGAGAGGGTCGGGCGCGAGCGCGCCGGCTATCTCGTGCAGCTCGCCAACGTTCGACAGCAAACCGCCACGGCCTGGCTGAACGCCGTCTACGCGAAACAGGCGCTTTCGCTGCAGCAGGCGCTGCTCGACCACATGCGCCACGAGCTGGCGGCGACGAAGGCGTCGTATCGCGGCGCCAAGGCGAGCGCTGCCGACGTGGTGCAGGCGCAGGCGATGCTCGCGCAGACTCAGGACCAGGTGCTCAAGGCGGAACAGACCTATCAGACTGCGCTCATCGGGTTGTCACGCTGGACGGCCGTTCCCGTTTCCGATGTGACTGGCGAACCGCCGGCGCCCGAGTCGTTCGTGTCGTCGCTCCCGCCGGACGAACTGCGCGTGTCGCAGCCAACGCTCGTGGCGGCTACGGACGACATTGCGGTGGCCGAAGCCGATACCGCAGTCGCCAACAGCGAGCGCAGCCCGAACTGGACCTGGGAGGTCGCGTACCAGCAACGCGGCGGTGCGTACTCGAACATGGTGTCGGTCGGCGTCACCATTCCTTTGCCGCTGAACCGGAAAGACCGCCAGAACCGCGACGTCGCGGAGAAAGCCGAACTCGCCACGAAGGCGCGGCTGATGTACGAAGACGCGCTGCGACAGGTGCAGGCCGACATCCGCACGCAATCCGCGACGCTGGCGAGCGGGCGCGAACGCATTGCCAATCTGAGTCAGTCGTTGCTGCCTGCGGCGGACCAGCGCGTGCAACTCGCCAATGCCGCCTATCGCGCCGGTAGCGGCTCGCTCGCGGACACGTTCGCAGCCCGCCGCGCACAACTGGAGGCCGAACTACAGGTGCTCGACCTCAAACGCGAAGTGTCGCAGACGTGGGCCCAGCTCGAATATCAAGTGGTGCCGTCCACGATGGCCGCAGCTCAGTGAAGGAGAACGACATGATCAGGAAACCACTGGCGCGCGCGGTGTTGACCGTATTCGCCGGCGCAGCCTTGCTCGGGGCTGGCTACTTTGCGGGCACACGCCACGCGGCAACCTCCGCTGCGTCAGCTGCAACGGTCGCTGCCTCGTCAGGCGACAAGCTCGACCCCAAGACCGCCAGGAAAGTGCTGTACTGGCACGACCCGATGGTGCCGAACCAGCACTTCGACAAGCCCGGCAAGTCGCCCTTCATGGATATGCAGCTCGAGCCCGCCTATGCGGATGAAGGCGGTAGCGCCGCCGGCATCCGGATCGACCCGGGCCTGCAGCAGAACCTCGGCATCCGCTACGCAACCGTTCGCCGTCAACTGACGGCAGACGGATTCGATGCGATCGGCACCACGCAGTTCGACGAGTCGCGTACGGACGTCGTGCAGTCGCGCGTCACCGGATACATCGACCGCCTGTACGCGAGCGCGCCGATGCAGCGTGTCGCGAAGGGCGCGCCGATTGCGTCGCTGTTCGTGCCGGACTGGCTGGCGCCGCAGGAGGAGTACCTCGCGCTCAAGCGTGGCGGGATGGACGGCAGCCTGCTCGATGCGTCCCGCGCGCGAATGCGTGCGATGTCGATTCCCGACAGCATCATCGCGAGCCTCGACCGGACCGGTCACGCGCAGACGCACGTCGTGCTGACCGCGCCCGAAACCGGCGTCGTCAGCGAACTGAATGTCCGGGACGGCGCGATGGTCGCGCCCGGCCAGACACTCGCGAAGATCTCCGGCCTGTCGACGCTCTGGCTCGTCGTCGAGATTCCGGAGGCGCTCGCGCTGAACGCGCAACCCGGGATGACGGTCGACGCGACGTTTGCGGGCGACCCGACCCGGCACTTCACGGGACGTATCCGCGAAATCCTGCCGGGCATCAGCACCACCAGCCGCACGCTGCAGGCGCGTCTGGAACTCGACAACCCCGCGTTCAGGCTGACACCCGGCATGTTGATGCGCGTTCGTGTCGCGGGCCGGACACCGGAGTCACGCCTGCTCGTGCCGTCCGAAGCCGTCATCGCCACCGGCAAGCGTTCGGTCGTCATCGTCAGGAATGGCGACGGCCGGCTCCAGCCCGTGCCGGTGACGGTCGGTCACGACGTCGGCGACGAAACCGAGGTGCTCGGCGGGCTGAGCGAAGGCGACACGGTGGTCGCATCCGGCCAGTTCCTGATCGACTCCGAGGCCAGCCTCAAATCGGTTCTGCCCCGGCTGGAGGACAGCGCGCGCGCGAGCACCGGGAAGACGGCATCGGCCCCGGCCGCCGCTGCGCAAATTTACGAAACCACCGGCAAGGTCGAGCAGGTGAGCGCCACCGACATCACGTTTTCCCATCAGCCCGTTCCGGCGCTCGGCTGGGGCGCGATGACGATGGCGTTCAACAGGCCATCGGCAGGTGCGTTCCCGGACGTGAAGGCCGGACAGACGGTGCGCTTCGCGTTCACGCAAGCGGACGACGGCTACCGGCTGACGAAGGTCGAACCGCTCGGAGGCGCCAAATGATCGCGCGTCTCATACGCTGGTCCATTCACAACCGGTTCCTGGTGCTGCTCGCGACCGTGCTGGTCACGGCCTGGGGCGTCCATTCGCTCAGGGAGACGCCGCTCGATGCGTTGCCCGACCTGTCGGATACGCAGGTGATCATCAAGGCGTCGTATTCGGGCAAGGCGCCGCAGGTCATCGAGGATCAGGTGACGTACCCGCTGACGACCACGCTGCTCGGCGTGCCGGGCGCGAAGACCATCCGCGCGTATTCGTCGTTCGGCGATGCGTTCGTGTACGTGCTGTTCGACGACAGGACCGATCAATACTGGGCGCGCTCGCGGGTGCTCGAATACCTGAACCAGGTGCAGAGCCGGCTTCCGCAAGGTGCGACGGTGTCGCTCGGGCCGGACGCCACCGGTGTGGGATGGGTGTACGAGTATGCGCTCGTCGATCGCACCGGTCGGCACGACCTCGGGCAACTGCGCGCGCTGAACGACTGGTTTCTGAAATTCGAGCTGAAGTCCGTGCCGGACGTGTCGGAAGTCGCGAGCATCGGCGGCATGGTTCGCCAGTACCAGGTGGTGCTGGATCCGGACAAACTGCGCGCGTACGGCGTCACGCAGGCGACGGTGGCCGATGCGATCGGCAAGGCCAACCAGGCATCCGGCGGCTCGGTGGTCGAGCTGGCGGAGTCCGAGTACATGGTGCGATCGTCCGGCTATCTGCGCTCGCTCGACGACTTCCGGAACATCGTGCTGCGCACGAACGATGCCGGCACGCCGGTGCTGCTCGGCGATGTCGCGCGCATCCAGATCGGCCCCGAGATGCGGCGCGGCATTGCGGAGCTGAACGGGCAGGGTGAAGTGGCGGGTGGCGTCGTCGTCATGCGTTCGGGCAAGAACGCGCTGTCCACGATCGACGCGGTGAAGGCGAAGCTCGCCGACCTGAAGCGCTCGCTGCCGCCCGGTGTCGAGGTCGTCACGACCTACGACCGTTCGCAGCTCATCGAGCGCGCGGTGGACAACCTGAAGGACAAGCTCATCGAGGAGTTCATCATCGTGGGGCTCGTCTGCGCGGTGTTCCTGTTCCACTTGCGCAGTGCATTCGTCGCGATCCTGTCGCTGCCGCTCGGCGTGCTGGCCGCGTTCATCGTGATGCGCTACCAGGGCGTGAACGCGAACCTGATGTCGCTGGGCGGCATCGCGATCGCGATCGGCGCAATGATCGACGCGGCCATCGTGATGATCGAGAACGCGCACAAGCACCTGGAGGCATACGAGCACGCGCACCCGGGCGTGCCGATGACCGGTGCGCAAAGGTGGGAACTCATCGCCACGTCGGCGGCGGAGGTCGGCCCGGCGTTGTTCTTCTCGCTGCTGATCATCACGCTGTCGTTCGTTCCGGTGTTCTCGCTCGAAGGACAGGAAGGCAAGCTGTTCTCGCCGCTCGCGTTCACGAAGACGTACACGATCGCTGCCGCGGCCGGCCTGTCGGTGACGCTCGTGCCGGTGCTGATGGGGTATCTCGTGCGTGGCCGCATTCCGCACGAGGATGCGAACCCCATCAACCGCGTGCTGATTCGCGCGTACCGGCCGCTGCTCGACGCAACGCTCGAACGCCCGTGGGCCGCGATCGGCGTCGCCGCCGTGGCGCTCGTGCTGACGCTCGTGCCGTTGTCCCGGCTCGGCGGCGAGTTCATGCCGCCGCTCGACGAGGGCGACCTGCTGTACATGCCGACCGCGCTGCCGGGCATCTCGGCCGAGAAGGCATCGGAACTGCTGCAGCAGACCGACCGGCTCATCAAGACGGTGCCGGAAGTGGCGACGGTATTCGGCAAATCGGGGCGCGCGGATACGGCGACGGACCCGGCACCGCTCGAGATGTTCGAGACCACGATCCGGTTCAAGCCGCGCAGCCAGTGGCGGCCGGGCATGACCCCGGAGAAGCTCGTCGATGAGCTCGACCGGACCGTGAAGGTGCCGGGCCTGTCGAATGTGTGGGTGCCGCCGATCCGCAACCGACTCGACATGCTGTCCACCGGCATCAAGACGCCGGTCGGGGTCAAGATTTCCGGGCCCGACCTGACGCAGATCGACCGCATCGCGACGCAGGTCGAAGCGGCGGTGAAACGTGTACCCGGCGTGACGTCGGCGCTGGCGGAGCGGCTGAACGGCGGCCGCTACATCGACGTCGATATCGACCGGCTCGCGGCTTCGCGGTATGGCCTGTCGGTTGCCGACATCCAGTCGGTCGTCACGTCGGCCGTAGGCGGCGAGAACGTCGGGGAGGTGATCGCGGGACGCGAGCGTTTCCCGATCAACATCCGCTACCCGCGCGACGTGCGCGATTCGCTCGAGAAACTGCGGCAGCTGCCGGTCGTGACGGACCGTGGCGCGCAGATCCGGCTCGGCGACGTCGCGCACATCGCGATCGCCGACGGCCCGCCGATGATACGCAGCGAGAACGCGCGGCTGGCCGGTTACGTGTACGTCGATATCCGCGACACGGACCTTCAATCGGCTGTCCGCGCGATGCAGAAGGCCGTTGCGCAGCAGGTCGCGCTGCCGCCCGGATATTCGATTGCGTGGTCCGGGCAGTTCGAGTACCTGGAGCGCGCGGCGGCCAAGCTGCGCGCGGTCGTGCCCGTGACGCTCGTCGTCATCTTCGTGCTGCTGTTCCTGACCTTCGATTCGGCGGCCGATGCGCTGCTGCTGATGTCGACGGTGCCGTTCGCGCTCGTCGGCGGCTTCTGGCTCATCTGGATGCTCGGCCACGCGGTCTCCGTCGCGACGTCGGTCGGCTTCATTGCGCTTGCCGGCGTCGCGGCCGAATTCGGCGTCGTGATGCTGCTGTATCTGAAGGGCGCGCTGAACCGCAGGCTCGCTGCCGGCGAACCGCTCACGGAAGCGTTGCTGCTCGACGCGATTCGCGAAGGCGCCGTGCTGCGCGTCCGGCCGAAGGCGATGACGGTGGCCGTCGTGCTCGCCGGCCTCGTCCCCATCATGGTCGGGCATGGCGCCGGTTCCGAGGTCATGCAGCGCATCGCCGCGCCGATGGTCGGCGGAATGGTGACGGCGCCGCTCCTGTCGATGTTCGTGATCCCCGCAGCGTGGCTGCTGCTCCAGCGCCGTCGTGCGCGACGGGCACGCCACGTGCGGACGATCGATGCAGTTCCTTCCGGCATGAAAGTGCCTTCAACCCAACCTGGAGAATTTCAATGAAGAAGCTTTTTGTTATGGCCGCCGCCGTTTGCACGATGGGTGTGCTCGCCGCACCCGCATTCGCCGGCGACGACATGGCCGGCATGGACATGTCCGGCATGAAGATGTCGGGCATGTCGTCGGCAACGTCGAATTCGGCGCTGACCGATGCCGAGGTGAAGAAGATCGACACCGCGAACGGCATGGTCACGCTGAAGCACGGTGCGCTCGGGAACGTCGGCATGCCGCCGATGACGATGGCGTTCAAGGCCGGGGACGCGGCGATGGTCAAGCAGGTTCACGAGGGCGACAAGGTCAAGGTCAGGATCGAGCGCGTGAACGGCACGCTCACGATCGTGAAGCTGGTGAAGCAGTCTTGATGGGGGATTGAGCGATGGGCGAGCCGGTTTGGGTGATCGGCTCGCTCGGGGGGCGTTTCGAAGAGCGGGCGCGCTGGCCGTGAGCGAGCGCCCCGCGAGGCTTGATGTCGGGCGGGGCGCGAATGACTTCGTTTTGCGCGAACGCCTACTTCACCCGCTTCCAGACGACATGCGCCTGCCCGGAAATCGACGAAACGGGATTGACGTATCTAAGTTCGTCAGCCGTGAGCGATGTGATGACGCGCTTCTGGTCGGTCCCGACAAGATTCGGAAAGGAACTTCCTTCGATATGCGTAATGAGCGTCTTGTCGGCTTCGTTCACGGAATACGTGCCGAAATAGACAAGCATTCCCTGTACTACGGCTTTGTTTTCCTCCGCGGTGCCTTCGATAGCGGAATTGACCACGAACCTGGGAATGTCCGACCGCGCAATGACGAAGATATAGCGGCCGTTGGCATCGAACATCAGGCTGCCCTTGGGGTTTGCGCCCCAGCGGTTTACTTTGGTCCCGTCTTTTCGCGTCTCGTTCGCGGAGACGAATGTCCAGGTTCCGACGAGTTGCTGTTTCATCGACTGCCCTGTTTGCTGCGCCCGACCCGTCGATGCGGCGAGCAGCGTCAAACAGACGAGCAGCGTAATCGTCGACCCTATATGCACTGTCTTGCCAGTTGGAATTCTCATGACACACCTCCTTGGTCTGAAAAGCTTCGACACAGGCAACGTTGGGCCCGTTGAGTTGCCAGGCCCAACCCGAGCTGTCCGAGCGCAGTCTTCAGTTTTCCTTGTAGTTGAGCGTCGCGGGATCGCTGTTCCTGAAGATTGGGTACCACGGTTGCTGCAGCGGACCGCCAGCCGAATTCGCAGGAACGATCACGGGCAGTGCTTTTGTCGTGGTGTTGTAACGCAGTACCTGACCAGCCGTCGTTGAATTCGTGGGGTCGCCGCCGGTGATGGGAATGAACAGATTGCCATCCGGCCCGAAGATGATTGCTTGCGCATAGGCTCTGGGTCCGCCGGGTACGTCCAGCGCGAGTTCATCTAGAACGGCGCCAGTCTTGCCGTTGAGCTTGAGAATTCTGTCACTGTCGCCTGCGCTGGCACGGAAGCTCGTGACCCACAGGTTGCCTGCGCTGTCGAAGACCAAGCCCTCAGGGCGATGCAGGTGGGGGACGGTCTTGTCGGATGCGAACACGTCAATGAATGCTTTGGTGCTTGGGTCAAAACGCAAGACGTAGCCAAGGAGTGGGACGCTCGGGTCTTTCGAGAGCGGGCAGCCTCTTGCAGAGACATACAGCAGACCGTCGGGTCCGAAAACTATGCCACGCGGGTAAAACGCTGCGTCGAACGTTGCCCTGTAGAGATTGCCGCGAAAGGCGCCGTTCTCGTCATAGGTCTTCACATCGCCCTGGTTGACGCAATTGTCATCGCTGGTACCGTCATCGGCTACATAGAAGAAGTTGTCCGGCCCGCCGCGCACGATGCCGCGTGGTGCGAAGGGCGCGTTCATGTCGCTCGAGGCGACAAGTTTGCCGAGGAATGTACCGGTCGCGGCGTCAAAGCGCAGAATCTCGCCGGGCAGGTTCTTTTTGCTGATCGGATTTTGCAGATTCTGGTTGACGACCACGAGCTGTCCATCGGTAAAAATCATTCCCCTCGGCCCGCTTAACCCGTCAGCGCCGGATGCGATGAAGGCGCCAAGATAGGTCGCGCTCGACGCGTTGAACTGCTTGACGGAATTGTTCAGTCCATCACTAATGAACAACTCCTGCGCGCTTGCCGAATGACCCAATGTCAACGCGCCGACGCCTAGCGCGGCGGACAGCAGGATGACGCGCAATGCACTCCGATAATTTCTCATCAGACTCTCCTGGTTTGGGACAGCAACGCGACACGCGTCAATCAAATCACCGCGTTGTCAGCGTGGTGTGCCAACTGCGTGTTGGACCCGTTGTTCGCAAATTGACGAAATGAATTTGCCGAGCCAGACGAGTCGTTGCGATCAAAGCCATGCATCCCGGTTGCCTGCAACAACGCTCCTTCGCAGAAGTCGAGGCCCTCGGCGTCGAACAGAAACGAACCGCCGTGCCTCATAGGTCGATGGCATTGAGGTGACCCCGTACAACCGAAAACCGGCGAAATGATGGACTGGGGTTTGAAGTTCTTTCGTGTGAGCAGTCCGTCGGTTCACGCACCCGAAGCCGGGACGAAGCGCGAACATGTATAGGTCACGTGGCTGTCGGAATAGCGCGCGTGCACGCGGAGGACGAACGACGTCCCCCGGCGCATGGACAGCATGTCAGAGCATGCGAAGACCGTGCCGAGACGTGTGGCAGCTTCAGTGGCCTCGCGCACGCTTGCTTTGGGCAGGGCGCGCCGCATAAAAGCGGGCAAAAAACGTTGCATCCCCGATACGTGGCGGCAGTTCAGCGGCACATCGCGCATGCAGAGCCTTTGCGCAGGCCGTCCGCTGTGCGCTCAAGCGACGCGCTATGCGAAGGCATGCATGGCGGCTGAAAGCAAAGAGCCCATGCAGTCGCGGTCCTGACGGGTTGCGTAAGCCCGGGGCAGGCCTCTGCATCGAGACGGCTCGCCGCATCGCGCGGTAATGCGCGGTAATGTGCTGTAACAAACCGATTCATTCTCGATACGCACCTTTGGGCGCATCGGAGGATGGTAGCAAGGCCCCTGGAAGAGGCCCTGGTCACCGCCTTGTGCGTGAGGTGAAGCTGTCCGTGAAATCAGGTGCGGCAGATGCAGGGACGCGCTCGTGGGCACGAGTGCGTTCCCGAAAATTCACCATCGAATCGTTGAGTATTCGGAGGGGGCAGCCCTACTTGACGATATCGACCAGTTCCACCTCGAAGTTCAGCGTGCTGTTCGGTGGAATCGGGCCGATGGCGCGATTGCCGTATGCCGTATCCGGCGGGCAAGTGAGTTTGGCCTTTCCGCCGACGCTCAGCTTTTGCACGCCTTGGGTCCAGCACGGAATGACTCGATTGAGCGGGAACGTGGCGACGTCACCGTGCTTGGCGGAGTTGTCGAATTCCGTTCCGTCGGAAAGCGTGCCTCGATAGCGGACCTTGACCACGTCGGTCGCGGTTGGGTGTGGGCCGGTTCCCTGCTGCGTGATTTCCACTTTGATGCCCGACGGCAGAGTTTCGACGGTCCCGGCAGCATGTGTTGCCGACGCGAAAATTGCCAGGATACCGACTGCAAGCAACGGCTTTTTCATATCTTCTCCCTCTTTGACAATGGAAATAAACGCCTTGCGCGGTCGTCAGTCGAGGTCGTCTTCCCTCTGGTGACAAAGGGCCACCCTATGACGCGGAGCTGACAACCTCCTTCGTCGGATGAGCCCCACGCACGGGTTCGCTGGCATCAGTATGCCGTGAAGCGCACGCAAATCGTTGCTAGTTTTCGCGGCCGGCCGAACGTTACTCCTGAATCAGGAATCGATTACGGTTCTTGGCATCCTTGATCCACGCAGGCGCACGACCTCGGCCCGACCAGGTCGCGCCGGTCTTGGGATCGCGATACTTCGCCTCGGCAGGCGCCTTCGCTTGTTTCGCCGACTGGCCGCGGCGCGCGCCGAAGATGTCCTTCTCGGTAATGCCGTATTCTGCGACCTTTGCGCGAATGTCGTCGACGATGGCTTGGAATTCGGCTACGCGGGCGGCTTCGGCTTTCTCCGTCAATGCTTCCACTTGAGCTTTCAGTTCCTTGTAAGTGGCCATATGCTCCTCCTCTGGTTGTGTTGCGCACATGATAGCGGGATTGAGTTGACGGAAGGAGCCCCGTAAGCAGAACTTTCCAGGCCTCCGTAAAAGAATCTATTGGAAACCAGCAAAATGTCCACAGGAAATGATTGCGTTTCCAGGGACGCTTCTCCGGCGACAGAACCCTTGATCGGTGTTACTGCGACAAAACCTCCGACTCAGGTGGATCATCCCGGAATTGCGTAGGTGATATGCCGGTCCATCGCTTGAATGCGCGGGCGAAATTGCTGGTGCTGGTGAATCCGAGCAAGAAAGCGATTTCGGTTACGGAGCCTGTTCGCTGCTGGATGTAATTGCAAGCCAGTTCCCGGCGCGTGTCGTCCATGATCTGCAGGAAATGGGTGCCGCGCTGCGCCAACCGCACCTGCAAAGTAGCCGGGCTCACGCATAACGCTTCGGCTACCTTCTCCCTGCTGCAGTCGCCGGAGGGCAGCAATTCGATGATTTTCTGCGTGACGCCGGTCACCACGTCGCTCTTGTCCAGCCGTGCAAGATATTGATTCGCGATATTGTCGTTGACTTGCGCCAATTCCGGGCAGGCCCCGCCGAGCGGCTGCATCAACTCATGCCTGTCGAAAGTCAGCGTCGTGGCCTGATTCGAAAAACTGACCGGTGCGCGCATCAGCGCGCGGTATGGCTCGTCGCCTTCACGCGGCATTGAACGATGGAATTCCACGGACAGCGGGTTGAACCCCGGTTTGTACAACATGCGCATCGTTTGCACCAGGAAACCGACGAATGCGTCTTCAGTTTCGCCGCAGACCTCGATCTTGAAATCGGTGGCGCGCAAGGCGATTGTGTCGCCTTCTTCAATGACACGAACGGTCGCCGCCTGCGACACCAGCCGGAAGTGCCGCTCCAGCCGGCGACAGAAGTCGAGCAGCGTGCTGCTGGCGGCGAGCGCGTAGCCGAGCGCATGCAAATTGGAGATATGGATGTGCCGGGCGACCGACAGGCCGAAATACGGATTGTTGGTGGCCTCCACGCAGGCTCGGTATAGCCGGGTCAGGGTGGCGACAGGCAGCCGGACCATAGGGCCGTTCACCAGGTGGGGTTGCACGCCGACGGAGCGAAAAATGCGCTCGCTGTCCATTCCGCTGGCTTCCAGGGTCTTGGCGATTGCCGTGCAGTATCCCCCGATGGTCGTCGCTTCCTGCGTTGTGACGAGGGCGGGTTGGCGGACGGATTTCAAGGCGCGGCGGTGTCGACAGGCGGTGGTGCTGTCGATTCTACACCGCCGCTGAACCGGTCAAGGCACGCTCCCCGCGGCCGCCATTCGTCCGTGCTGGAACGATGACCATCCCTCCACAGTCACTGGTCACCGGCACGTTCCACGAATGATCACCGCGGATCGCTTTGCGGAATGCACTTTTCGCTCCAAAGAGCCGCGCGGTTGTTTCCCCCTGCCTATGATCGCTTCCTATCGCGGACAGGTCTGCGCCTCTCCGCCACGACAACATTCCCAGATAACCCGGAGACGTCATGACCGAAGAAGCATTGCTGTTTGAAACAACTGGCGCGGTCGCGCGCTTGACGCTGAATCGCCCCAAGGCGATGAATGCGATGAATATTGCGCTGCTGGACGAGCTGGACCGCCGGCTGGCGCAGATCGCCGCCGCCGATGACAGTCGCGTGCTGGTCTTGACCGGCGCTGGCCCCGCATTCTGCGCCGGCGCGGACTTGAAGGAGGTGCTGGCAAGTCAGAAGGCAGAGGCCGGCGAAGCAGATTTCCTCGATCGTGCCAGCGCAACGCTTGCGCGCCTGCGCAATTTCCCCAAACCGGTGATCGCCGCACTCAACGGCGTAACCATGGCCGGGGGCCTGGAGCTGGCCATGTGCGCCGACATCGTCATCGCTGCTGAAAGTGCTGCCATCGGGGACGCCCATGCCAACTTTGGCGTCTATCCCGGCGCCGGCGGCGCAGCGGTTTTGCCGCGCCTGATTCCTCAGAACATCGCCATGTATCTGCTGTTGACCGGCAAGACGCTTTCGGCGGCTGAGATGAGGGCTTACGGTTTCGTATCTGAAGTGCATCCCGACGCCGAACTGGCCGACGCAGCGATGAAGCTGGCCGGCCAGATTGCCGGAAAGAGCCCTGTCGTGTTGCGGCGCATGAAGGAAGTCGCGCGCACCTCCGCCGACAAGGGGCGGGACGACGCCTTGCTGCATGAGCAGGTCATGTTGCGCCGCCATCTGCGCAGCTTCGACCTGCAGGAGGGCTTGCAGGCATTCGCCGAAAAGCGCGCGCCGCGATTCCAGGGCCGTTAAGCCGCCCCGATTTCTTCATACCGCATTTTTCATTCCTCTTTCGGGAATTACATGAACGATATCTATGTTGCCGGTGTCGGCATGACGCCGTTCGGCCGCTTGCTGGAGCGCAGCGTATACGACATGGTCGGCGAGGCCGTCACGCTGGCGTTGAAAGATGCCGGCGCAGAAGCAGCCGACATCGGCTCGGCATTCTATGCGACGCTGACCAATGGTCAGTTCCAGGGGCAGACCGCGATTCCTGGGCCGATCGCCATGCGCCGCATCGGCATTACAGGCATTCCGGTGTTCACCGTCGAAAACGCCTGTGCCTCCGGATCGTCGGCATTCAACCTGGCGGTGCAGGCGCTGCGGGCCGGGACCTGCGACGTGGCGCTGGCCGTCGGCGCGGAAAAGATGAACATCGCCGACAAGGCCAAGATGTTTGCTGCGTTCGACGGCGGCTGGGACGTCTCGACTGTCGAGGAAAACAAGAAGACGCTGCTGGCATTGGGCGAAGGCGTCGAGCCTCCGCCCGGCACCATGTCCGACCGTCCGTACAGCGTGTTCATGGATGTCTATGCGGCCATCGCTCGCAACCATATGAAGCGCTATGGCACCACGCAGCATCAGATCGCTGCAGTCGCGGCCAAGAACCACCAGCACTCGGTGCATAACCCACTGGCGCAATTCCAGCAGCCAATGACGATCGAGCAGGTGCTGGCTTCGCCGCCGATCACCTACCCGCTGACGACGACCATGTGCTCGCCGATCAGCGACGGCGCCGCCGCCGCCGTGCTGTGCACCGCCGCCGGCCTGAAGCGCCTGCAGGGCGAGGCTGGCCGCGCAGTGCGCGTGCTGGCCAGCGTCATTCAGACCGGTACGACGCGCAGTGTCGACGAGCCGCAAAAGATCATCGCGCACCTCGCGGCGAAGAAGGCCTACGAACAGGCCGGCGTCGCGCCTCAGGACGTTGACGTTGCCGAAGTGCACGATGCGTCGGCGATCGGAGAGATCCTCAACGCCGAATCGCTGATGCTGGTGCCGTTCGGCGAAGGCGGCCCCGCGGCCGAGCGCGGCGACTTTACGGTCGGCGGACGCATCCCGATCAACCCGTCCGGCGGCCTCGAATCGAAGGGCCATCCGATTGGCGCTACCGGTCTCGGCCAGATTCACGAACTGGTGACGCAGTTGCGCGGCGAAGCAGGACAGCGTCAGGTTCGAGACGCACGCATCGCAATCCAGGAAAACGGCGGCGGCCTGTACGGCATCGAAGAGGCCGTGGTCGGCGTCAACATTCTGGCGAAACAATAAGGAGTCCGCTATGGGACACGTATTCCGCACTGAAGAGCAGCAGGCTGCCGTCGATGGACTGAAGCGCTTCCTCGACGCCGAGATCGATCCGATCTTCAGCAAGCAATACCGCGACAAGTTCGTGCCACGCGACAAGATGGCCGACATCATGCGCCGGCTGACGGAATTCGGGCTGGTGTCGGGCATCGCGAGCGAAGCCAACGGCGGCATGGGCCTCGATTGGCTGACGTCGCTGATGCTGTTCGAGGAAGTGGCTACCACCTCGGCCGACCTGTCGGTGCCGGTGCTGATCAACTCGTTTGGCGTCGTGCTGCTCGAGAAGGTCGCGCCCCCGCATTTGCGTGAACGCTATCTGCCCGGCCTGTTGAGCGGAGACAGTTTCGTCTCGATGGGCATTTCCGAACCCGATGTCGGCTCCAACGTGCTGGAGATCAGGACGCGCGCGCGCCGCGACGGCGACCATTTCATCATCAACGGCGAAAAGACCTGGATCAGCAATGGCGAGTACTCGGACTTCCTGATCTGCACCTGCCGAACCAGTGACGACCCACGCAAGGGGCTGACCCATTTTCTGCTCGACCGCAAGGAACACCCGTACGAAGTTCGCGGCATCCATAAGATCGGCTTCAACAGCCAGTCCACCGCGCAGATCTTCCTGACTGATGTGCGCGTGCCGGCCTCCAACATGATCGGCAACGAAGGCGAGGGGCTGCGCAATACGCTGTCGCTGTTCGAAAGGTCGCGCGTATTCGTCGCCGCCCAGGGACTGGGCATCGCTCGCCGCGCGCTTGAAGAAGCGATTCGTTATGCAAAGGAGCGCCGTCAGCACGGCAAGGTCATCGCGGGTCACCAGTTGATCGCGGCGATGCTGGCCGAGATGGCGACCAAAGTGGACGCTGCGCGCCTCTTGACCTACCGCGCAGCGTCGATGATCGAAGCCGGCGTGCCGGCCGAGATGGAAGCGGCGATGGCCAAGTATTTCGCCTGCGAAGCAGCCGTGAAAATCGCCCGCGAGGCCGTGCAGATCCATGGGGGCAACGGCGTCACGACCGAATTCCTCGTCGAGAAGCTCGCGCGCGAGGCGATCATCGCGCCGATTCCGGAAGGCACGACCCAGATCCAGCAACTCATTATCGGCCGCGCCTTGACCGGCGTGCCGGCGTTCTAACGGGCTGACGCGAATTCAGCGTGACCAGGTGTGGCGATGAAACCCGTGCGGGTAGTACGGCAAGGCGCCACTGCGACGTCACGGCAATTTCTCAGCAGCCTCTAAACCCTATCCACAGGACACATCATGCGCATTGAAGGAAAAGTCATCGTCATTACCGGCGGCGCTTCGGGCCTCGGACTCGCCACGGCGCGCTATCTGGTACAGGAAAAAGGCGCGCGCGTCGCCATCTTCGATCTGAACGCCGAGGCCGGCGCCAAGGCAGTCGAGGAGGTCGGCGCCGAACACGCGATGTTCGTGCAAACCGACGTCGCCAGCGAGGAATCGGTGCAGAACGCGGTGGCCGCCGTGACTGCCCGCTTCGGCACGGTTCACGTCTGCATCAATTGCGCGGCGCTGCCCACACCGTGCAAGGTGCTGGGCAAGGAAGGCAAGGCCACGCCGCTGGCCAAGTTCGCGCAGGTGACGGCGGTCAACGTCAACGGCGTGTTCAACGTCATGTCGAAATGCGCCGAGCAGATGGTCAGGAACGAACCGGAAGCCGGCGAGGAGCGCGGCGTGGTCATCAACATCTCGTCGGGTGCCGCGTACGAGGCGCAGATCGGTCAAGTCGCCTATGCCGCCTCCAAGGCGGCGCTGCTCGGGATGAACATGCCGGCGGCGCGGGAACTCGGTGACGTCGGCATCCGTGTCAACGCCATTGCGCCCGGCCTGTTCCTGACGCCGATGGTGCAGACGCTCGACGAAAAGATCGTCGCTGCATTGAAGACGCAGATCGAAGCGCCGAGGCGCCTCGGCGACATACGCGAGTTCGCGCACTGCTGCGCTTTCATCATCGAAAACGCCTACCTCAACGCGCACACGATCCGCCTGGACGCTGCGTCACGCCTGCGCGCGCGCTGAACGCGCTGCACCGGCGACAGGGCCGCCCTTCCTCCAAAGAAGAGGGAGGGCAAAAGCACAAAGGAGACACATCCGTGAAGATGAACTTTTGCCGCATCATGCGCCTGATGACGCTGCGCTTTCGCGACCGGCAAGCGATCGTCAATGTGGAGCGCGGCCGCGGTTACAGCTACCGCGAATACCACCTGTTGACCAACCGCATCGCCGATGCGCTGCGCAATGCGCTCGGGATCGGCAAAGGCGACAAGTTCCTGCTTATCCTGGAAAACGACAACCTGAGCCTGCTCATGCTGCCGACCGTCCTCAAGCAGGAAGGCACGGTGGTCATGACCAACCTGCGCGACGCGCCGGAAGAGCATGCGCGCCAGATCGAACTGGTCAGGCCGAAGGTCGTCTTTATTGAAACGAGGCTGCTCGACGGCTACTACGCCATGCTGCGCGCAGCCGGTTGCGAGATCGTCGTCATGGACGATCCGACACCGGAACAGGCCACGCGCCCCGGCGTGCACGCGTTCTGGAGCCTGGTCGACGCCGCCTCCGAACTCGACGCCGACGTGGAGCTTGACGACGACGAGCACATCTTCATGTTGCGCTTCACCGGCGGCACGACTGGCCAGGGAAAATGCGCGATGTACTCGATCGACAATCTGATGGCTTGCCGCGACGGCGGCTTCGGCAATCCGGATTTCGGCTTCAACGACCGCACACGCATGTTGCACGTGGCGCCACTCTCGCATGGCACGCTGGTCGGTTTCGTGCCGACTTTCTATGCCGGCGGCGCCAATTTGACGCTCAATCAGCTCGATCTCGAGCAATGGCGGCAAACGGTCGAACAGCAGCGCGTGACACATTCGTTCCTGGTGCCGACCGTGCTGTACCGTCTGCTCGAATTGCAGCGCGCCAACCCACGCGATTTCTCCTCGCTGAACACCCTGATCTACGGCGCCGCACCGATGAGTCCCGCCAAGCTCGAAGAACTGATCGCGTGCTTCGGCCCCATCTTCGCGCAAGTCTACGCCGCCACTGAAGTCCCGATGTTCGTGTCGACGCTCGACAAGGCCGAGCACGAGATCGGGCAGGAGACCGAGGGCGGCAGCGAACATCTGTCTTCGGCCGGCCGGCCGACGCCGGGCGTCGAAGTTTATGTGACCGATGAGCAGGGCAAACCGCTGCCAACCGGCCAACCCGGCGAAATCCGCATCCGCAGCCGAGCCGTCATCAAGGGGTATTACAACAATTCCGCAACCACGGCCGCCGAGTTTGCCGACGGGGCCTGGAAGTCGGGCGACCTCGGCTACATCGACGAGGGCGGCTACCTGCACATCGTCGACCGCTTGAAAGACATGATCATCAGCGGCGGCTTCAACGTCTATGCGATCGAAGTCGAAGCGGCGCTGGCCTCCCATCCGGCCGTCATGATGTCCGCTGTGGTCGGCATTCCCCATCCTGAGTGGGGCGAGGCCGTGCACGCGGAAGTGATGCTGCGCCCCGACGCCTCGGTCGACGCCGCCGAACTTATCGCGCACGTCAAGGAAAAGCTCGGGAGCTACAAGGCGCCGAAGTCGATTGTGTTTGTCGAACAATTGCCAACCTCGGTGGTCGGCAAGGTGTTGCGGCGCGCGGTCAAGGAAAAGTACTGGCAAAACATGCAGCGCAAGGTCAGCTAGACAGTTCCATTTGAGATGCAGGCAGGAGTCGACTCATGGCCATGCCATCCGCCGTCGACAAGAACCTCTAATTGCCGGCATCCGCCACATCTTCTGATCTCGTCGTTCATAACAACCGGAGCACTCGATGAAAAGTATTCAGGCACGTGCGTTGGCGATTGCCACATTGATTCTGGCCGCGTCCAGCAACGCATGGTCGCAGCCGGGCCAGACGGCCAGTGCACCTGCCGGTATGCCGGCTGCATCCGCTGCGGAAAGCGCGGCGGCTCCCGTCAGCGCAAGAAAAGCCAATCGCGCGCTGCGCCGGCAGGTGTATGCCGCCATCGGCAAGCACAAGAAGATCAGCGCCGGCAATATCAGCATCGTCGCAAGAGGCGGCGCGGTGACGCTGAACGGCACAGTCACCGACGCTTCGCAGATCAATGAGGTTGCGGAGATCGCGAAGGGGGTTCCGGGGGTGACCTCCGTGACCAACAAGCTGAGCGTGCAAAAGCCGTTTGGCGGTTCGTAAAAAGCTCGCACATCGGGGGAAGCAGGCGCGAGGGTGCAAGAGCTTGCGGGTTCTGGCGTCGAAGTTGACCCGCCAGGGCCACCCGGTCAGAAACCCATACTCCTCGGCCTTTTTTGCTCGCGTCTTTTCTCGACCGGTGCGCTTGTCCGCGACAGATTTTTTCGCGTCCGGGCTCGTTCCATCCGGAAGACCGAATGTTGATCGCAAATGACCGGCGACTGCTGCCGCGCAGGAATAGTGTTTTGTCCAACGGACTGCATTGCATTGGCGGCATGCACCAACCGCTGCGTACGCATGCCCACCTTGAAGGATGGAACATGAATTTGCACGAACTGCATGGCGCTGCCGTCGCCGCATGGCTTGTTGTTCTGGCGGCGGAGACAGCTAGCTAGTAGCAAAACGCGACTAGGAAGCCTTCGACAAGCGCAGTTGGCGTTGAGGCGAAACATCCGACGTGTTCAGTACGTACTGCGGTCGCAACAGGCCGCTTTAAAGCAAAAAACCGGAGACGGAATGAAATTGAAATGGATCGCTGCGGCCGTTCTGGCGGCAACAGGTAGTGCAGTACACGCACAGTCTTCAGTGACGCTGTATGGTGTCATCGATTCCGGGATGTTGTATCAAAGCACGTCGGCGGCCACGTTGAGCCCGACGGCGCGGAACCTTGGCAAGGTCTATCGCTACAAGGATGGCGGCATCTATGCGAGCGCCTGGGGACTCAAGGGATCAGAGGACATCGGTGGCGGGTATCACGTCAATTTCAAACTGCAAGGTGAGTTCGACAGCGGCACCGGCAAGTTCAACCTGGCCGATACGCCGGGCGCGGTGGCACAGTTCAACCAGATCGCGACCGTAGGCGTGTCGGGACCGTTCGGTACACTAAACTTCGGTCGACAGATCGTGCCGATTGCCTATGCCATGGCCGAGACAGACGTACGGGGGGCTCACTATTTCGGCAGCACGCTGACTGCGTGGCTCGGCATGAACCAGGCTGCCGGCTGGCAGGGCATCAGCACCAATGCGCCAATCGGCGCGTTGTACGACAGCAATGCGATTGTCTATGAATCGCCGAAGTTCGCCGGCCTGTCCGCGGCACTCGAGTATGCCCCCGGAGGTGTGCCGGGCAGCTTCCAGGGAGGTACGCGAGAGTCCGCCGTACTGAAATATTCGAACTATGGCCTTCGTCTTGCGGCTGGCTACTACATTGGCCACGATACGAATCCCGGCCCGATGACGGTGCCAACCGGACTTGCCAATAACCGCCTCATCTACGTGGGCGCCCTATACACGTACCACGCATTCTCGGTTTCCGCATCGTATTCGAACGGCAGGAATCCGGCGCATTCCGACCTGGTCAACCTCGACCTGTATTCGGCCGGCCTCGGCTACCAGTTCTCACCTGCCTTCAAGGTGACCAGTGGCGTGTACTACCTGAAGGACCGCAACAACTCGACCAACAAGTCGACCGAAGTTGCAGTCGGCGCGGAGTACTACCTGTCGAAGGCGACGCTCGTCTACGGCCAGGTGGGGCACGTGAACAACCGGGGAACGATGACCCAGCCAATAACGTTTGGCCAGCCCGTGGCGCCGGGCATGAGCACGACAGCGGCCATGCTGGGCATCCGTCACACTTTCTAGCGACTTCGTCATCGCCATGTTCGACGAATGGGTACATCGTGGCGTGGAACAGATTCACGTGATGAACTTCGATTGGGCGCTTGCTGAATGAGGGGGATGGGCGGCACGATGCCGCCTAGAATGAAAGGGCCGCCTTGTTAAAGGAGGGCCCTGTCATGAACCAAATCTCTCGCATCGGTCTGGGTGTGCTTCTTGGTGCAACCTGTGCAGCCTCCGCTTTCGCGGAGGTAGCGTCGCATCCCTATGATCAATCGACCCCGAAGACGCGTGCCGAGGTCATGGCGGATCTGCGCGCCTGGCTGGCTGCCGGCTATGATCCGAACGACTGGATCAATTATCCCGAAAATGCGCTGCGCGCTGCCCGGATCGTGGCGGAGCGACGCGCGCAGGCCGCGGGGGCCGGTGGCGCAACGAACATTCGCCAATAGCCGCGGCAATGGGCTGGTAGCCGGTACAGCGAGCCTGTCTCGGCTTGGTTGTCGTTAGCGCTTTGTGTCTCGAATGGCCGCACTCGTCGGATGCGGTCACCTCTGCGGGCCACGGGGTGTCGTGCAAAGCATACGCACCCCTCGTCATTCCCATGTCGATGGGAATTCTTCAACTCCACACCGGACGCGCTCCAAGTCCTGACCGGCAAGGTCCAGGACGCGGAGTTCTTTCATTCGGGGAAGGCAGTTCTGAAGCATTGCCGGACAGGTCGTCCCGCAAGGTTTCCATCAGTGTCGATTTATCCGCAGATTTGCTCGCGCTGCCGAGGCCGCCGTGCGGCGCCGCGCGCGTGCTCGACTGGATGGCGCGTACTCGCTAATCCGCCGCGCCGCCCCGTAGCAGCTTCGCCCGGTAGAGCGTTGGCGACGTGCCCGTCCAGCGCTTGAAGGCGCGCGCGAAATTGCTCGTGTCCGTGAAGCCGAGCAGGAAGGTGATTTCGGTCACCGACAGGCTGCGCTGCGCGAGGTAGCCCAGCGCCAGCTCGCGGCGCGTCTCGCCGAGCAGGTCCTGGAAGCTCGTGCCGCGCTGCGCGAGCTTCAGTTGCAGCGTCGCCTGACTCATGCACATCTCCTGTGCGAGCTTGCGGCGCGTGCAGTCGCCCGCGGGCAGCATCTTGATGATCCGTGCGCGCACGCGCGCGGTCACGTCCGCGTGGTCCAGCCTGGCAAGGTATTCGGCGGCGATCTTGTCGTTGTACTGAGCGAGCTCGGCGCAGGCGCCCGACAACGGATCTTCCATCGCCGCAGCCGTGAAGATGAGCGCGGATTCGTCATGACCAAAAGTCGGTGCCACGCCGAAGGCCTGGGCGTACGGCTTCGGCCCCTCGCTCGGGCACGCGTGGTGCAGTTCCACGTGCAGCGGCGAAAAATCCTGCCGGTACAACAGGCGCATGAAGCGCAGCAGAAACGCGCTGAAGGCGTCTTCGGTCTCGCCGCACAGGTTCGTCTGATGGCCAAAGCGCAGCGCAACCTCCTGCGCGTTGCGCTCGACACGCACTGCAGCCGACTGCGAGACGATCGCGAAGTAGCGCTCCAGCCGCAGGCAAAAGTCCAGCAGGGTGCGACTGGCCATCAGCGCATAGCCGACCGCGTGGATGTTCGACACGTGGATGAAGCGCCCGACGGTCAGGCCGAAGTACGGGTCGTGTGTGACCTCGACGCAGGCTCGGTAGAGCGCGGTGACCTGGCCCGACGAAAGGCGCTGCAAAGGGTCGTTGCTGACGGCTTCCGTGAGCCCGACCGCACACAGCACACGGCGCGCGTCCACGCCCTTGTGCTCGAGCGCGCGCGCAATCGCCAGCGCGTAGCCGGCGATGACGCTCGGCTGATCGGGGGCGACGACGGAGGAAGGCAAAAAAGGAGGGCCATGCATGCTGCGGGCAATCTTAGGCGTGCGCCGCAGCGCCGTCCAGAGGGAAATCCCGGATGCTGCGCGGACCGGCGAATTGGCTCCACGGACCAGTGTGCGCACGACTTTCTGCCTAGTATCGAACCAAGTTGCATGACGCCCTCTTGATACCTTGCATGACGATCCCCTGGGGACGCACCGGGCGCGCCGAACAGCGTTGGTGCGGTCTCTCTGCTCTGAACTCGTGAGTCCGGCTACGTGAGTGGTCAAGCCACACTCCGGACGGGTGGACTCATGGGAATTTGACTCCCTCGATCGACGCCATGGCACTTCTGTACCCATTCGACCCTCCTTTGCCGCGCCACACAGTCGAGGTTGCCACCGGTGTGCGCTGGATCCGGCTGTCCATGCCGTTCAAGCTCGATCACATCAACGTATGGGCGATAGACACCCCCGATGGCTGGGTGCTGGTGGACACCGGCCTGAACTCCCCTGACACCGTGGGCGACTGGTTGGCGTTAATGGTGCAGGGGCCACTGGCACGGCCGCTCCAAGGGGTGTACGCCACGCACATGCATCCGGATCATATCGGCCTGGCCGGCTGGTTCACGCGTCGCACCGGCGCACCGCTGCACATGAGCCGCGTTGAATACCTGTCCTGCCGGGTCCTGCATGCCGATACGAACCGCGAGGCCCCTCGCGACGGGGTGCTGTTTCATCGGCGCGCGGGGTGTGGTCAGAGTCCGCCATCGAGGGCTATCGCAGCCGCTTCGGCAGCTTCGGCAAGCATATTCACGCGCTGCCCGACAGCTATCAGCGACTGCAGGACGGCCACCAGGTTCGGCTGGGTGAGCACGACTGGCGGATCATCACAACCGGTGGCCACTCGCCCGAGCATGTCTGCCTGTACTGCCCCGATCTGAATCTGCTGATCTCCGGCGACCCGGTGCTACCGAAGATTTCGTCGAATGTGTCGGTGTTCGCCAGCGAGCCGCAAGCCAACCCGCTGCAGGAGTGGTACGAGTCGCTCGGCAAGCTGATGAACGGCGTGCCCAATGATGTGCTTGTGCTTCCTTCTCACAACGAGCCCTTCTACGGTTTGCATGAACGCCTGGCCTCGCTCAAATCCGGTCAGGACCGCGCCCTGGATCGACTGCGCCAATCGTTGGCGAACGGGCCCCAACGGATCGTCGACGCGTTTGCCCCGCTGTTCGGCCGTCCCATCGGGGAACAGGATGCGCAGCAACTGAGTCTTGCGACCGGCGAAGCGGTGGCCTGTATGAACTACCTCATTGCCAGGCGCGTTGTGAAGTGTGTGGTGGACGACAACGACGTCGCCTGGTATTCCCTGCAAGCTTGAAGCGGACGCATGCCACGTTGATGAGCCGCGAGATTTGCGCCAGTCCGGCGAGACACCCGCCTTGCGCCTGAATGGCGACACAGGCATGGCCTACACGAATAAATCGACCAACTAGTTGGTTACGTTGTGCGTATTGATCGACCCCTTGCGTTCTCCCGTGTCGTCAGCGCCACGGCGATCCGGGGCCACACCTTCAGAAGGAGTCATCGTCCTATGCCTCATCCCATTTCCACTTTGGGCGCGGGTCACACCATTGTCAGCTTGGTGACGGTCGCCGCAGGTCTCTATAGCTTCGCCCGATATCAAAAGATCGATAGCACTACCCGGTCCGCCAGGATTTACCTGGCAGGGATGGTGGTGTCCGTGTTCACATCGTTTGGTTTGTCCAGTACCGGCGGCTTCAATGTCGGGCACGCACTCGGCATCCTGGCGCTGCTCGCAACATTGGGCGGACTACTCGTCCCGCGAATCGAAGTCCTGGGGCGTGCGCGGCTGTACCTATCCCAGGCCGCATTCACGTTCAGCTTCTTTCTGCTGTTGGTCCCCGGGATCAACGAAACGCTGACACGACTGCCGGTTAGCCATCCCCTCGCGAATGGCCCCGAATCCCCAATCGTGCGCGGATCACTCGCCGCGTGGCTAGGTATTTTCGTGCTGGGATCGATGTTGCAGTTTTTTTGGCTTCGTTCGTGCCGCAGCCGTACATGAATTTGCGGGGAGTGGCTTCGCTGTCGCTGCCGAGCGAAATTAGAACCGTTTACACAACGGTCCGGCCAGGATGACGTCGCGATTTCCTCGCCAATTCAAGAACCTAGGCAACGCGTAAACAATTATGGCGGCATGAGGCGGAGTCAAATCGCCACAGAAATGACGCCGCGCCCAATTTAGCATGTGTTGGAATTAGAAGCGTATACGGCCCGTCGGTTTATATTCACGCCGGAATGTCCTGTAGTCCGCCTCGATTTGCGCTGAGTAGCACATTCGTGCCTTGTTGTAGCCCCCTGGTTACAGAGAGTCAGCGCGTTCCCTGCAAAGGTTGAGCATTCTCTGAATCATGGTGCTGGAGTAATTGAGCCCCATTTCGTCAGTGAAGAGCGCCTGAACGCTCGACAGGCGCACAGCGATGCCTGCTTTCAGGAGCTCACTTTCGGCGATTTTCAGCGCAAGTTGTCCGATTTCCACGCGCTCAAGCCAATCTATAGACACCAGATGCCGCGCGAGCCACGCGCGGCAATTTGCTACCACGTGGTCCACTCGCCACTCCTGGGTCAGTGCGTAAGACGCTGCCGCCGTCGCGACGAGAAAGCAGAGCAAGTCAGCGCGCCCATCAGGCATTCGGGTTATATGGCGATTGTCCATCGTTGTTTCGGGTAGAGGAGCGTAGTGCAAGGTGACATTATTGGCGCGGTGCCGGCTGTGCGGGGCGACGAGACACGTTCACATCTCGTCTCCATTCGGCCACGACGGTGTAGTCTAGCAAGGTGCTGACCGATGCGGAGGTCAAGAGGTAGACTACCCTCAAGTGTCGGAGCAGGGTGTCTGCGGTTTGGAAAGCACGTCCAGCATCGCTGCTTCCGATGGCGAATGGAACTCTTCGAGGAAGGTATCTCTTGCAAGCGGAATGTCGCAACGCCGCGTGCAATGGAGCAGCCGCCCTTGCACTCAACGCAACGCAGCAGATGCGGGCATGAACATATGGAAAACGTAAACAACCAGTCCGAGCCCTTGCTGACTCTTGCAGAGTATCTCGAGTTGTCGCTCGACGAAGGCGGGCTGGTGATTCTTGCGCGAACCAGTGAGCAGTCTTTTGCCGTATATGTCGCCAATGTAACGGATTCGCTGAGTGATATTAGGCCACGCGGAAAAATTGCGGCTGCAACAGCACTCGCGATTCTGGAGCAGACAAGCCCTGGCTGGAATCAGTTTGTCGTTGGTGGTCAGCCATATCGGTTCATGCGCACCTTCGCACAAATGGAAGAGACTCCGGCGACAGTCTTCACACCGACATGATGCTGGCGACGCTCATAGTTAACATCGGTTGTGTTGAAACTCAATCTTTGCGACAAAGCGCGTTCGGGAAATTCTGCGCGCGAGGTCGAGCCCAGCCTGTTGAGCTTATGCAGCTCTGATACTACGTAGGGTGACTTGCCACAGGCTCGCTGCGGCAACGTTCGCGGCGCCGTGTATCTGCACTTGCCGTGCCGTGCCGTGCCGTGGCGTGCGGTGCGCCATAATTGCCTAAAGTTACCTTGTCTCCTCCATTTTTTTAGCTCGCCGTGTGCGAGCTTTTTGCTTACGACGACGGCAATCGGCATGCATTTCCGTTGCCCCGTGCGGACACCCGCCGGCTTACGCCGCGTCGAGCGAGATTCCTGAAATAGTGCTACCGCGACGATAACAAACCGGGTGTTCCGCGCGATTCACACTTCGACCCTGTACGCGAGCGTGACCACGTTGTCGCCGCGATGGCGGCGTCGCAAGAATAGAATCGAGAAGGAGCATCAGGCAGGCCAAGCAGCTCGCGCAAGGAACCGTCAGGGTGCCTCATGTCGCGGCGCGTCGCAGCAGGAGCTCAATCCGTGGTTGCGACCCGCGTTCACCGAAGCGTCAACCTGCATGTCGATTAACGGTGTCGCAGTCACTGCGTCGGCTACGCTATCTGAGGCGGGCAGAAGACCAGCAAATGCTGCAATGCCGGTCCCGCACACGGCCGCAAGAGAGATAGCAGCGACGGCGACGAGTGAATAACGAGTTGGTTTTGATTTGGCCACGCCCAGCAAGATGCTCATGACGGTAACCTCCGGTTGTCGCAGCTATCAGCTGCAACGACCGTGCCGATGGCGATAGACCTTTCCCTCTGCCATGTGGCTAGGGGCTGCGCACGGGGTTGCCTCAGTTGCGCCCAGCGTGCGGTGGGCGAAAGAGCGACGCGATGTTGGATTCAGACGAACACTTCACCGTATCCGCTCCGCCCGAACCCAACACCTAAGTTCCGCACGTGTTGCCACGCGCCCCCGTTGGGAAGCCGGGACACTTCATGCTTTTGTACGAGGCGGACACGTTTCCGAGGAGGGGGGAATGGGACATTTTCGAAAGTGGGCGGTGGTGTTCGGCCTGGCGGCAGCATATTGGTTATCGGCGAACCCGTCAGTGCAGGCGAAGCCGTTTTCGGCCGAACTCCGGTTTGATATCAAAAAGGGCGAGCCCGGCCTGCCGAACGAGTACACAAAGCTGGAATTTGTGGATGGCAGCAATCGCTATGTCGCGCTGGTGCGTCGCTCGGGCAAGGTCGTAAGCGAGGGGGGCTTCGCGGCGCGACGGTGCAGGACTGGGGATTCCACGAAGTGACATTGGGCCCGAACACGAACGGGCGAGGAATCGGCTATCTAGTGATTACTCGTGGTCCCGGCGACGTCCTGTATCTCAAGACAGAACTCCGACAAATAACCGTGCCAGGCAAGGGCGGTGAGCCGCGCTCTGTCTTCAATGGTCTCTGGGAAGTCAGTGCGGGGACTGGTAAATTCAAAGGGCTGCACGGCGCTGGCACCCTTCGAATTGAGCGGCTTTCCGAAAGCGAGCGCCAATGGATTTTGGAGGGCGAGACGAGCGAGCCGTAACATTTAAAGAACGCGGCGCGAATATCCGAGGAGGTCGCAGGTTCGCGCGACGGCTTGGGGCGGGCACCTTTGAGGAGGCGGTCGCGCCTGCGTCTGTACGTCGGTGCCTTGACAACGCCGTCGAACGACGGCTTGTGGTCGCAACCGTCGTGTGACGGGTGTCAGAATCTCGGAGGCCATCCTGGACCAAGACGAATTCACGGCGTTTGAGCACGCGGGCTGGGAGCATGTCGTCCTGCGATATCAGGACGACTTTGAACGACTGACCGCCCAGGCGGATACCTCGCTGCTCCGCATATTCCCTTGCCCGAGACACCCTTTCACCTGCTGAAGCACTGTACGGTGCGCACGGCCGTCATCCTGAACGCGCAGACGCCCGAGGCACTCGTCACGATTCAAGCAGCCGTGGCTGAGAACGCCGCCCGTTATCCAGTTGGTGGAGAACTCAGAGTGCCCATGCCGTGTGTGCTTGCATCAGCGCGGAAAGGCTGGCCGCGCCCGTACGAATCATGTGTCCGGCTTTGCTGTCCTGCGTGATATAGGCGTCCCGGTGAACTTGTCCGCCGACCGACTCTGTGAGTCTTTGAAATCTGCGTATTAAAGATTTTGTAATCTCGGCGTCGTTGATGTGACATCGGTATTCGGTAACGATTTCAGCCATACGTGGTCGCCCAATTTATATTCATCGTGGGTTGAATTCCGTCAATTGCTGCCCTAGGATTAATTCACAACTTAATATCGCTCACCTCGTCGTGAGCCGCATTGTTCGTGAGCCAAATTGTGTGTCCCGGGGCGGTGTAGTAAATCAAGACGAATCGGCGAACTATGGACACTTGCTTCCAGCACCCACTCTCGATACCCCATCAATAGCACCCTAGCGCGCCCTCTCCGGCGTACGTACGCGTTTGTCTCGCATGCTTATGAAGCAGGGAGGCTGGTTCATTGCGTTCGCTGGCCTCTCGGTCCATCCGGAGATGGACGTGGCATAGCAGCGCACCGTGCGAAGCCCGCTGTCACTCATCAATTCGTCCACATAGCAGTCAATTTTTGTCACGCTGGGGCCGAGCAGCACGAGCGCGAGCACGACGCCGTAGCGAGGCGCGAACTCGGCGCGTGTCAGCGTCAATTCGTGGCAAGTGGTCGCCACCTTTTCCGACGACGCGTTTCTCGCGGGCCGCAAGGATAGTCAGCCTGTGACGATTGCCCGCCCCGGGGGGCGAAAAAGATGTTGCGGTTGACTCCAGATGGACTACGCTACGAAGCAGCAGGGTTTCCACCAACACGTGACTAAAATAATTTAGGCATGCTTAGAAGTAAAATCTGCCGCACATTGGTTAAGTTAGTACGGTTCTTGCGTCGCCCATCACTCCGGCATTGGCACCTCATCATGCCGGGAAGCCAAATAAACCGACCATAGAACGAAAACATTTGGCCGCTCCTCTCTCGCTCTCTCTCTGGCGGTCCCCGGCGACACCGATGTCGCCCATCTACGTTGTTTAAGACAAAGAAAGGCCCCGCTTAATCTTGGCCGGGCTGGCACTGCTTTCACCATCTTGGTAGCCGGGGGCTCACGGGGTAACGACGCCCGTGCGTTGTTGCTCGCCACTGGAGATATGAAATGAGCAAACATCGTTTTTTTGGTCCCCAACGTCCCCTCAGGACGACAGTCCGTACCGCCGCAGTCGTCCTGTTCGCTGCCGTGTCGGTGTTAGCCCACGCGGCCACCACCGACCATATCTGGTTTAGCGGCGCCGAGGGGAGCGCATACGGCTACTTTTCGGACAGTTGCACCTCAGCGTACGTGGAGGTTCACGCAGGAGCGACTGGCACGAATAATCTCCAAGCGCAGGCTACCCCTTTTGCCACCGGATTCATTTATGGTTATAACTCGTGCACTAACACATTCGTATACGAATTCGGCTATGGGCAAGGTGCTGCGATTCAATTCTCTTCCGATGCCGGAAATGGCAACCAGCTGCCGAAATCGGTTACCGCGTCTGGCCAAATTCAGCTGTATAATTACTATACTGGCGGGAATGATAATGTGACCTTTCAAATGACATTAAGGGCGATTGGCATTCCCTACGATTTCAAAGGAGACAGCCAGATAACGTATCCGACTTCGTCGACTTCGTCGGTTACGGTACACGAGCATGACGATTACAGCCAAAGCCCTGCCAACGCATCGCTATACGTGTCAACCCAAAGCTTTGGGGCCCTGTCCCTACCGAACCCCTACGGCTTCACATATTCGAGCAGATTCCACCAAGTAGACATTACGCACTAGCCAAAGTCGGTGCATTAGGCTAGCAGCAGGGTTCTTCGCGATGTGCTCCCTAAGCACGTCGCGAAGGACAAGGCAGCCGTCGGGGTTATCGCGGCGCGATGACGCTCACGCATCCACGCGTCGTTGCTCGCAACCGGGGAGGTGACGTGAACATGTGTTGCCATGCCTGGTTCCACCAGGCTTCCTCCAGGTCGCGGGCCGCCTGGTCGATGCCATCATCCTCGAGCCAATACGCCACGGAGGGCGTCATCATCAGCGATGGCTCTCCTCGAACGATGACCGTGATGGGCAAGCAGGTCGCGTTAGAGAACGATTTGTGCCAGTGCAAATGCGAGCCGCTGCCAAAGCTGGTGGAGTCGCCGGACCTCGGGTCGATTGTGGCCTGACCGATTGAAAGTCGGTGTGCTGGCATGAGCATCAGCCAGTCATTCGACTCGGGATATGTTTGCCACTGAACGAACTGGACTCCTCACGGTTGGCGTCGCCGTCATGTGCATGACGCCCCTTGCGGTCATAAATTACCGCACTGTGATGCAAATAGACCTTGACGAAAATCGGGAGCCGCCAAATGGCTACGTATCGCGAGCTGAAGGCACAACTGGCAGACCTAACCCGTCAAGGAGAGGAAGCAAAGGCGGTCGAAGTTCAGTCCGTCATTGACGATGTTCGGGCGAAAGTCGCGGAATACGGCCTCACGGCAGAGGACGTCTTCGGGCGCCGGCGCCATGCCCGGGCAAAGAGAGCCTCGAAGGGCATGCCCAGGTATCGCGACCCGAAGACCGGCGCCGAGTGGACGGGCCATGGCCGCGCTCCGGCCTGGATTAAGGACGCGAAGGACCGTAGCAAGTTCCAGATTGCCGGTCCAGCCGAGGGAACGCTAAAGCATACAAGCAGGAAGGCCGCTGGCAGCACGGCTACCCGGAAAAAGACGGCGACCGGTGGCCGCGCCAAACGTCAATCCGCACGGCAAGCGACGGCCTGACCGCCCGGCAGCGGGGCACCTGGCCTAACTGCCGCGAGTGCCGTTGCAAGACACGCGTCTCAGCGGCGTGTCGGCCAAGGGTGGAAACACGTGCCAGCAACCCTCGTCGTGCCGAAAGAAGAAGAGTGCGCGCAAACCGGCCGCTTGCGTGGTTTCAACGCACACGTAGCGCTCTCTGCCCGGATGGGTCCGGCCAAAGGCGGTCACATGGACCTGCATCGTCGGAGTGAGCCATTTTTCCACTTGGTACCGCAGGGATTGCACCTTCGTGTTTTTCATTTGCTGCTCCCTTGCACCGGTTCTTGTTCGCAGCCCATTCGCCAGATACAGGGAAAGCGCTGCACACGAAGCGGCCCCCCCGACGCAGTTTCCTGCGCCGCATCTAGAAGTTCAGAAACCACTTTAACTGTAGAGCTATAACACAGCAAACGCGTGTGCTTCAGCAAAATAGCCACAAGAAAAAGTGTGGTCGGAAAGTGCATGTTCGCCAGCTCTGGGCGACGATGGTTAGTGCGCCGCATCACACATTTGTTTTCGTTAGGCGGAGAGCCTGAAACTGTTCAGCGCCACGCGGCCATATGCGTCATGCGGAAATACGAAGGCGCCGTCTGCGGTGCGCGCCAACTCGCCCATCGAGCAGCGCATGTGCGTCCCGATGCACGGGGCGTATGTCGTGCTCAATGCGGCGCGCGCCCTCGCGTAACTACAGCAAGCCTGCATTGCCCTGAGAAACGCGGCAATTGTTATTGTCATAGAACTGTCAAATGGGGCCGCCGACATTCAGACTACGTCGCGATGTTTGGGGCAAAGCACGTTCGGAAAATTCTGCGCGCGAGGCCGAGCCCAGCCCGTTGAGCTTATGCAGCTCTGATTCTACGTAGGATGAGTTGCCATAGTCTCGCTGTGGGAATGTTCGCGGCAACGTGTATGAGCACGTGCCGTGCTGCGGCGTGCGGTGCGCCATAATTGCCGAGAGTGGAGACCGATATCGGCATCGTTTTGCGCGACCTTGGAATTGCCGATGCCAGCGTCGTACGACTGCAGCGGGCGCGGGACCGCTTGGTTTGTGTGCAGTGGTTACTGGAACAAACAGCTATGGCGGTGACCCGCCGAGCGGCGGGACGGTCGCGGCCGGACGACTACGCCGAAAGCGACGGACAGAAGAAAGCAATCGCTGCGGCGATGCGGGAGGCGGTGGAATTGCTGGCAAGGGAGTGGCCGGACGACTACCCGGCCGGGGCGGTCGAGTGGCTCCTCGCCGAAAGATGAGACGGCAAACCGGGAGCGAACTCGTACGGTTGGGACGCATATTTCAGCCGAAGCTGCCGTTCGCGGGTGTTATTCAGATGGTAGTTTTCCGCAAATCTGCTGGAAAATGGGCCGAAATCTCCCCCTGGAATTAGAAGCGATTACGCTGTTAAAACAAGACGTTAGTGGTGGAAGGTCACACGAAAGCGCCTAGAAGCGTTTAGCGTAAACACTTCTAATTCACTTTGCCATCGCTTTGACGATTTCGGAAATTCACTACTCCACCGTCACCGATTTCGCCAGATTCCTCGGCTTGTCAATATCCGTCCCCCGCGCAATCGCCGCGTGATACGCCAGCAACTGCATCGGGATCGTATGCAGAATCGGCGACAACGGTCCGTAGTACTCATTGAGCCGAATCACATCGATCCCCGCACCCGGCGACAGCCCGCAATCGACATCCGCAAACACGAACAGCCTGCCATTTCGCGCACTGACCTCGTGCATGTTCGACCGCAGCTTCTCGAGCAGCGCATCGTTCGGCGCCACCGCAATGACGGGCATCTCGTTGCTCACGAGCGCGAGCGGCCCATGCTTCAGCTCGCCGGCCGGATACGCCTCGGCGTGGATGTACGAAATCTCCTTCATCTTCAGCGCGCCTTCGAGCGCGATCGGGTAATGCATCCCGCGCCCGAGGAACAGCATGTTCTCGCGGCGCGCGAGCTGCTCCGACCACGCGATGATCTGCGGCTCGAGCGCGAGCACCTTCGACATCGCATCCGGCAGGTGACGCAGCGCGCGAAGGTGATGCTTCTCGTCGTCGTCGCCGAGCCGGCCGCGCACTTGCGCGAGCGCGAGCGTCAGCAGGAACAGCGCGACCAGTTGCGTGGTGAACGCCTTCGTCGACGCGACGCCGATCTCGATGCCCGCGCGCGTGACGAACTGCAGCGCGCATTCGCGCATCAGCGCGCTCGTCGCGACGTTGCAGACCGCGAGCGTGTGACGCATGCCGAGCTGTTTGGCGACATGCACGGCGCCGAGCACGTCGGCCGTCTCGCCGCTTTGCGACACCGCGACGACGAGCGTGTTCGGATTCGGCACGCTGTCGCGATAGCGGAACTCGCTGGCGATCTCGACGCTCACCGGGAGCCGCGCGAGGCTTTCGATCCAGTACTTCGCGGTCAGCGCCGCGTGATAGCTGCCGCCGCAAGCGAGCAGCAGCACCGAGTCGACGTCGTTGAACACGCGCCACGCGGCGTCGCCGAACAGCTCCGGCATGATCGACGTGACGTCGAGCAGCGTATCGGCTACCGCCTGCGGCTGCTCGAAGATCTCCTTCTGCATGTAGTAGCGGTACGACCCGAGATCGGCCGCGCCGCTGTGCGCGGCGACACGCTGCACGGGGCGCTCGATGCGCCGGCCGTCGGCGTCGACGATCCAGAAGCGATGCAGCTGGATGTCGGCGACGTCGCCGTTCTCCAGATATGCGATCCGGTCGGTGATGCCCGACAGCGCGATCGCGTCGGATGCGAGGAAGTTCTCGCCGTCGCCGATGCCGACGACGAGCGGCATGCCGTCGCGCGCGCCGACGATGCGGTGCGGCTCGTCGCGGCACATCACCGCAATCGCGTAGCTGCCGCGCAGTCGCGCGACCGCGTGCCGGACCGCGTCGAACAGGTCGCCGTCGTACAGGTGATCGATCAGGTGCGCGATCGCCTCGCTGTCGGTCTGGCTCGCGAACACGTAGCCGTGTGCCTCGAGCTCCGCGCGCAGCGCGTCGCAATTCTCGATGATGCCGTTGTGCGACAGCGCGATGCGCGCGTTGTCGTCGCCGGGCGAGAAGTGCGGATGCGCATTGAGCGTGACCGGTGCGCCGTGCGTCGCCCAGCGCGTGTGGGCGATGCCCGTGTAGCCCGACAGCGCGCGCTCGGCGATCTCGCGCTGCAGGTTCGCGACGCGGTCGACGCTGCGCGCCCGCGCAAGCGCCCGGTCGCGGTACACGACGACGCCGCACGAGTCGTAGCCGCGGTATTCGAGCCGCTTCAGGCCGTCGACGAGGTTCGGCAGGATGTCCCGCTGGGCAACCGCCCCGACAATTCCACACATATCGCGCTCCGTAGAAGGTGCTGTTTCGATCAATGACAGCGATGGTAGGGGCGGTGCGATGGAATTAAATTTCAAAAATACACGAATATTGAAATGGATTCGTGTCGGCGTATCATGCTGAAATTAAATTTCACATGCGGCTGACGGAGGCGCCCTTGGCGAGCGTGACCCTCGACGATCTCGACCTGCGCATCCTCGCGATCCTGCAAGCGGACGCGTCGGTGTCGAACCTGGAACTCGCGGAGCGCGCGCTGTCGTCGCCGCCGACCTGCATGCGCCGCGTGCGCCGGCTTCGGGAGGCGGGCGTGATCCGCCGGCAGGTCGCGATCCTCGATCAGCAGATGATCGGCTCGGCCGTCACGGCGATCATCGAGATCAGCCTCGACCGCCAGACCGCCGAAGACTACGACGCGTTCGAAGCGTATGTGTGCGCCGAACCGGCGGTCACGCAGTGCTATCGCGTGTCGCCGGGGCCGGACTTCGTCGTGCTGGCCGATCTCGCGGACGTTGCCGAATACGACGCGTTCGCGCGACGGCTCTTCACCGGCGCATCGAACGTGCGCAACGTGCGGACGTTCTTCTCGACGCACCGCGCGAAGTTCGAGGCGAACGCGCCGGTTGCGCATGCGCTGCGCAAGCGGGCGTGACATCTATCTTCGGCGACGGTCACGCGGTACAGCGGGAATGCGCGCGCGAATGCCCGCGCGTCACAGCGCCAGCGTGTGCTGCGCGGAATCGTGGCGGCCGCAGGCACGTCCCGCCCCTTCGAGCGCGAGCAGCGCACGCTTCCTGTCGATCCCGCCCGCATAGCCCGTGAGGCTTCCCGTCGCGCCGACGATGCGATGACACGGCACCATGATCGACACCGGATTCCGGCCGACCGCTCCGCCGACCGCGCGCGCGGCGCTCACGGGCAGGCCGATGCGCTGCGTCAGCTCGCCGTACGACACGAGCGTGCCGAACGGAATCGACAGCAGTTCCTTCCACACGCGCCGCTGGAATCCGGTGCCGCGCAGATGCCGCGGCACCGAGAACGTCGTGCGCGCGCCGGCGAAATATTCGGCGATCTGCTCCTGCGTCTTGCGCGCAACCGGTGACGCCGGCCGATCGCCGGTCGCGATGCTGATCGACGGGAAATACTTCTGCCCGACGAAGAACAGGCCGGTCACGCATTCGTCTTCGATGCGCATCACGATGTCGCCCAGCGGGCTCGCAATCAGGTGGCCGGGTGTCATTGCAGGGGATCTCCGAGGTTCATGCCGCGAATGTAAACCATCGCGGCGGCGGATTCCGGCCGGATTCGGACATGAGTCCCCGCATCGGCCGCTGGCGGCGGTGCGCCGCTTGCGCAGATTCGCCGGTGCCGACAGCTTCGTCCCCGCGCAGGCGGTAAAAAACGATTAACCCCGCTATTCGAATAGGTCATCTCTTTTTCCTGTCCTTTCAGAGACGACTCATCGAAATCCCGCACTGGTCAGACGTCCGAAAACTCCCTATTCTTTGAAAAACGTTTTCCAAACCAAATGGCGGGATGCGGCGCGGCAGGCAACGCGCGGCGGCGCCTCCCGCCCCGGTGCTCGTCGCCGGCGACACACAGCGTGCGGTGCGACGAGCGACGCCGCGCAACGGAGACATTCATGCAATCTGCCGTCGTCGGCGTCGTGCGCGTCGCGAGCCGCTACCGCTGGGCCGTTTGTGGGCTGCTGTTCTTTGCGACCGTCATCAACTACATGGACCGGCAGATTCTCGGCCTGCTCGCGCCGATGCTCCAGCACGACATCGGCTGGAACCAGATCCAGTACGGCCGCATCGTGATGGCGTTTTCCGCGTTCTATGCGATCGGCCTGCTGTGCTTCGGCCGCGTGGTGGACTGGCTCGGCTCGCGCGTGTCGTATGCGCTCGCGATGCTGTTCTGGAGCATCGCCGCGATGCTGCATGCGGTGGTCGGGTCGGTGATGGGCTTCGCGGTCGTGCGCGCGCTGCTCGGCATCGGCGAGGGCGGCAATTTCCCGGCCGCGATCAAGACGACGGCCGAGTGGTTCCCGCGCCGCGAGCGCGCGCTCGCGACCGGCATCTTCAATTCGGGCTCGAACATCGGCGCGGTGTTCGCGCCGGCGATCATTCCGGCCATTGCGGTCGCGTACGGCTGGCGCGCGGCATTCGTGATCATCGGCGCGGTCGGCTTCGTCTGGCTCGCCGTGTGGCTCGTGTTCTACAAGCCCGCAGATCCGCAGGCGCTCGCGCAGGAATTCGACGAACCGCGCGACGAAGTCGAAGCGCTCGACGCCGCCAACGCGAACGCGGGTTCGCCGGGCTGGGGCATGCTGATCCGCAAGCGCGAAACGTGGGCGTTCCTGATCGGCAAGTTCCTGACGGACCCGGTCTGGTGGTTCTACCTGTTCTGGCTGCCGAAGTGGCTGAACGAATCGCGCGGGATGGACATGCAGCACATCGGCACGCCGCTCGTCGCCATCTATGCGCTGACGACAGTCGGCAGCATCGGCGGCGGCTGGCTCTCGTCGACGATGCTGCGTGCCGGCTGGAGCCTGAATGCCGCGCGCAAGACCGCGATGCTGATCTGCGCATGCTGCGTGCTGCCGATCGCGTTCGTGTCGCAGGTCCAGAACCTGTGGGTCGCGGTGCTGATCGTCGGTCTCGCGGCCGCCGCGCACCAGGGCTGGTCGGCGAACCTGTTCACGACCGCGTCGGACCTGTTTCCGCGCCGCGCGGTGGGGGCGGTGGTCGGCATCGGCGGGATGGCCGGCTCGATCGGCGGCGTGCTGTTCTCCGAAGTGATCGGGCAGGTGCTGCAGCGCACGGGCCACTACTGGGTGCTGTTCGCGATCGGTGCGCTCGCGTACCTGCTCGCGCTCGCGGTCATGCACGTGCTCACGCCGCGCATGAAGCCGGCGAAGCTCGATGCGTGATTGCATCAGCCGCAGTGGCCGCGCCAGCCGTACCGGCCACTACGGCCACTGGGGTCACTGCGGTCACTGGGGTCACTGGGGTCACTGCAGTCACTGCGGCCACTGCGGCCACTGCGGCCGCGCCGCCTGCGGCGGCGCGCATCCGAGCGGGCGGCGAGGGTGCCGCCCGCCGCGCTCACGCGCAGGCGGCCGTCGATGCGCGGACGATCAGCCGCGGTTCGAACGTCGAATAGCTGGCATCGGTGTGGCCCGCGAGCGAATCGATCAGCTTCTGCATCGCGAGCTCGCCCATCTTCTCGCTCTGGATGTCGACGGTGGTCAGCGCCGGCGCCGCGTATTCGCCGTACGGCACGTTGTCGATGCCCGCGACCGATACGTCCTGCGGCAGCCTGAAGCCGAGCGACGCGGCCTCCTTCATGAAGCCGAGCGCGATCAGGTCGTTGTAGCAGATCACCGCCTGCGGGCGCTGCGGCCCGAGCATCACGCGCGAACATGCGCGCTCGCCGGCTTCCGCGGTCGGCGCGTGCGCATCGTGCACGTCGAGCGTGAGCCCCGCTTCGGCGAGGCAGTCGCGCGCGCCCTGGATGCGTTCGTCGTTGATGCGCGCCTGCCCGAAGCCGAGATACGCGATGCGCCGGTGGCCGAGATTGAGCAGGTGGCGCGCGAGCATGTAGGTGGCCATCCGGCTGTCGATGCCGACGCCGGGAATCGGCAGGTCCGGACTGTGCCGCAGCAGCACGAGCGGCTTGTTGAGGTCCAGCATCCACCGCACCTCGTCGTCGGGCAGGCGGGAGCTGACGATCAGCCCGTCGACGCGCGGTGCGAGCGCCTCGATCAGCGTGCGCTCGCGCGCCTGGTTCTCGCCGGTGTCGACGAGCAGCAGCGTGTAGTCGTGCTGCAGCGCGATGCGGTTCGCGCCTTTCACGATGTTCGTGAAGTGCGGGTTGCTGATGTCGAGGATCACGAGGCCGATGGTGCGCGTGCGCCCCGTGATCATCGAACGCGCGAGCGGGTTCGACCGGTAGCCGAGCTTGTCGATCGCGGCCTTGAGCCGCGCCTCGACCGACGGCGAAAAGCGCTGCGCGCCGTTCACATATTTCGACACCGTCGCGACCGACACGCCGGCTTCGGCGGCGACGTCGCGGATCGTCGTGGAAACTTTTTTCATTCGGAGGTTAACGTTTTCTTCCGGTAGCTCCGGATTGTGGCAGAAAAAGGTTGGCATGCGGCGCGGCGCCGGGTTAGGGAAACACCGGGGACGGTCAGCGCCGCGTCTGATTGACGCCGCATCGGCGTCGACGCTATAGTTGGAAAACGTTTTCCAATTCAGGTAAGCATCAAGGAGACTCAATGAACGCGTCAACTACTGGAGCGCGCAAGCCTTTCGGGCGCCTGCTGCTGACGGGCGCGGCCGGCAATCTCGGCCGCCAGGTGCGCGGCGCGCTCGCGAACTGGGCCGATGTCGTGCGCGTCAGCGATATCGAGGCGGTGGGCGTTGCGGCCGCGCACGAGGAAACCCGCGTCGTCGATCTCGCGGACCGGCAGGCGGTGATGGAACTGGTCGAAGGCGTCGACGCGATCGTGCATCTCGGCGGCATCTCGGTCGACGCGCCGTTCGACGACCTGCTCGAAGCGAACATTCGCGGCACGTACAACCTGTACGAGGCGGCGCGCAAGCACGGCGTCAAGCGGGTCGTGTTCGCGAGTTCGAATCACGCGATCGGCTTTCATCCGGTGACGGAAGTGCTCGATGCCGATTCGCCGCAGCGTCCGGACAGCCTGTACGGCGTGACGAAGTGTTTCGGCGAGGCGCTGTCGCGCTACTACTACGACCGCTTCGGGATCGAGACGGTGTGTCTGCGGATCGGCTCGTCGTTCGACGCGCCGAAGAATCCGCGCATGCTCGTCACCTATCTCAGCTATCGCGACTTCATCGAGCTGGTGCGCTGCTCGCTGTTCACGAACCGGGTCGGGCACGCGATCGCGTATGGCGTGTCGGACAACCCGGTGAAGTGGTGGGACAACACGAAGGCCGGCTTCCTCGGCTTCCGCCCGAAGGACAGCTCCGAGCAGTTCGCCGAGCAGTTCCCGGCTTCCGCACCGACCGCCGACTACGACGATCCGGCACAACGTTTCCAGGGTGGGGGATTCGTCGTCGGGGAGCCGATGGAGCGCCGCGAGTAGGCGGGTGGCGCGCGGTGGAAGATTCGGGGTGCGGGGAAACGTTCGCGGGTGGCGAAGTCGTGTCGTTGACGGTGATGTTCCCGGGGTGCCGGGCAATCGCTACGACGCAGACGTTGCGCGACGCACTTCAATGTCGGCCGGCGTGCCGGCCTCCGCGCGGCGCACGATGAACCACAGCAACGCGATCAGCACCGGAGGTCCGATCTGGATCGGCAGCAGGTTGCCGATCGGCGCCATCACCATCGGCAGCGCCCACGCGGCCAGGAGCGTCTCGCGTTCGCCGCGCTGCCAGCCATCGCGCAATCCGGCCAATGCCAGCCACGCGATCGGAAACGCAAGCCACGCGAGGTCGTAGTCGTAGACGTACGGGCTGATCAGGAACGTGGCCGTCATCAGCGATGCACCGCGCAGCCCCGGATCGGCGGAGCGCTGCCACACGCGCCAGACGACGCCCGTTGCGCCGAGCGCGACGACGGCGTGCACGACGTATGCACCGGTGACCGGCACGCCGGCCATGCGGGCGAGCGCAAACACGGTCGGCATCTTGGCCCACGGCAGCGCACCCGTTTCAACGAAGATGCGGGCCTGCCGGACGCTCGCGAAGAACGCTTTCAACGTGCCGATTCCGAGCGCGACGGTGCCGGCTGTGGTGACGGCGACGGCGGTTGCCGCGGCGGCGGCGATGGTCGGCCATGCGCGCCTGGCGAGCAACGCGACAGGAAACAACAGGGCCAGGTGAGGCTTGATCGCGAGCAGCCCGACGAACACGCCCGCGACAATCGGGCGGCGCTCGACGGACAGCAGCGCGGCGCCGGCCAGCGCGGCGGTGAGGAGTGCATTCTGGCCGTGGAGCAGGTTGGACCATAGCCCGGGAAAGGCCGCGACGCACCAGAGCGCCGTGCGATTCCGGCCGATCACGCGCAGCAGCACGAACACATACGCTGCCAGCGTCGTGCCGATGAACACGCAGTAGGAGACCAGATACGGCATCAGCGCCAGCGGCAGGACGACCAGGTAGAACGCGGGAGGGTAGAACCACGCGAAAACGCTGCTGGTGCCCGGTACGGCGACCTTCGCGGACTCGACCAGCAGCCGGATGTCGTATGCGTCCAGCGCATGGCCGGCGAGCGCGAGGCGCGATGCTGCCCAGAACGCGATGAAGTCGTAGCCGAGTGGCTTGCCGTTCGGGTCGACGAGATGCTTCGACACCGAAAACCACGTAGCGCAGAAGAGTGCGAGCATCAACAGGGCGATGCGCGGATAAACCTTGACGCGCTCCGCATTCAGCCAGTGTTCGCCGGATTTCATGGAGTCCCCCGTGTCCCGGTCTGCGCCGGCGTCGTCGCGCGCGGCTGATGACAGGCATCTTAATTCAGGCCGACGGCAGACGATAGACAGAAACGACCGCACGCGTCGGGAAGGCGTAAGCCGGGAGCGGGAAGGCGAAAAAATCCGCTGCATGCGAGTGCAACGGATTGTGCGTTGTCAAGCGTGGTTCGCGCGCCTGTCGTCCGTTTCAAAAAATGAAGCCGGTGTTCACGAACTTCGAATGGTGATCGGACACGATCGCGTCGAGCAGGCGCTTGCCGCTGTCGGTCTGCTTCGCGGCCACCATCGAGCGGATCGAGAACGCGCGCGGATCCGTGCCCGGTCCGAACCGAAGATGCCGAGGTGCTGCGTTTGGTCTGACGTCGTCACATGAATGACGGTCGGATGACGGTCGGACAAGGCGACCGAAAGCCAGCCGGCAGCATCGAAAATCGGCTTGTCATTCAACGATGCGCCACCTAGGATAAACGCATCAAATTCCAATCAAGCGTTGACGTTGCCGATCACGGCGTCATCGCACGCACGTCAAGCACATGAGCTTGACGTGCGACCCGTCGCCTGACCTGCGCGACGGACCTTTCCTTCCTTGCGTTGCCCGTGGCCGAATCGTGCCTGTTCGGTTGCGTCGCGCGCTGCATGATTACCGTATCGACGATCTCCGGGGGCGTCACCAACCATCCTGGTGTGGATGCGCGCGCGCCCGTTCCGAATCGGCTGAACAAGGCTTCCTGTGCCATCCGCATTGAATCACGTGCATTGACTCAAGCGCATTGAGACAGGGGAAGCCCATGAACATGAAACCCGCAGTTGCGAAGTTCCAGTCCGTCGCCATGATGTCCGGCGCGGCGTTGGCGTTGGCGTTGGGTCTGGCGTCATACCCGGCAGCGGGCGCCGGCTGGCCGCCCATTCTTGATCCGAACCCGGCCGTACAACCGCCGAAATGGGATTGGCAGCTCTCGACGCCGATCACGATCAATCCCGATACGACGATCCGGATCTACGACATCGACATGTTCGACAACGAGCAGAGCGGCGCCGCGCAGGCTTTGCATGGCAAAGGGTACAAGGTGATCTGCTACGTGGATGTCGGCTCGTGGGAGAACTGGCGCGACGACGCCGGCCAGTTCCCGGCCAGCATTCTCGGCGCATCGTATTCGGGCTTCCCGGACGAGCGGTGGCTCGACGTGCGCGACGTCAATCCGGCGAAATCGCAGACGGGCATGGCGCTCGCGACGATTCTCAACGCCCGCTTCGATCGGGCAAAAAATATGGGGTGTGACGCGATCGAACCGGACAACGTCGACGGCTACGACACCACCGCGCACGAATCGAGCGGCTTCCCGCTCACTTACGCGGATCAGCTCTATTTCAACCTGTGGGTTGCCGGCGAGGCGCAAAGACGTGGCATGCTGGTCGGACTCAAGAACGACATCAACCAGGCGCAGGACTCGCAGATCTACAACGCATTCAATTTCGTGGTCAGCGAGCAGTGCTTCCAGTATGGCGAATGCGGTTTCTTCTCCAAATTCCTCGCGCTGAACAAGCCCGTGTTCGAGGCGGAATACGAGCTCGCGCTGACGCAGTTCTGCCCCGCTGCCAAGGCGAGCAGGATCAGCGCGATCAAGAAGAACGATTCGCTCGACGCAGTACGGCAGGATTGCAGCGCGTACTACCACTAGCCACTCGCGTTCGGGGCCGCCGCGATGGCGAAAAAAATCCGCTGCACGCGAGTGCAGCGGATTGCATGACTGACGACACGGTTCGCCGCGCGTGCCGGCGCGGCCGCACGCGCCGGCCACCGCCTCAGAAAATGAAGCCGGTGTTCACGAACTTCGAATGGTGATCGGACACGATCGCGTCGAGCAGGTGCTTGCTGCTGTCGGTCTGCTTCGCGGCCACCATCGAGCGGATCGAGAACGCGCGCAGCGCGTCGCTGACCGACAGCGTGCCCTCCGCCGAATCCTTGCGGCCGGCGAACGGGAACACGTCGGGCCCGCGCTGGCACTGGCAGTTGATGTTCACGCGGCACACCTGGTTCACGAGCGGATCGACGAGCGCGCCGATCTGCGCCGGGTCCGAGCCGAAAATGCTGACCTGCTGCCCGTGGTCGGACGTCGTCACGTAATCGAGCGCGCTCTCGACGTCATCGAACGGCGCGACCGGAATGATCGGCCCGAACTGTTCCTCGCGATACAGCTTCATCCCTTCCGTCACCGGGTAGACGACCGCCGGATAGAACAGCGTCTTGCTGAACACGCCGCCCGATTCGTTGACGACCTGCGCGCCGTGCGCCTTCGCGTCGTCGATCGCGTCGGTCATGTACGCGGTGCGATGCATGCCGGGCAGCGGCGTGATGCCGACGCCTTTCTCCCACGGCATGCCGATCTTCATCTTCGCGAGTTCTTCCGTGAAGCGCTTCAGGAAGGCATCGACGATCGACCGGTGCACGAGCAGCATCTTCAGCGCGGTGCAGCGCTGGCCGTTGAACGACAGCGCGCCGAGCAGGCACTCCTTCACGGTCAGGTCGAGATCGGCGTCGGGCAGCACGATCGCCGCGTTCTTCGCGTCGAGGCCGAGAATCGCGCGCAGCCGGTGCGACTTCGGGTGCTGCTTCTTCAGGTGATCGGCGACCTTGCTCGACCCGATCAGCGCGAGCACGTTGATCTTGCCCGACGCGAGCATGTGCGGCACGACCACCGCGCCCGGCGCGTAGATCGTGTTGATCACGCCCTTCGGGAATGCGTCGCGGAATGCTTCGAGCAGCGGTTCGAACAGCAGCGTGCCGTATTGAGGCGGCTTGAACACGACGGTGTTGCCCATCAGCAGCGCGGGGATCAGCGTCGCAAACGTTTCGTTCAGCGGATAGTTGTACGGCCCCATGCACAGCACGACGCCGAGCGGCGTGCGGCGGATCTGGCCGATCGTGCCTTCGGCAATCACGAAGCGCGAGTTCGCGTTGTCGAGCTCCTTCAGCGCGTCGATCGTCTGCAGCATGTAGGTGACGGTGCGGTCGAACTCCTTCTGCGAATCCGCGAGGCTCTTGCCGATCTCCCACATGATCAGGTTCACGACCAGCTCGCGCTGCGCGACCATCCGCTTGATGAAATCCAGCATGTACGCGATGCGCTGCTCGACCTTCATCGTCGGCCATTCGCCGCGGCCCGCATCGTACGCGCGCACCGCGGCGTCGAGCGCCGCGTCGCTTTCCGGCTCGCCCATCACCGGGTAGCTGCCGATCTCGAGCTGCTCGACGCTGCCGTCGGGCTGCCGCACGCAGACGGGCGACAGCACCGTCTTGGTCGCGCCGTCCCACGGTTTCAGCTCGCCGTCCACGAGCGACACGCGCTGGTGGATCGGCGCCTTCAGCCGGACGTCGGCGGGAATGTCTTCGAGGGCGGGAAAGAGCTGCTGCAGGGCGGCGGAATCGGGCATGACGGTCTCGTTTGACGGGGTGTCCTGAATGGACGGGCGATGCGGAATCCTCGGCGGGGCGATCCTCGATCCTGAATCGTCATGATGACGCGCACGCGACGATGCGTCACGCCGCGGCATCAGCGAAACGGCGAATGGAACCAGTTCCATTAAAAGGCAACGCCGTGATGAAAGCAAGACTGGAATGACAAAATCGAAACACGGGCCGCTGCTCGCGTGCGGCCTGCGGGTCGCGCCGGGGAGCCGCGGTGTCGTGCATCGTTCGCGGATCTCGGGCAGAGTCTTGCGAACCGGTTCGGGTTGGACGCGTTTGCAGACGGCACCGCGCTTCTCGACGCGCGTGCCGCGCGACGAACGCGCGCCGGCAGCCTTCGTGACAACAGGATGACAACATGGAAACACTGGCATTGATCGATGCGGCGAAAGCCGCGCGCGAAAAGGCCTATGCGCCGTATTCGCGCTTCAAGGTCGGCGCGGCGCTGCGCACGAAGGACGGCAAGGTCTTTCACGGCTGCAATGTCGAGAACGCGTCGTACGGCCTCTGCAATTGCGCGGAGCGCACGGCGTTGTTCGCGGCCATTGCGGCCGGGTATCGCCCCGGCGATTTTTCGGCGATCGCGGTCGTAGGGGAGAGCGAAGGCCCGATCGCGCCATGCGGCGCGTGCCGGCAGGTGATGATCGAACTCGGCACGCCGTCGCTCGACGTGGTGCTGGCGAACCTGAAGGGCGACGTGCGCGTGACGCGTGCGGATGCGCTGCTGCCGGACGCGTTCTATCTGGAATAAGCCAAAGCGAGCGCCGGTGCGGTACCCGGTGCCGCATGCCCTGTCGCGTCAGGTGCGCGACGTCGCCGTCGACGCCGCCAGCCGACACGAACGCGTTGCTGATCCCCATCCGGCGCGGCATGCGATGCGTTGTGCACTGCAATGGTGAAATTGCAACGACACGAACGCGCAGCGCCGATGCGAGGCCGGCGTCTGGTAGCACCCGAGAGCGGATCGAAGGTTGCGCCGGCGTTGGCGGAATTGCACCGGATATGTTTCGATGAAACTGCGCGCAAACGTTTCACTTGCGCCGAATTGCGCAGATAATGGCGGCACGCGAAAGCGTTCAAAAAAACCAACAGAGCCTGAGAGATTACGAGGCGCAGTAGAAATAAAACATGCCACGACGCCGGCACGGGTCCTGGCTGCCGGTGCGCCGGGCCGGAGTTGTCCGGTCCGGCGCGCGCCGGGCGCGCGGCCGTTTCCACACTTCCCTGCATCGTTCGACGTGTTCATCGTGCTTCCGGCGCGCGATTCGACACATGCACGCGCTTCGCGATCCAGCACAAGCCCGGCACGCCGATCGAGCCGCCGCGCGTCATTCGACGTCTTCGTCGTCCTCGTCGAAGTCTTCATCATGCCCCGGCGACGCATACGCGCTCGCCTGCTCGAGCAGCCACGCGCGAAACAGCTCCAGCGGCTTGCTGTGGCTGAATTCCGTCGGATACACGAGGTAGTACGCGGAATCCTCGACCGTCGCCGCGTCGAACGGCACGATCAGGCCGAGCTGCTGCAACTGCTCCTCGACGAAGAACTTCGGCACGAGCGCGATGCCGAGCCCGGCTGCGGCCGCGCTGATCAGCATCGTGTGCAGCTCGTAGCGCACGCCCTGCATCGTGCGGGTGTCCTCGACGCCGAGCGCCTCGAACCACTGCGCCCATGCGCCCGGCCGCGTCGTCGAGTGCAGCAGCGGGTACGCGAGCAGGTCCTGCGGCGCCTTCACCGGCCCGTCGAGCAGCGTCGGCGAGCAGATCGGCACGACTTCCTCGCCGAACAGGTAATCGGACGACGTGCCGGGCCAGGTCGGCTTGCCGTAGTGGATCGCCGCTTCGAAATGGGTGCCCTCGAACGAGAACAGGTCGGTGCGGCTGCCCATGTTGACGCGCACGTCGGGCGTGCGGTCGTAGAAGCTCTTGATGCGCGGGATCAGCCAGTGCGACGCGAAGGTCGGCAGCACCGCGAGCTCCAGATAGCCGCCGCCGCTGCCGTGCGCGATGATCGACAGCGTGTCGCGGTCGAGCGTCTCGAGCGCGCGCCGCACCTGCGTGCCGTACAGCTTGCCGGCGCGGGTCAGCACCACGCGCTGCTTGACGCGGGCGAACAGCCGCACGCCGAGGCTCGCTTCGAGCGTCGCGATCTGCCGCGACACCGCGCTTTCGGTCAGGAACAGCTCCTTGGCCGCGTGCGTGAAGCTCTCGTGGCGCGACGCGGCTTCGAAGGCCACGAGCGCGCCCATGTTCGGGATCTTGAATTTACGCATGAGGGTCGATTCGTCAGACGAACGGGCCGGCGCCGGACGGGGCGGTGCACCGGGCCAGGCATCGTCGATAGTTCCAAAAACTCATTACGTATCAATTTAATCTCGCTTTACGCCCGCCTGCAACCCTTTGAATAATGCATCCCACGCAAGGTCAGGCGTCCCTCGGGCGGCTGGCCGACGAGTTGCCGGCATCGTTGCCGGCCGGTCCCCCCGACGAGAACCCATGATGCGCAATCCGAATATCGAGAGCTTGCTGACGAAGCTGCTGGGACAGGCGAAAACCGACGCCCTGTTCGCCACCCTGAACATGCCGGCCATCCTCGACGAGTGGGAAGACGGTGTCGTGACGCGCGCGGAAATCGCGCAGGCGATGAACATGGCGCTGTTCGAAGGGCTGCTCGAACGCTCGGAGAACGGCCGCGCGTATACGGCCGACGCGATCGGCAACGGCGGCTCGGTGTATTTCGATCACGGCGCGCTGCGCACGGTGCGCTGGCCGCACACCGGCGCGCTGCCGCCGGGCGAGGCCGCGTTCACGCGCATCCTGCGTCCGCTCGGCTTCCGCCTGAACGGCCGCTATCCGCTCGACAAGCTCGGCATGACGGGCCGCGCGTACGCGCATGAGGACGCGCCCGACGAGATCGCGCAGTTCTTCGTCAGCGAGCTGCATCCGGAACGCTTCTCGAAGGAATTCCAGCAGGCGGTGACGAACGTCGTGAGCTCGTCGCGCGATCCGCTGAGCCCGGCCGCCGTCGCGCTGCTGTGGGAGATCGAACGGGAAGGCTGGCTGTCGCTCGACGCCGCGCACGCGCTGCTGCCGGAGATCGTCGGTGCGTTCGCGCGCCAGCACGACGTGCCGGGCGAACTCGACTACGAGACGCTGCTGCTCGAATCGGCGGAAATGGCGTGGATCGCGACCGAAGGCAACGCGTTCAATCACGCGACCGACCGCGTCGCCGACGTGTTCAAGCTGTCCGACGACGAGAAGGCGAAGGGCCGGCCGATGAAGCCGGAAGTCGAGCGCTCGCGCTCGGGCCGCGTGTTCCAGACCGCGTATCGCGCTGATACCGTCGAGCGCGAGTTCCGCATGCGCGACGGCGGCATCGCGAAGCGCAACGTGCCCGGCTCGTTCTACGAGTTCATCACGCGCAAGCGCACGTTCGACCAGGCGCAGCGCCGCTGGGTGACCGACCTGCGCTTCGATGCCGGCAACGCGCAGGGCATCTTCAAGATGACCGCGAACGCCGCGAAGTAATCGTGAAGCGCGCGACTCCGATCGAAGTCGGGCAGGAACTGCTCGACACGCTTGCCGCCGACCTGCGCACCGCCGTGCGCGGCGAGGTGCGTTTCGATGCCGGCTCGAAGGCGCTCTATGCGTCCGACGCGTCGAACTACCGGCAGGTGCCGCTCGGCGTCGTGGTGCCGGCCGGTGCGGACGATCTCGCCGCGGCGCTCGGCGTGTGCCGGCGCTACGACGTGCCGTTCCTCACGCGCGGCGGCGGCACGTCGCAGAACGGCCAGTGCGTGAACGTCGCGGTCGTCGCCGATACGAGCAAGTATTTCAACCGCGTCGTATCGGTCGATCCGGACTCGAAGGTCGCGATCGTCGAGCCGGGCGTCGTCTGCGACACGCTGCGCGACGCGGCCGAGGTGCACGGGCTGACGTTTGCGCCGGATCCGGCGACGCACAGCCGCTGCACGCTCGGCGGGATGATCGCGAACAACTCGTGCGGCGCGCATTCGGTGATGGCCGGCAAGACGGTCGAGAACGTCGAGGCGCTCGAAGTCCTCACGTACGACGGCGCGCGCTTCTGGGTCGGCCCGACGCCCGAGCACGAGCTCGACGCGATCGTCGCGGCGGGCGGCCGGCGCGGCGAGATCTACCGCCAGCTGCGCGACCTGCGCGACCGCTACGCGGATCGCATCCGCAACGAGTTTCCGCAGATCAAGCGGCGCGTGTCCGGCTTCAACCTCGACCAGCTGCTGCCGGAGAACGGCTTCAACGTCGCGCGTGCGCTGGTCGGCACCGAAGGCACGTGCGCGGTCACGCTGCAAGCGAAGGTGCGGCTCGTGCACAGCCCGTCGTGCCGCGTGCTGCTCGTGCTCGGCTTCACCGACATCTTCACCGCGGCGGACGCGGTGCCGCATTACAACCGTTTCTCGCCGATCGCGATCGAGGGCCTCGACCGCGCGATCATCCGCGGCCTGCAGGCACGCGGGTTGAAGGCGGACGAAATCGCGCTGCTGCCGCCGGGCGACGCGTGGGTCGTGCTGGAGTTCGGCGCGGACACCGTCGACGCGGCGCTCGTGCAGGCGCGCGAAGCTGAAGCGCATTTCAACGGCGGCGGCGCGGGGCCGGACGTGAGCGGTTTCGTCGTTGCCGACAACGCGAAGCAGCAGAAGATCTGGTCGATCCGCGAAACCGGCGCGTCGGCCGTCGCGCTGTCGGTCGATCCGTCGAAACCCGATCCGATCGCGGGCTGGGAAGACGCGGCCGTCGATCCGCTGCGGCTCGGCGATTACCTGCGCGCATTCCAGGCGCTCGTCGACCGCTACGGCTACGAGACCTGCCTGTACGGCCATTTCGGCGACGGCTGCGTGCATGCGCGCATCACGTTCGACCTGCGCAGCGCGACGGGCGTGCAAATCTGGCGCGGTTTCCTGCGCGAAGCGGCGCAACTCGTGGTCGACTTCGGCGGCTCGCTGTCCGGCGAGCACGGCGACGGTCAGGCAAAGGCCGAGTTCCTGCCGATCATGTACGGCCCCGAGCTGATGCAGGCAATGGCCGAGTTCAAGGCGATCTGGGATCCGGCGAACCGGCTGAACCCGGGCAAGGTGATCAACGCGTACCGCGCCGACGAGAACCTGCGCCTCGGTCCCGGGTACAGGCCCGTGACGCTGCAGACGAAGCTGACGTTCGCGAGCCCCGAAGGCGACGGGATGCAGCGCGCGATCGAGCGCTGCATCGGCATGGGCAAGTGCCGTTCGCTCGACGGCGGCACGATGTGCCCGAGCTATCGCGCGACACGCGAGGAGAAGTTCTCGACGCGCGGCCGTGCGCACCTGTTCTGGGAGATGCTGCAGGGCGACGTGATCAAGGACGGCTGGAACAGCCCCGAGGTCAAGGAAGCGCTCGATGCGTGTCTCGCATGCAAGGGCTGCAAGTCCGATTGCCCGACGCATACCGACATGGCGTCGTACAAGGCGGAATTCCTGTCGCACTACTACGAAACCCATCGCCGGCCGCGGCAGGCGATGTTCATGGGGAGGATCGGACAATGGGCACCGCTGGCGAGCCGTTTTCCTCGGCTTATGAATTTTATGACCTCGACCCCGCCCTTGGCGCGTATCGGCAAGTGGATCGCGGGCGTCGCGCCGCAGCGGGCGCTGCCGACGTTCGCGCCGCGCCCGTTCCGCGCGATGGCGAAGCGGCGCGGGATCGGGCAGCGCACGGGCGCGGCGCCGGCCCGCAAGAAGGTCATTCTGTGGGTTGACACGTTCAACGAGCATTTCTCGCCCGACATCGCGGCGGCGGCGGTCGACGTGCTGACCGCGCTCGGCTTCGACGTGACGTTGCCGAAGAAGCGCCTGTGCTGCGGCCGGCCGCTTTACGACTACGGGCTGCTCGACGAGGCGCGCGCGCTGCTGCGCACGGCGGTCGACGAACTTGCCGGCGAGATCGGCGCGGGCGTGCCGGTCGTCGGGCTGGAGCCGGGCTGCCTGTCGGTGTTCAAGGACGAGCTGCTGAAGCAGCTGCCCGACGAGCCGCTCGCGAAGCGCCTCGCCGCGCAGACGTTCCTGTTCTCCGATTTCGTCGCGCAGGCGGATTTCGCGTGGCCGAAGCTCGATGCGGACGTGATCGTCCACGGGCATTGCCACCAGAAATCGCTGTTCGGGATGAAGGGCGAGACCGCGCTGCTCGACAAGCTCGGTGTGCGCTGGAAGCTGCTCGACACGGGCTGCTGCGGGATGGCCGGGTCGTTCGGGTTCAATGACGAACACTACGACCTGTCGATGAAGATCGGCGAAGGCAAGCTGCTGCCGCTCGTGCGGCAGGCGAGCAAGGACGCGATCGTCGTCACCAACGGCTTCAGCTGCCGCGAGCAGATCGAGCAGGGCGCGGGCCGCACGCCGCTGCATATCGCGCAGCTTGCGAAGCGGGCGCTCGGCGTGTGACGGGGGCGGGCCGGCGCGCGCATGCGCCGGTCTGTTCGCCTGCCGGGAGTTGATGACTATTGCTCACAACATTGTTCCGATAATTCGTTTGCTGCGCGGGTATTGGCTACCCACAATCCTTTCACCTCTTTCGCGGTGAAAGGTTCTTCGGAGACGGAACCCTGGCCGCCGCGGCCGCTCCGATGCGTCGGGCGGTGCGTGTGCAGGCCGGCGCGACGGAGGTTGCCGGTGCGCGATCCGCGTGCCGCATCCCGACCCACAGAACGAAGGAATGCCCGATGAAATTCCGAATTCGCGCGCTGTCCGGCGCGGCGCTGGCCGCAGCGATTCTCGCGCTCCCGACGAGCGCGGCCCTTGCGCAGGAGACCGTCGTCAAGGTCGGCGTCGCCGGCCCGCTGACCGGTAGCGGCGCCGCCTACGGCAAGGACATCGAGAACGGCGTGCGGATGGCGGTCGACGAGGCGAACGCGACGCATCCGACGATCGGCGGCAAGGCGGTGAAGTTCGTCGTCGCGTCGCAGGACGACCAGAGCGATCCGCGCGCGGGCGTGCAGGCCGCGCAGCAGCTGACGGACGCGCAGGTCGCGGTCGTGATCGGCCACTTCAATTCGGGCACGACGCTGCCGGCGTCGAAGATCTACGCGAAGGCGGGCATTCCGATGATCACGCCGTCCGCGACCAATCCCGACATCACGCGCGCGGGCCTCGGCACCGTGTATCGCGTGATCGCGACCGATACGCAGAACGCCGGCAACGCGGGCACGTATGCGGCGACCGTCACGAAGGCGAAGCGGATCGCGATCATCGACGACCGCACCGCCTTCGGCCAGGGCGAAGCCGACGAATTCGAGAAGGCCGTGAAGGCGAACGGCGGCACGATCGTCGCGCGCGAATTCACGAACGACAAGGCGGTGGACTTCAGCGCGCAGCTCACGAAGATCAAGAGCGTGAACGCCGATCTCGTGTTCTTCGGCGGCCTCGATGCGCAGGCCGCGATGCTCGTCAAGCGGATGCGCCAGCTCGGCATCCGCGCGCAGTTCCTGGCCGGCGGCGGCGTGATGAACGCGAACTTCATCAAGCTCGCCGGCAACGCGGCTGACGGCGCGTCGGTGTGGGAATACGGGATGCCGCTGTCTCGCCTCGACAAGGGCAAGCTGTTCGAGACGAAGTTCAGGCAGAAGTACGGCGTCGACATGCTCGCGTATGCGCCGTTCGCGTACGACGCGACGTGGATCGCGATCAACGCGATGCAGAAGGTGAACTCGGCGAAGCCCGCGGACTTCAACGGCGCGCTGAAGAGCACACGCTACGACGGCATCACGGGCACGATCGCGTTCACGAGCACGGGCGACCTGAAGAACCCGAGTTCGACGCTGTATGAAGTGAAGAACGCCGCGTGGCAGCCCGTCACGACGAAATCGGCGGATTGAACGCAAGCGCGCGCGGACTTTCGCGGCGATGCCGGACGTGCTGAAATACCGTGAGCGATCGGTTGCGATCGCGGCGCACGCCGGGCCAGTTGCCCGGAAAGCCTGCCCGCGCGGCGCCGCGCGCGACGCGGCACGAACAACCTTCGGGCGCGGCCGGCTGGCCGCGCCTTCTACGTGCAACTGGAGTCAGTCGTGAGTTCTCAAGTCGTCATCGTCGGCGGTGGTGTGATCGGCAGCTCGATCGCCTACTTTTTGCGCGCCACCGATCCGACGGTCGCCGTGACCGTCATCGAACGCGACCCAACCTATGCGCGATCGTCGTCGGCGCTGTCGGCCGCGTCGATCCGCCAGCAGTTCTCGACGCCGCTGTCGATCGAGATGTCGCTGTTCGGCATCGACTTCCTGCGCACGATCGGCGAACGGCTCGAAGTGGACGGCAACCGGCCGTCGGTCGATTTGCACGAAGGTGGCTACCTGTTCCTCGCGACGCCGGCCGGCGATGCGACGCTGCGCGAGAACCACGCACTGCAGATCAGCCTCGGCGCCGATATCCGGTTGATGGATCGCGATGCGCTGCGCGCAAAGTTTCCGTGGCTGAACGTCGACGATCTCGTGTCGGGTGCGTACGGCGTGAGCGGCGAAGGCTGGTTCGACGGCTACGGGCTCGTGCAGGCGCTACGCAAGAAAGCGCAGGCGCTCGGTGCGCGCTATGTGGCGGCCAATGTGAAGGAGGTCGGACGCGACGGCCGCAAGGTTACGCACGTCGTGACGGGCGACGGCGAGCGCTATGCATGCGACACGCTCGTCAACGCGGCCGGTGCGTGGACGCGCACGCTGTCGTCGATGATGGGCATCGACATTCCCGTGTATGCGCGGCGCCGCAGCATCTTCAACGTGTCGTCGCCGGCGAAGCTCACGGATTGCCCGCTGCTGATCGATCCGACGGGCGTGTATTTCCGGCCGGAAGGGCGCACGTATATCTGCGGGACGTCGCCGAGCCCGGATCGCGACCCGGACGATCTGCCGCTCGACGAGGTCGATCACGACCTGTTCGACGAGGTGATCTGGCCGACGCTCGCGCATCGCGTGCCGGAGTTCGAGGCACTGCGCGTGGAGAACTGCTGGTCCGGGTACTACGAGTACAACGTGTTCGACCACAACGCGATCATCGGGTATCACCCGGAACTCGATAACGTCGTGTTCGCGAACGGCTATAGCGGCCACGGGCTGCAGCAAGGGCCGGCGACAGGGCGTGGCGTCAGTGAACTCATTCTGGGCGGGCGTTTTGAAACGCTCGACCTGTCGTCGCTCGGCTGGGCGCGTGTGCTGGAAAACCGGCCGATCGTCGAAAAGAACGTCGTGTAGCGCGGCGTGACCGCCCGGTGTGGAGTGGGCGGGATTCTCCTTGTGTCTCAAACTTATTGGCCCGACTTCGTCGGGCCTTTTTTTGTTCCGCGTGCTACCTGGTGCCATAGACTGCGTCGCGCAGATCGACCGTGTACTGGCCGTTCATGCCTTCGTACAGCGTGTTCGAGAGCGACACGACGGTCAGCCCGCGTGCGCGGTCGACGAACCACGAGTGACCATAAACCCCTCCCCAGCGCCACGTGCCCGGCGACTCCGGCGAAGCTGCCGCGCGCGGGTCGCGCAGCACCGAAAAACCGATCCCGAAACCCACGCCGGGCCGATCCGGCAAGTCACGGTCGCCGGTCTGTAAGCGTCCCATCTCGTCGACGAGGGCAGCAGGCAGCAGTGTGCCGCCGCCCGCCCGTAGCGTGTCCAGCACGGTCAGCACGTCGCCCGCGGTGCCGACCATCCCGGCACCGCCCGACGCGAAGGCCTGCGCGTTGAGCGCGCGCGACGGCGAGTAGGTCACGCCGACGGATCCGTCGACGTTGGGTACGGTTTCGTCTTCGGCAAGCCGATGCGGCTGCGGCGTGCCATTGACGTAGGGTGTCGCGAGCCGTGCGGGATCGATTGCGACGAATGCCGTGTCGCGCGTACCGAGTGGACGGAGCACGAGCGCATCGATGGCGTCGGATAGAGACGACCCGCAGACGGCTTCGATCAGCGCGCCGACAACGTCGAGGGCGACCGAATAGTTCCAGTTTGTTCCGGGCGCGTACAGCAGCGGCGCACTCGCGATCCTGCGTACGTTTTCGGCGAGCGTGATCGACGCGCCATCGAGCCCGTCGGAGACGCCCGCGCGCGCATAGGCGCCATGCGCGTCGGCTTCCGCAAAGCGATAGGCGAGGCCGGCCGTATGCGTGAGCAGTTGGCGCACCGTGATCGCCGGCACGTGGCCGTCAGGCAGGGCCGGACGAAAATCGGGCAGCCAGCGGGTGACGTCGTCGTCGAGCGACAGCTTGTGTTGTGCCACGAGCGCCATGGCAGCCGTCGAGACGATCGGCTTCGTCACCGACGCGAGTCTGAACAGCGTGTCTTCACGCATCGGCGTGTGCGATTCGCGGTCGGCGAACCCGGCCGCGCGGCGATAGACGAGTTCGCCGTTGCGTGCGACCAGTACGACCGCACCCACCAGGCGTTGTGCTTCGAGTTGGCGAGACAGTACCGCGTCGATGCGCTCGACGAGCGCCGGATCGGTTGACGAATGCTGTGACGATGCTGGGGAGGAGATCATCATAGGCTCTGTCGTGATGGAGGCAGTCGACATGTTAGGCGGTGCTCGCCGGTGGCGCTGTTAACCCATACTCGGATGAGGGCTACGCGCGCTGACGAACGATGCGTCACCCCTTGCCGAACGACAGCGGCCGATGCTTCGTCATCGGAAGCAATACCTGTAATCCGAAATGAATTCTTCTTGGGCTCAGCGGGATTCTCGTTGTGTCTCGCTCTTTGGCCCGACTTTGTCGGGCCTTCTTGTTTGCTCGCGGAAGGGGCTGCCGTCGATGGCCGCCTGTGGCAACATCGCGGTGTGCTGTACATCACGTCCGGGCGCGGGCAGGCCCAACCAACCGAGGGGAACTCATGTTTGACCACGTCAAATTCGGAGTCAGCGACTTTGCAGCGAGCAAGGCGTTTTTCCTCAAGGCACTCGAGCCGCTCGGCGTAGTGGTTGCGTCGGAGGGGGAGCCATCGTACGGCGTCGAGCTTTGTCCGCCGGGGCCGTGGCAGCCTTCGTTGTGTCTGTTCCAGACGACGGAGAAGCCGGCGCATCTTCACATCGCATTCAAGGCGGAGAGTCGGCGGCAAGTCGATGAGTTCTATCGCGCGGCGCTGGAGGCGGGCGGGAAAGACAATGGGGCGCCGGGGTTAAGGCCGCGTTATAACGCGAATTACTATGCGGCGTTTGTCATCGGGCCGGACGGGCACAATATCGAGGTGGTTTGTCAGCGGGCGGAGGGGTGAGTCGCTGAACCGAAGCACGAGACGCCACCTTCGCTCTAATCAAATTAAAGAGGGAGAGAGGGTATGCGCTGGGTCTGTAATTCGCTCGGAATGATCTTGAGCATTTCCGTCGTCGGCATCACCGATGTTCAGGCGGCATCCATCGAACCTCCTTTCCCGCGTTTCACCCAGGCGGAGGGCAAGCTCGATGCCGACGGACTCCCGCTGTCCGGGGTGAAACTCTGCGTGCTTCCAGAGCGTGCGCCGTGTTTCGAAATGCCACCGGTTCCTGTTCCTGGTTCCACAAAGGAGCTATATCAGTTCGGACTGAATCCACGGTCTGAACGGTTGCCGATTGCATCGGGCGGTTCCTGGGTGTTCTTCTCGGGGATGTTCTCGGGCGGTGGCAGCGGGATGCTCGAGCGCATCGCCGTATTGCGTTATGGCGCGAACGGAAAGATCGAGAATCTGATGCCGGAAGTCACCGAAACGGAGATGGCCGATCGCGCGATGTGGCAGGTGCCGGACGTCTCGCCCTATCCGCTGTTTGTTCGGGCGGACTATGTCTGGGGCAAGGACGAGAGTCATTTCGAAAAGCACTTGTTCGACGTCGACGCGTGGGCGTTCGATCCTGCAACCGGTCGGTACAAGAAGCGTTTCTCGTATCGCACGGCCAAGCGCTACGACCGGGGCGAGGGCGCGGATCATGTGCTGAGCGCCGAACGTGCGGAAATCCTGCGACGCCTCGCCGCCAGCAAGTAAGCGGCCGCAGATACACCGAGTCATGACTGCTTTCGGCGAGCCGGCTGCCTTATCGCTGCGCTTCCCCGTACGTCGCTCTACACACCTCGCGTAGCGCCTCGACGAGCAGATCCCGCGCCGGCGAGTGCGAATCGGCGGAGCGGGTGAACAGCGCAATCGGCGGAAGCGTCCACACCAGCGAGTAAGGCACGATCGCCACGCCGGCAATCCGCACCAGCTCCTCCGCGATATCGGCCGGCACGATCGATACGGCCTCGTCGCTCGACGCAATCATTTCGCCGATCAGCTTGGACGAGTAGCTTTCGACGACCGGAACCGGCGGCGGGATGCCGGCCGACAGGAACAGGTCGGTCACCTGTTCCCGCATCGGCGTATGCGGCGCGCCGAGAATCCAGTCCAGCGCGTGCAGCTTGTTCCAGTCCAGCTGCGTGCGAGCCAGTTTCGCGGCAAGCCGCCGGCTCGCGATCATGCGCGGCTGCTGCTGGTACAGCACCTCGAACGAGACCTGGCCCAGATCGACCGCCGACGACGCGCGCCCGATCACGATGTCGACAGTGTGATCCTTGAGCTGCAGCAGCAGCTGATCGCTGGTGCCTTCGTGAATCGTCACGGTCAGGCGCCGCTCCATCCTCGATTGCAGCCGCTTGAGTGCCGCCGACAGCATCTGGCCGGAGATGAACGGAATCACGCCGATGTGCAGGTGGGCCGCATGCCCGGCGGCGACGGCCTCCATCTCGCGGGCGAGGTGGTCGAGATCCTTGATCATCGCCTTCGCCCGTTCGAGCACGACCGCGCCGAGCGCGGTGGGCCGCATGCCGCGCGACGAGCGCTCGAAGAGCGGCGTGCCGAACATGCTCTCCAGCTCGGACAGCGCGTTCGTCACGGCGGGCTGGCTGCTGGCCATGTGTTCCGCGACGCGCGTCAGCGACCCGTGCTGCTGGATCTGCAGCAACAGCACCAGATGCCGAATCTTCAGACGAGCGCCTAGCCGCCTGACCACGTCGTTTGCGTCAAAAGTCATTGACTGGTCATGTATGCATCATAAAAAAGTGATGGGTCGATATTAAAACAGAATCATCTGCTTATGGCGGATCCCTAGAATCACCTCATGGATCGCGCCGGGACTGGCCTGGCGCCCGTGCCCGGACCGAAGACATGAAACAGACTGAGACGCAACAACAGGCAGCGTTCGACTATCACGAATTTCCGACCCCGGGGAAGATCTCGGTCGTTGCCAGCAAGCCGCTCGTGACCCAGCGCGATCTCGCGTTGGCCTATACGCCGGGCGTGGCGGGGGTATGCGAGTCGATCGCGGCCGATCCGCTGCAGGCGCACCGCTTCACGAGCCGCGGCAACCTGGTGGGCGTGATCACGAACGGCACCGCGGTGCTCGGCCTGGGCAACATCGGCCCGCTCGCATCGAAGCCGGTCATGGAAGGCAAGGCCGTCCTGTTCAAGAAGTTCGCGGGGATCGACGTCTTCGACATCGAGATCAACGAGACCGATCCGGACAAGCTGGTCGACATCATCGCCGGCCTCGAACCGACGTTCGGCGGCATCAATCTCGAGGACATCAAGGCGCCGGAGTGCTTCACGGTCGAGCAGAAGCTGCGCGAACGCATGAAGATTCCCGTCTTCCATGACGATCAGCACGGCACCGCCATTACCGTCTCCGCGGCTTTCATCAACGGGCTGAAGGTCGTCGGGAAGTCGATCAAGGAGGTGAAGGTCGTGACGTCGGGGGCCGGTGCGGCCGCGCTGGCCTGTCTGGACCTGCTGGTCGACCTCGGGCTGCCGGTTGAGAACATCTGGGTGACCGATATCGAAGGCGTCGTCTATCGCGGCCGTACCACGCTGATGGACCCGGCAAAGTCGCGCTTTGCGCAGGAAACCGATGCGCGCAAGCTGTCCGAAGTCATCGGTGGCGCGGACGTGTTCCTGGGCCTGTCGGTCGGCGGCATTCTGAGCGCGGAGATGCTGACGGCGATGGCGGCGCGTCCGCTGATTCTCGCGCTGGCCAATCCGACGCCGGAAATCTTCCCGGAACTGGCGCATGCGACGCGCGACGATGTCGTGATCGCGACGGGCCGCTCGGACTATCCGAACCAGGTCAACAACGTGCTCTGCTTCCCGTACATTTTCCGCGGCGCACTGGACGTGGGCGCGACGACGATCACCCGCGAAATGGAAATCGCCGCGGTTCACGCGATCGCGGGTCTGGCCGAGGAAGAGCAGAACGAAGTCGTCGCGGCGGCCTATGGCGCATACGACGTGGCCTTTGGTCCGCAATACCTGATTCCGAAGCCTTTCGATCCGCGCCTGATCGTTCGGATCGCGCCGGCCGTGGCCAAGGCGGCGATGGAGGGCGGCGTTGCGACGCGCCCGCTGACGGATCTCGACGCGTATGTCGAGCAACTGCAGCAATTCGTCTACCACTCCGGCGCGTTCATGAAGCCGCTGTTCGCGACGGCGCGCCAGCTTGTGCGTGATGGCGGCAAGGCACGGATTGTCTTCACCGAAGGCGAAGACGAGCGTGTGCTTCGCGCCGTGCAGGTGATCGTCGACGAGAAGCTGGCGCGTCCGATTCTGGTCGGGCGTCCGGAGGTGTTGCTTGCGCGGATCGAGCGGCTGGGTTTGCGCCTGCGACTCGGTCAGGATGTCGAAGTGACCAATCCGGAATATGACGAGCGGTTCCCGCAATACTGGACGACGTATTGGGAACTGCGGTGCCGGGACGGCATCTCGAAGGAGATGGCGCGCGTCGAAATGCGGCGTCGCCTGACCCTGATCGGCGCGATGATGGTGCGGCTTGGCGATGCGGACGGGATGATTTGCGGGACGGTTGGCGAGTATCACAATCACCTGCGGTTCGTCGACGAAGTGATCGGCAAGAAGCCGGGTGCTTCGACCTATGCGGCGATGAACATTCTGTTGCTCGATCAGCGGACGGTGGCGTTGGTGGATACGCACGTCAACGATAATCCCGATGCCGAGCAGATCGCGGAATTCACGATTGCGGCGGCCCGGCAGATGGAATGGCTGAATCTGACGCCGAAGGCTGCGTTGCTTTCGCGGTCGAATTTTGGGTCGGGGAGTGCGGCTTCGGGCGTGAAGATGCGTCGCGCGCTGGAGATTGTCCGGGAGCAGGCGCCTGATATCGAGGCGGATGGCGAGATGCATGGCGACTGTGCGCTGGATGAAGGGCTGCGGTTGCGGCTTCTTCCGATGTCGCCGCTCAAGGGTGCCGCCAATCTGCTCGTTTGTCCGAACGTGGATGCGGGGAATATTGCGTACAACCTGCTCAAGACCGAGGCGGGGAGCAATGTGGCGGTGGGGCCGTTCTTGCTCGGCGTCAACGCGCCGGTCAACATCCTCACTTCGAGCTCGACCGTGCGGCGGATCGTGAATATGGCGGCGTTGACGGTGATTGAGGCTAATCGGAGTGCTTCTGCCTGATTGATTGGCGGGAGCGGGGCGGCTGCGGCCGCCCCGTCCATCGGCTGCCGACCCGGTCCACCGCGAGCCCCTTCGGATCTGAACCGATTCCCTGGCGGAATTTGAACGTGGGTTAGATGTCACGAGGTGGCTTGTCGCGACGAAACGGCGCTAAATTCGTGCGACAAAACGAACCGAGTGAAGCGGCCCCCCCAAACCTCGCCCAAAGCCGCTCCGTGGAATCCGATGGATGAACTCGAGCCGCTCGGCAACCATCGTCGACTTTGCCCGTCGCCTTGACGTCTACAGTGGTTATGCCGGGTATGCGGTCAACCTGAGTCTGACGGAGCGCGACGAGAACGAGCCTACCGAGTATTGGCTCTCGAAGCGCAACGTCGCGCTCGATGTTGGCGATCCCATGATCAGCGCGATGCACCTGCGCGACAAAATCAAGACGGTCAGTTGGCTAACCGCGATCGATAAGCAGATGCTCGAGAAGATCGGTGGCTTGGCTACCCTTCGAAACGAACTGCCCCCGAACTGGTTCGCGCTCGACGACATCAATGGCGGTGTGGTAATTCAGGCCGGACCGGAGCCGCTGCCGGGCGACTCACCGGACGCAGAAGGAAAGGGGCAACCTCTCGCGCCTGCGAACTATGTTGTCCTCAACGCAGCGTTGAAGGACGTGCGAGCCGAGACGGTGGCCCGCCTGCAGCGTGGCGTATGGGGCTCGGCACCGTGCTATGACACGATTCCTGAAAGCGATGCATGGCTCCGTCGATTCGACGTCGAGGATGTGGAACTGCTCGCGTACAAGTCGAAGTTGCTGAACTTGCCGCATCTCACGCCCGAGTCCGCATTGCCTGAACGACTTTGATGGTTGGCATGACAAGCAAGGGCCGCGTGATGCGGCGCTTGCGGATGGACTGCAGGCTTTGCAGGAACGCAACACCCCCAGCCACCCCCCCATTTGATGACCAAACCGCAAGACATAGTGCATAGATATCGTTTGCCGCGGCCTTAATGACTATCGACAATCGTGGCTCGAATTTGCCGACGCGGCGCCAGAAGCACCGCGACGGCCGGCACTGGACGGCCATCCCGGCCGTCCGCGCCGTCCAGCTCACGACGACATGTACGCGTTCACTCCCTCATTCCAGAATCCCGCCGGCTCGCCGATCCGCGAGTTGTTCAAGTACCTGTCCGAACCGGGCATGATTTCCTTCGCGGGCGGTTATCCGGCCAGCGACCTGTTCGACGTCGACGGCCTGAACGCGGCTGCCGAACGCGCGTACGCGCAGCCCGTCCGCTGCCTGCAATACGGCCCGACCGACGGCCTTGCCGAACTGAAGCAGCAACTGATCGCGCTGATGGCGCGTCGCGGCGTCGCGTGCACGCCGGCCGAACTGCTCGTCACGACCGGTTCGCAGCAGGGTCTCGACCTGCTGCTGCGCGTGATGGTGTCGCCCGGCGACGTCGTGCTGACCGAGCAACCGGCCTATCCGGCGACGCTGCAGGCGATGCGTCTGCAGCAGGCGCGCATCGTGACGATCCCGGTCGACGGCGAAGGCCTCGACGTCGACCGCCTCGCAGCGCAGCTCGCGTCCGGCGCAATCGCCCAGCCGAAGCTGCTCTACACCGTCCCGACCTTCGCGAACCCGACCGGCGCGACGCTCACGCGCGAGCGCCGGCTGAAGCTGCTGCGCCTCGCGGTGCAATACCGTTTCCTGATCGTCGAGGACGATCCGTACGGCGACCTGCGCTTCGCGGGCGAAGCCGTGCCGTCGATGCTCGCGCTCGCCGACGAAGTGGACGGCGCGCGCGACTGGATCGTGCATTTCGCGAGCCTGTCGAAGATCGTCGCGCCCGGGCTGCGGGTGGGCTGGACGATCGCGCCGGCCGAGATCGCGCGGCGCTGCGTGATCGCGAAGCAGACGGTCGATCTGTGCAGCACGCCGTGGACGCAGGCGGCCGCCGCCGAATATCTGGCCGACGGCGCGCTCGAACGCCATCTGCCGCGCATCACGGCCGCGTACCGGCGCAAATGCGACGCGATGTGCGACGCGCTGCGCGACGGTTTCGGCGATGCGATCGAATTCCATCGTCCCGAAGGCGGGATGTTCGTGTGGGCGCGAATCGGCGCGGTGTCGTCGGACGTGCTGCTGCAACAGGCGATCGCAAACAAGATCGTGTTCGTACCCGGCAAGGCGTTCTTCGCGGACAACGTCGACGCGGCATCGCTGCGCCTGTCGTTCGCCGCGCCGGACGTCGACGCGATCCGGGAAGGCGTGGCGCGCCTCGTGCGCGCGTATGGTGCGGCGCTGGCCGCGTGAGGAGACACAGGATGAATATCGTCGTCAACGACATCGTATCGATGGGCGCAGCGTCCGGCGCTGGCGATAACCGGCCGGTTGCGCATCGCTCGTCGCAGATCAGTGCAGGTCCGCAGTATGTCGCCGACGTGCTCGGCCGCTTCGGCGCGGAGCCGACGACCGAGGCCGGCGATGCGGCGCCGGTCGTGCTCGGCTACAACTGAACGGCACCCGGGCGGCGGCCGCATCGCATGCGAGCCGTCGTCGACGCAAACGGTTAAGCTTGCGCGATCGACACACGTACGATCGCCGCCACGCCTCATGTCCGACTCGACCTCCGAATCGCTTGCCGAAACGTACGACCGCGTCTGGTCCTGCCTCGAATCCGGCGTCAGCGTCCAGCGCTCGCCGTTCACGATGCTGCAGGCGGCAACGCTCGGCCTCGACGGCGCGCCGAAGGTGCGCACGATCGTATTGCGTCAGGTGAGCCGCGCCGATCGCGTGCTGTCGTTTCATACCGATGCGCGTTCGGAGAAGGTCGCGGAGCTGCGTCGCGATCCGCGCATCGCGATCGTCGCGAACGATCTCGATGCGCTCGTGCAGATTCGCGCGGAAGGCGTGGCATCGATCTGCGACGACGAAGCGCAGCGGCGCGCGATCTGGCAATCGAGCCGTCCGCATACGCTGCTGCTGTATCGCGCACCGTTGCCGCCCGGCACGCCGGTCGCGTCGCCGGAAGCAGAGCATGTCCCGGCGAGCCAAGGCATCGCGCCCGCCGGCGACGGCTACGAAAATTTCTGCCTGATCCACATGACGGTCACACGCATCGACTGGCTCGAACTCGCGCGCACGGGCCATCGCCGGGCGGTATTCGAACTGAACGAAAGCGGCTACGAAGGCCGCTGGATCGCCCCCTGACCCGGACGAACGCCGCTCAAGGCCGCCCGTCCGCCACCGCCTGCCCGATCATCCAGTCGCGCATCATGGCGATCGCATCGTCGTCGCGGCGCTCGGCCGGATACACGAGATAGAACCCCACCGACAGCGGAAACGCGAAATCGAACGGCTTGCACAGCCGGCCTGCCGCGATGTCGCGTTCGACCAAAGGATCGGTCGCGAGCGCGATCCCCTGGCCGGCGACGGCCGCATCGATCGCGAGCGACGTCTGGTTGAAGCGCAGCCCCTTGTGCGGATCGATGTCGACAGGTTCGGGCATCGCAGCGAGGAACGCGGGCCACAGGTCGTGCGCGTCGTGCAGCAGCACATGGCCGGCGAGCGCACGCGGCGACGCGGGCGCGGCCAGCAGCGCGGGGCTGCACACGGCACACACGTCGAGCGGGAACAGCGCATGCGCGGCGAGATGCTTGCCGAACGGCGGCTTGCCGTAGCGGATCGCGAGATCGACGCCGTCGTGGCGGAACGTCGCGAGCTGCTGGTCGGCGATCACGCGCACGTCGTAGTCGGGATGCGCGTCGGTGAACTGCGCGAGCCGCGGGATCAGCCACTTCGACGCGAACGACGGTGTCGTGCTGATCGTCAGCGCGGCGCGCCGCTTGACGAGCTTGTCGGTCGCGTCGGCGATCGCGTGCAGCGCGCGCTGCACGTCGGAGAAATACGCGGCGCCGTCGTGCGTGAGCGCGAGGCCGCGCGGCAGGCGCTCGAACAGCTTCAGGCCGAGCACGTCCTCGAGGTGGCGCACCTGCTGCGCGACGGCGCCCTGCGTGACGCCGATCTCGTCGGCCGCGGCGCGGAAATTGAGGTGCCGCGCGGACACTTCGAACGCGCGAAGCGCATTCAGCGGCGGCAGGCGGGAAGGGCGGGGTGGCATCGTCAGGCTGTAGAAAAACTATCGGCTGGAGGCAGAAATACTGGTTCGACAGTTGCAATCGATGCGCCTACATTACCACCACGGCGCGCCGATTGGCGGCTGCGCGGCGGCAGGATTCGAACGAGGAGCAGATCGTGACTGTAGAAAAAGTGGCGCTGATCACGGCGGCGGGCAAGGGAATGGGCGCGGCGATCGCGCGGGAACTGGCGGCGACCGGCCATCGCGTCGCGCTGATGTCGCCGTCGGGCAGCGCGGTTGCGCTCGGCGAGGAACTAGGCGGGTTCGGCATCCAGGGCTCGGTGACCGACGACGCCGACATCGAGCGCCTGGTGAGCGAAACGATGACGCGCTACGGCCGGATCGACGCCGTCGTCAACAATACGGGCCACCCGCCGAAGGGCGACCTGCTGTCGATCACCGACGAGAGCTGGCACGGCGCGCTGGACCTGATCCTGCTGAACGTCGTGCGCGTGATGCGCCGCGTGACGCCGATCTTCCAGAAGCAGGGCGGCGGCGCGGTGGTCAACATCTCGAGCTTCGCGGCGGATGCGCCCGAGCAGCCGATGCCGGTGTCTTCGGCGCTGCGTGCGGCGCTGAGCGCGTGGACGCGTCTGTATGCGGAACGCTATGCGGCGGAGAACATCAGGATGAACGCGGTGCTGCCGGGCTTCATCGACAGCTGGCCGGAAACGCCGGAGATCGTCGCGCGCATCCCGGCGGGCCGCTTCGGCAAGACCGGCGAAATCGCGAAGACGGTCGCGTTCCTGCTGTCCGACGGCGCCGGCTACATCACCGGGCAGAACATCCGCGTCGACGGCGCGATCGTGAAGGCGCTCTGAGCGCCGCTCCGGGCGCGTTCGCGCCGCTTGAAAAAGTGACGCTGATCACGGCGGCGGGCAAGGGCCGCTTCCCGCCGCCCGCCATGCCGTGCCCGGCGGCGAGAGCATCCCCCTCTTCAACGCGCATATTCCCGCCGCGGCGTTGCGCACGGCATTCCGCATCGTCCGCAACGCCGCGGCGGGTCGTTCCTCGCGGAATTCTGAATCGTTGTGTATCACTGTAGAACGCAGATACGTTGGGATACAAATCGTCCGATCAATTCGGATATAAAGCCATTGAAGCGTTTCGCGTAATGGCACCCGGGCATCGGCGGCCGTGTTCGCGAGCGGCGATTCCACGGGGCCCGCGCCGTTGCCGCGGGCACTGACCTGACCTGTCGACAATGGAGAACGAGTCATGCCTGATTCCGTGAACACCCGGCGCCGCCTGCTGCTGGGCACGACGCTGGCCGGCCTGAGCGTGGTCGACCTCGGCTTCGGCAACCTTGCGCGTGCACAGTCGGCACCCGACGCACCGGCGGCGAAGCGCGCGGCCGGCGGCGCGTCGTTCGACGCGATCCACAAGATCGACGCGGGCGTGCTCAACGTCGGGTATGCGGACGTAGGGCCGAAGGACGGCCCCGTCGTGTTCCTGCTGCACGGCTGGCCGTACGACATCCACAGTTACGCCGAGGTCGCGCCGCTGCTCGCGGCCGCCGGCTATCGCGTGATCGTCCCGTACCTGCGCGGCTACGGCTCGACGACGTTCCGCTCGGCCGACACGCAGCGCAACGGCCAGCAGGCCGCGACGGCCGTCGACATCGTCGCGCTGATGGATGCGCTGAAGATCGACCGCGCGGTGTTCGGCGGCTACGACTGGGGCGCGCGCACGGCCGACATCATCGCGGCGCAGTGGCCGCAGCGCGTGAAGGCGCTCGTGTCGGTGAGCGGCTACCTGATCGGCAGCCAGGAGGCGAACCGCAAGCCGCTGCCGCCGCAGGCGGAATTCCAGTGGTGGTATCAGTTCTATTTCGCGACCGAGCGCGGCGCGCTCGGCTACGCGGCGAACCGCGACGCGTTCAACAAGCTCATCTGGCAACTCGCGTCGCCGAAGTGGCAGTTCGACGACGCGACCTACGCGCGCACGGCGGCGTCGTTCCAGAACCCCGACCACGTCGCCGTCGTGATCCACAACTACCGCTGGCGCCTCGGGCTCGCGAAGGGCGAAGCGCGATACGACGACATCGAGCGGCGCCTCGCGGCCGGGCCGGCGATCACGGTGCCGACGATCACGATGGAAGGCGACGCGAACGGTGCGCCGCATCCTGAGCCGGCTGCGTACGCGAAGAAGTTCACGGGAAAGTACCAGCACCGCACGATCAGCGGCGGCATCGGGCACAACCTGCCTCAGGAGGCGCCGCAGGCGTTTGCGGAGGCGATTCTGCAGGTCGAACATCTGTGATCGGTCAGCGTCAGATCCGCTTCGGGTGCCATCGGGCGCGTGTGAAGAACCACGATTACGTGTTCACGCGGCTCGCGCCGTGACGAGATGGCTTGATCCGTGAGTGAAAGGCGTGCCGCATGCGGCACGCTTTTTTTTGTCTGGCTGCGGTGCGGCGCGCGATTTTGTATCGCACTGTATCTGCGGTCTTGCTGGAAACACTGGCATGCGCCGGGCCCCTGTTGCGGAAACATCCCGGATACGCAGGCGGGTTCTACTGTCGATGTGCGGACGTCATCCGAAATGCAATATTCCATCGGATACCGAATGATCGATCCGCCGACTTTCACTTCAGGAGAACGCTCATGAACACCGCCCGAATCCTCGCCGCAGCCGTGCTTGCCATTGCCCCCGCCTTGTCCTTCGCCGATGCCGGACACGGCCTCACGCGCGCCGACGTGCGCGCCGAACTGGTCCGACTGGAGCAGGCCGGCTACAACTCGGCCGGCACCGAAGCACACTACCCGGACGACGTTGTCGCCGCCGAGCAGCGGGTCGCACGTTCCGACCAGAACGGCCCGTCGAAGTCGGACGGCGACAACATGGCCAGCACGTCGTCGCCGGACCGGCATCACGACGCAATGCCGGCGGGCGCGGCACGCAGCGTCGACGACCTCTATGCGCATTCGTGATCCTTTGCCGAGCGGTCGCCGCGTAGGGACGGCGACCGCGCGGTACACGCTTCGAACAACACGACACCAAGGAGCATCGAGATGATTCGTTTGATGAAACGGGTTCTGGTATCCGCGGCGGTACTGGGCGGGCTGATGGGCGCGGTCGCTGCGCATGCGGCGCCGAAGGACGACCTGAAAGGCACCAATGTCGTCCTCGTGCATGGCGCGTTCGCCGACGGCTCGAGCTGGAACCGCGTGATTCCGCTGCTCGAGGCGCGCGGGCTGCACGTCGTGTCCGTGCAGAACCCGCTCAGCTCGCTCGCGGATGACGTGGCCGCCACGCGGCGCACGATCGACCAGCAACAGGGGCCCGTCGTGCTGGTCGGCCACTCATGGGCCGGCGTCGTGATCAGCGAAGCCGGCAACGACGACAAGGTGAAGTCGCTCGTCTATGTCGCGGCGTTCGCGCCCGACAACGGCCAGTCGATCGCCGACGTCACGCAGGGGCTGCCGCCGCCCGCATGGGCGGGTGAACTGCGGAAGGATGCGGGCGGCTTCACGCGGCTGTCGGACAAGGCCATCGCGGAGGACTTCGCGCCCGATCTGCCGGTTGCGCAGCAGCGCATCGTCGCGGCGACGCAGGGGCCATGGTATGGCGGCTGCGTCGCGGACAAGGTCGCGCAGGCCGCGTGGCACGCGAAGCCGTCCACCTTTGTCGTCACGACGCAGGACCGGATGATCGATCCGAAGCTGCAGCAGGCGATGGCGACGCGCATCGGCGCGACGGTCGCGCGCGTGAACGGCAGCCACGTCGCGATGCTGAGCCAGCCGAAGGCGGTGGCCGACGCGATCATCGCGGCCGCGGAGCGCGCGAAGTAGGACGCGCAGTGAGTGAGCCGCGTCAGATCAGCAGCGTCAGCGTGCGGAACAGCGCAAGGTCCTCCTTGCGCGCCGAGCGCGCATGCCGCCGGATCACCAGCAGCAGGCAGTCGATGAAGCAGCGCGCCGCGTCGCTCAGCGTGCTGCTGCGGCGCGTGACGATGCCGAGGTCGCGCGGCTCGAAGGTTTCCTTCAGCGCGAGCGCGCGCATCCGCTCGCCGAACGGCGGCACGGCGGCGAGGATCGACGGGCACCACGTACACATGTCGGCTTGTTCGAGCATCGTCTGCAGCATCGCGACCGACTGCGCGCGGACGATGCGCCGCTCGTCGATCTGCGCGCCGTGCTGCGTGAACAGGTAATCGACGAGCGCGGCCTGGCCGTCGGCCGTGAAGTTCAGCACCCAGTCCTGGTCGAGCAGGTCGTGGACCGAGCGGGCGCGCTCGCGCGGGTGGCCGGCGCGCACCATCACCGACGTCTCGTAGGTCAGCACCGGCTCGCACGCGAACTCCTGCGCGGCGGCGCCCGGCTGCACCTGCCCGAGCGCGAAATCCATGCTGCCGTCGCGCAACAGCGGCTGCGTGACGGCCATCAATCCTTCATACAGTTCGAGGCGCACGTCGGGCATCCGCTCGCGGAACAGCAGCACCGTCTCGGCAAGAAACGTCAGCGTGAGCCACGGCGTGACGCCGACGCTCAGGCGCCCCTCGACGCGGCCGCGCATTTTCGCGAGATCGCTCTGCGCGTGTTCGAGCTGCTTGAGCACGAGCTTCGCGTGCGTGAGCAATGCCCGGCCGTAGTCGGTGAAGCCGATCCCTTCCGGCGCGCGCACGAGCAGCGGCAGGCGCTCGCTGGCCTCCAGCTCGCGCAGCGCACGCGTGACGGCCGCCTGCGACAGCCCGAGCGCGCGCGCCGCGCCGCGAATGCTCCCCGCTTCCGCGCTCGCAACGAGCGCCTGCAGCTGATGCAGCTTCATGGTGACAAGCCCGACAACGAAAGGTTGTCATCATAACGAAACCGGGACTGTTCCAGCGGATTTTCGCCGCATACGATCCTTCCACGATTCGCCGTCCCGGCGATCGGCAGAGCAACGGAAGCGAGGAGTGGCGGCGTTGGGTCCGGAACGTATTTATCCTGAAATGGCGGCAATCGCAGCGGAAATGACCGCGCTGCGCCACCGGCTGCACGCGCATCCGGAGCTCGGTTTCGACGAGCATGCGACGAGCGAGCTCGTTGTCGAATGCCTGACAACATGGGGTTATCGGGTGACGCGCGGCCTCGGCGGCACGGGCGTGGTCGGCACGCTGACGCGCGGCGCCGGGCGCCGGCTCGGCCTGCGCGCGGACATGGACGCGCTGCCGATCCGCGAGACGACCGGACTGCCGTACGCGAGCCGGATCGACGGCGTGATGCATGCTTGCGGCCATGACGGCCATACGGCGATGCTGCTGGCCGCCGCGCGCTGCATCGCCGAACGGGCGCGCTTCAGCGGCACGCTGAACCTGATCTTCCAGCCGGCCGAGGAAGGGCTCGGCGGCGCGAAGCGGATGATCGACGACGGCCTGTTCACGCAATTCCCGTGCGACGCGGTGTTCGCGATGCACAACGTGCCGGGCCTGCCGGCCGGCAAGATCGGTTTCTGCGACGGCGCGTTCATGGCGTCGGCCGACGAGGTGCGCGTGCGCGTGACGGGCCGTGGCGGGCATGGCGCGGTGCCGCACGCGACGGTCGATCCGGTGGTCGTCTGCGCATCGATCGTGATGGCGCTGCAGACGATCGTGTCGCGCAACGTGAACCCGCAGGATCTCGCGATCATCACGGCCGGGTCGATCCATGCGGGCACCGCGTCGAACGTGATTCCGCCGCACGCGGACCTCGAACTCAGCGTGCGCGCGTTGTCGGCCGACGTGCGCGCGCTGCTCGAGCGGCGCATCCGCGAGACGGTCGCGGGGCAGGCGGCGAGCTATGGCGCGACAGCCGAGATCGACTATCGCCACGACTATCCGGTGCTCGTCAATCATGCGGCCGAGACGGCGTTCGCGCGGCAGGTCGCGCATGACTGGGGCGGCAGCGACGCCGTCATCGACCATCTGCAGCCGATCGCCGCGAGCGAGGACTTCGCGTTCATGCTGAATGCGTGCCCGGGCAGCTATCTGTCGATCGGCAATGGCGACGGCGCCGCCGGATGCGCGCTGCACAACCCCGGCTACGACTTCAACGACGCGTGCCTGCCGATCGGCGCGAGCTATTGGGTCGCGCTGGCGGAACGGTTTCTCCGCTGACGCGCGGCGCGCGCAGCGGACGGAGGCGGCGCCGGATGCCGCGACGGTTTCGGTTTACACGGGTTCAATTCGGTTCACACAAGGAGACACATGATGAAACAGTGGATGGCTGCGCTCGCGGTGGCGCTGGCGGCAGGGGCGGCGCATGCCGGTGACTGGACGGGCAAGGAGATTCGTCTCGCGGTCGACCCGACCTATCCGCCGCTCGAATACAAGCTGCCGGACGGCACGCTGACCGGCTTCGGCATCGACATCACGAATGCGCTGTGCGAGGCGCTGCATGCGCGCTGCGTGTGGGTGGAGTCGAGCTTCGACGGGATGATTCCCGGCCTGCTCGCGCGCAAGTTCGACGTGATCGCGTCGTCGATGACGATCACGCCGAAGCGGATGCAGCAGATCGCGTTCACGAACCGGATCTCGAATGCACCGGCACGGCTCGTCGTGCGCAAGGGCTCGCCGCTGCTGCCGACCGCCGAATCGCTGAAGGGCAAGCGCGTCGGCGTCGAGCAGGGCTCCGCGCAGGCCGACTACGCGGTCGCGAACTGGCAGCGCGCCGGCGTGCAGATCGTGTCGTACCAGAACCAGGACCAGGTGTACGCCGATCTCGTGACGGGCCGGCTCGATGCGGCGTTCCAGGCGTCGATCGCGGCCAGCGACGGGTTCCTGAAGAAGCCGCAGGGCAAGGACTATACGTTCGCCGGCGCGCCGATCGACGACGTGAAGTACTTCGGCCAGGGCGACGGCCTCGGGCTGCGCAAGCAGGATACCGACCTGCGCGAAGCGTTCAACCGTGCGCTTGCGACGATCCTCGCGAACGGCACGTATGCGCGCATCAACAACAAGTATTTCGACTTCGACATCTACGGCGCGAAGTAAGCGGAATGTTCCGGGGCGCCGCCGCACCATTGCGGCGCGCGCGGAGCAACAAGGCGCGTGACAGCTGGCGCGCCGCAAGCGGCAAGGGGAACAGCGGTCGCGAAAACGGCGGCCGGCGCGCCGGGAAGGTTCGGCGCGCAACATCATCAATAAGGATTACACAATGAAGTGGAGATCGATTCGACTCGTCGTGCCGGCGCTGTGCGCCGTGCCCGTGTTCGCGTTCGCGCAGAGCAACGTCACGCTGTACGGCCTCATCGACGCGGGCATCGACTATACGAACAACGTCGGCGGCCACAGCGCGTGGCAGATGGCGAGCGGATTCGCGCAGGGCAGCCGCTGGGGGCTGAAGGGCACCGAGGATCTGGGCGGCGGCTACAGCGCGGTGTTCCAGCTCGAGAACGGCTTCAACGTCAACAGCGGCACGCTCGCGCAGGGCGGCCGCGAGTTCGGCCGGCAGGCCTACGTGGGCGTTGCCAGCACGCGCTTCGGCACGCTCACGCTCGGCCGGCAATACGATGCGGTGGTCGACTACCTCGCGCCGACCACCGCGAACGGCAGCTGGGGCGTCTATCCGTTCTCGCATCCGCTCGACAACGACAACACCGGCAATACGTTCCGCGTAAACAACACGGTCAAGTATGCGAGCCCGGATTTCTCCGGGTTCTCGTTCGGCGGCACGTACAGCTTCAGCAACGACACGAACTTCGCGAACAACCGCCAGTGGAGCGTCGGTGCGCAGTACGAGAACGGCGGGCTGCTCGTCGGCGCCGCGTTCCTGAACGCGAACAACCCCGGCGCGACGTCGGGCGGCGCGATCGCGGGCTCGGGTTCGGTCGGGGCCGACGCGAACTTCGTGTCGTCGCGGCTGCGAATCTTCGGTGCAGGCGTCAACTACACGGCCGGGCCTGCAACGGTCGGGTTCGCGTACACCAACAGCAACATCAGCCGCCCGAGCGCGAACGTCGGCTACCTGTTCGGCGACGAGACGATCCAGCCGGTGACGGGGCCGCTCGCAGGCGGCACGGTGACCGCGCTGAAGTACCAGAACTTCGAGGTGAACGGCAAATACCAGTTCACGCCCGCGTTCTTCGTCGGCGCGCAGTACGTGTACACGCTCGCGCACTACGACGCGACGACGGGCAACGTGAAGCCGAAGATCCATTCGATCGGGCTGATGGCCGACTACAACCTGTCGAAGCGCACCGACGTCTACCTGATGGGCGCGTACCAGAAGGTCGCGGGAGACGCGACCGGCTCGTCGCTCGACCAGGCGCTCATTCCGGGCGCGGCGGACCTGTCGTCGACGTCGAAGCAGCTGATGGTCCACGCGGGGATCCGGCACAAGTTCTGAGCGAACGATGCCGCTCGATGCGGCGCGGCCCCGCGTGATGCGTTGCGTGTCGCGTGGGGCCGATGCCGTCGGCGCATTGAGTGGCGTGCGGCTGCTGCAGCGCACGACGCGCCATCTGAGCCTGACCGACGAAGGGCACGTGTACTACGAGCAATGCCGCCGCCTGCTGGCCGAGCTCGGCGAGACGGAAGCCGCGCTCGACGCGGGCAGCCGCGAGCCGTCCGGGCGCCTGCGCATCAGCGCACCGGTGCTGTTCGGCCGGCAGTGCATCGCGCCGGTCATGCAGCGGCTGGTCGAGCGTCATCCGCGGCTCGAAGTCGAGATGTCATTCAGCGACCGCGTCGCGGATCTCGTCAACGACGGCTTCGACATCGCGGTGTGCATCGGTTCGCTCGCCGACACGACCGCGCTGGTCGGCCGCCAGCTCGGCGTGCAGCGGATGGGGATCTGCGCGTCACCTGCGTATCTGGCGCGACACGGCCGTCCGTCGGGGCTCGCGGATCTCGCGTCGCACGTCGGCATCGCGTACGCGCGCGGCGGGCAGGTGTTCCCGTGGCCGATCGTGGGCGAGGACGGCCGCACGTGCGAGTTTCGCGTGAACGCACGCCTGCGCTTCGACGATCTGCAGGCGATCGCAGACGCCGCCGCGGCGTGCGCGACACCGGGTGGCGCGTCGATCATCCCGCACGAATTGCAGCCGGAAGGAACTGCCTTCCCTCACAGCGCCTCGACGAGCCGCCGGTTGCTCTTCTCGCAATACTCATGACACGCGGCGCGCGCCGCGATCGACGCGCCGTGCACGAAACGCGGCGCGTCGGCCCGCCGCGACATCGACACGACGATCGACGGCGGCGACGGCTGCAGCGGCAGTTCGACGACTTCGCCGCTTTCGATCAGCGCATCGACGAACAGCCGTGGAATAGCGGCGACGCCGAACCCGTCGCGCACGAGCTGCACGATCACCGAGATCGACGGCGAGCCCGTGATGCGCGTATCCGACAGCGGCACCCCATGCGCGTGCGCGAGCGTGCGGACGATGTCCTCGAGCGCGCGATGCGGTGCGGTGCCGCGCCCGAACGTCAGGATCGGCTGCCGCAGCACCTGCCGCGCGAGCCCCGTGCGCGTGTTCGGCAGCAGGCCCGCGCGCGCGATCCAGCGCACCGGATAGTTCGCGAGCGCATCGCAGACGACCGACGCCTCGTCGCTGCCCTCGACGCGGATGATCAGATCGAGCTCGCCCGCCATCAGCCGCCGCTGCAGCACGACGCTGACATCGACGGTCAGGTCGATTTCGAGTTGCGGACAATCGGCCGCGAGGCGCCGCATGTAGTGCGGCAGCCAGCTATGCACGACGGTCTCGATCACCCCGAGCCGCAGCTTGCCGCGCAGTGCGCTTTCGCCGGACGCGGCGGCCTGCAGCTGCTGCGTCGCCTCGACGACGGCCTTCGCGTAGCCGAGCAGGTATTCGCCGTTCGGCGTCAGGCGGAATTCACGGCTGTCACGATCGACGAGCACGGTCTGCAATTCGTCCTCGAGCGCCTTCACGCGCTGCGAGATGGCGGCCGGCGTCGCGTGCAGCGCGGCCGCCGTCGTGCGGAAGTTGCGAAGCTTGGCGAGCGTGACGAAGGTCTCGAGAAAGCGCGTGTTCATGGCGGTCGGCAAGGCGATGGGCGCGCAGCTTGCCCCGCTGAAAAAATGAACGGGACTGGGGGAAACCCGGCTTCTTGTTAAGGAATTCTATACACGTAGCGCAAAAAAACTCGTTGGCGGTCATTTTTTTTCTTTCCTATCCTTCGGCGTATCTGATGACGCGACAGCGCCTTCGTAACGACCCCCGCACCCGACACCCCGACTCGCCGCCGACCACCATGACGCCTTCCGAATTCCGCCAATCCGTGCGCCGCGGCGCATTCCGCGCCCCGACCGCCGGCCATTGCGGCCCGTACGCGCAAGCGAACCTCGCGATCCTGCCCGATGCGTACGCGCACGATTTCCTGCGCTTTTGTCAGGCGAATCCGAAGGCGTGCCCGCTGCTCGCGGTCGGCGAACCGGGCGACTTCCGCGTCGACGCGCTCGGCCGCGACATCGACATCCGCACCGACGTGCCGAGCTACAACGTATATCGCGACGGCCGGCTCGCCGAGCGCGTCGATGCGCTCGACGCGCTGTGGCAGGACGATTTCGTCGTATTCGCGATCGGCTGTTCGTTCTCGTTCGAGGACATGCTGGCGCGCGAGGGCATCGGGCTGCGCCACGTCGAAGAAGGGCGCAACGTGCCGATGTACCGGACGTCGATTCCGAACCGCCGCGCCGGCATCTTCGGCGGCAACCTCGTCGTGTCGATGCGACCGATGCGCGGCGCCGACGCGATCCGCGCAGTGCAGATCACGAGCCGCTTTCCTGGCGTGCACGGCGCGCCGATCCATCTCGGCCATCCGCAGGAACTGGGGATCGGCGATCTCGGTGCGCCCGATTTCGGCGACGCGGTGACGATCCGCGACGGCGAGCTGCCGGTGTTCTGGGCGTGCGGCGTCACGCCGCAAACCGCGCTGATGGACGCGAAGCTGCCGCTCGCGATCGCGCATACGCCGGGCCACATGCTGATGACCGACATCACGAACGCATCGCTCGCCGTGTTTTGACCGGCGGGGCGGCCCTAGGCAGGGTGGCCGTCCACGGGGCGGCCAGCTTCGCACAGCAGCGGCCGCCGCGATCCCGATTCCGTCACGGCGGCGCGACCGCCGTGACCGTACACCATCCGCCCGCCCGGAGGGCGACGCACATCCGCGTCCCGGCATCCGGCGGCACATGACGACACGACGGTTCTTCCGGCGCACTTCGACAGGAGCGACATGATGGACAGCAAGACCCTGACGGCATCCGCCGCCGACCCCGCAGACGGCGGGCGCGGCGGACTCTTCTCGTGGTATGCGGTTGCCGGCCCGCGCGAGCGCCGCGCATTCTGGAGCTGCAAGGTCGGCTACATGCTCGACGGGATGGACACGCAGATGCTGTCGTTCGTGATCCCGACGCTCGTCGCGACGTGGGGCATCTCGCTCGCGGACGCGGGCTTCATCGGCACGCTGACGCTGCTCGCTTCCGCGCTCGGCGGCTGGATCGCCGGGATCCTGTCGGACCGGATCGGCCGCGTGCGCACGCTGCAGCTCACCGTGCTGTGGTTCGCGGTGTTCACGGGCCTATGCGGGCTCGCGCAGAACTATCACCAGCTGCTCGCCGCCCGCGCGCTGATGGGCTTCGGCTTCGGCGGCGAATGGACGGCCGGCGCGGTGCTGATCGGCGAGGTGATCCGCGCGCGCGACCGAGGCAAGGCGGTCGGCCTCGTGCAGTCGGGCTGGGCGATCGGCTGGGGGCTGTCGGCGCTGCTCTACGCGCTGCTGTTCTCGGTGCTGTCCGCTGAATATGCGTGGCGCGGGCTGTTCCTCGTCGGCCTGCTGCCCGCGCTGCTCGTCGTCGTGATCCGCCGCTACGTGAAGGAGCCGGACGTCTACGAGAAGGAGAAGGCCGTGCAGGCGGATGTCAGCGACACGCCGCGCCTCACCGAGATCTTCGCGCCGAAGCTGCTGACCACGACGCTGCGCGCGGCGCTGCTGACGACCGGCGCGCAGGGCGGCTACTACGCGATCACGACGTGGCTGCCGACCTTCCTGAAGACCGAGCGGCACCTGACGGTGATGGGCACCGGCGGCTATCTTGCGACGATCATCGTCGGCTCGTGGGTCGGTTACCTGACGAGCGCGTACCTGACCGACCGCCTCGGCCGCAAACCGAACTTCATCCTGTTCGCGCTCGGCTCGATGGTGATCGCGTTCGCGTACACGTCGCTGAACCTGACCAATGCGTCGATGCTGTGGCTCGGCTTCCCGCTCGGGTTCTTCGCGTCGGGCATTTTCTCCGGGATGGGCGCGTTCCTGACCGAGCTGTTCCCGACGCGAGTGCGCGGCTCCGGCCAGGGCTTTTGCTACAACGTCGGCCGCGCGGTCGGTGCGCTGTTCCCGTTCCTGATCGGCGCGCTGTCGAAGCACTACGGCCTTGGCGCGAGCATCGGGATCTTCGCGGTCGCCGCGTACGGCGTGTTGATCGTCGCGGCGCTGACGCTGCCCGAGACGCGCGGCCGAGAACTCGACGCGGCGTAAGCGCCGGCCGATCCCTTCACGGATTTCCGCTTCGGCGACGCGGCGGTTGAATGCGGCTGCCAAGCGCAGCGATTGAACGCAGCAGCGAAGCGCAGCAACCAGGCGCAGCAGCGAAGCGCAGCAGCCAAGCGCAGCAACCAGGCGCAGCGATCCAACGCGGCCCGAGCGCCGCGCGAGCGAAATCCGGTTTCCGATTCGATACGCATGATGCCGCGCGGCGGTCGCGCTGCGCGGCCGGCGTTCGCCTTTCCGATTCAACGACGCAGAGATTCCATCGCCATGACGACCCGACACACCCCTTCCGTTTCCTCCGACGCGCAGCGCTGGCAGTTCTGGATCGACCGCGGCGGCACGTTCACCGACATCGTCGCGCGCCGGCCCGACGGCTCGCTGACCACGCACAAGCTGCTGTCCGAGAACCCCGAGCAGTATCGCGACGCGGCGGTCGCCGGCATCCGCCACCTGCTCGGCCTCGCGGCCGGCGAGCCGATCACGCCCGAGCGTGTCGAGATGGTGAAGATGGGCACGACAGTCGCGACCAACGCGCTGCTCGAGCGCAAGGGCGAACGCACCGCGCTCGCGACGACGCGCGGCTTTCGCGACGTGCTGCGAATCGCATACCAGAACCGGCCGCGCCTGTTCGATCTCGACATCGCGCTGCCCGAGGCGCTGTACGAGACGGTCGTGGAGATCGACGAACGCGTCGGCGCGCATGGCGACGTGGTCGCGCCGCTCGATCTTTCGTCTGCGGAAACGGCGCTGCGGCAGGTGTTCGACGCGGGCATCCGCGCGCTCGCGATCGTGCTGATCCATGGCTACCGCTACACCGCGCACGAACGCGCGCTCGCCGATCTCGCGCGCCGCATCGGCTTCACGCAGGTATCGGTGTCGCACGAGGTGTCGCCGTTGATGAAGATGGTGTCGCGCGGCGACACGACCGTCGTCGACGCATACCTGTCGCCGATCCTGCGCCGCTACGTCGAGCAGGTCGCGCGCGAAATGCCGGGCGTGAACCTGCAGTTCATGCAGAGCAACGGCGGGCTGACGCGCGCCGATACGTTCCAGGGCAAGGACGCGATCCTGTCGGGCCCGGCGGGCGGCATCGTCGGGATGGTGCGCGCGGCGCGCGCCGCGGGCTTCGATCACGTGATCGGCTTCGACATGGGCGGCACGTCGACCGACGTGTCCCATTTCAACGGCGAATTCGAGCGCGTGTTCGAGACGCAGGTGGCCGGCGTGCGGATGCGTGCGCCGATGATGAGCATCCACACCGTCGCCGCGGGAGGCGGCTCGGTGCTGAGTTTCGACGGCGCGCGGCTGCGCGTCGGGCCGGAGTCGGCGGGCGCGAACCCGGGGCCGGCCGCGTACCGGCGCGGCGGGCCGCTGACGGTGACCGACTGCAACGTGATGCTCGGCAAGATCCAGCCCGATTACTTCCCGCGCGTGTTCGGCCCGCATGCGGATGAACCGCTCGACCGCGACTGCGTCGTCGCGAAGTTCGAGGCGCTCGCCGACGAGATCCATGCGGCGACCGGGCGGCGCGAAACGCCCGAGGCGCTGGCCGAAGGCTTCCTCGAGATCGCGATCGGCAGCATGGCGAACGCGATCAAGAAGATTTCGGTGCAGCGCGGCCACGACGTGTCGCGGTACGTGCTGACGACGTTCGGCGGCGCGGGCGGCCAGCATGCGTGCGGCGTTGCGGACGCGCTGGGGATGACGCAGGTGTTCGCGCATCCGCTCGCGGGCGTGCTGTCCGCGTACGGGATGGGGCTGGCCGACCAGACCGCGATGCGCGAGCGCGCGGTCGAGGCCGTACTGTGCGATGCGTCGCTAGCGACGCTGAACGCGGCGCTCGACCGCCTGGCGGACGAAGCGGTCGGCGCGCTGCTCGAACAGGGGGTGCCGCCGGAGCGGATCGCGACCGAGCGCCGCGTGCACCTGCGTTACCAGGGCACCGATTCGGCGCTCGCGGTGCCGGCCGGCAGCGTCGAAGCGATGCAGCAGGCGTTCGAGGCCGCCTACCGCCAGCGCTATGCATTCCTGATGCCCGGCACGCCGCTCGTTGCGGAGCTTGCGTCCGTCGAGGCGATCGGCCGGTCCGACGCGCCGGTCGACGTCGCGCCGCTCGCGCCGCGCGGAACGGACGCAAAGGACGCAAAGGACGCAAAGGACGCAAAGGACGCAAAGGACGCAAAGGACGCAAAGGACGCAAAGGACGCAAAGGACGCAAAGGACGCAAAGGACGCAAAGGACGCAAAGGACGCAACGGGCGCAACGGACGCAACGGACGCAACGAGCGCTACGAGCGCTACGAGCGCAACGAGCGCAACGAGCGCGACAGACAAAACGGGCACGCCGCAAGCCGACACCACGGTGAGGTTCCATTCGGGCGGCAAGTGGCACGACGCGGCCCTGTACGTGCGCGACGCGCTGCTGGCCGGCGACACGATCGACGGCCCGGCGATCGTCGCCGAAAGGAACGGCACGACCGTCGTCGAGCCCGGCTGGCGTGCGGAAATGACCGTGCAGGGCAACCTCGTGATGACGCGCACGACGCCGCTGCCGACGCGCCGCTCGCTCGGCACCGAAGCGGACCCCGTGCGGCTCGAGATCTTCAACAACCTGTTCATGTCGATCGCCGAGCAGATGGGCCTGCGGCTGCAGAACACCGCGTACTCGGTAAACATCAAGGAGCGGCTCGACTTCTCGTGCGCGATCTTCGACGGCGACGGCAACCTGATCGCGAACGCGCCGCACATGCCCGTGCACCTCGGGTCGATGGGCGAGAGCATCCGCACGGTGCTCGAACGCAACCGCGGGCAGATGCGCGACGGCGACGTATACATGCTGAACGATCCGTACCACGGCGGCACGCACCTGCCGGACGTGACGGTCATCACGCCGGTGTTCGCGGACGGCTCGGACGAACCGCTGTTCTACGTCGGCTCGCGCGGCCACCATGCGGACATCGGCGGCACCACGCCGGGCTCGATGCCGCCCGATTCGACGCACATCGACGAGGAGGGCGTGCTGATCGACAACTGGCAGCTCGTGTCGGCCGGCGTGCTGCGCGATGCCGACACGCGCGCGTTGCTCGCGTCGGGCCGCCATCCGGCGCGCAATGTCGAGCAGAACATGGCCGACCTGCGCGCGCAGATCGCCGCGAACCAGAAGGGCGTCGACGAGCTGCGCCGGATGGTCGCGCAGTTCGGCCGCGACGTCGTGCTCGCGTTCATGCGGCACGTGCAGGACAACGCGGAAGAAGCGGTGCGTCGCGTGATCGGCGCGCTGCAGGACGGCGACTACCGCTATCCGCTCGACAACGGCGCCGAGATTCGCGTCGCGATCCGCGTCGATCGCGCCGCCCGCGGCGCGACGATCGATTTCACGGGCACGTCCGCGCAGCTCGACAACAACTTCAATGCGCCGAAGGCCGTGTGCATGGCGGCGGTGCTGTACGTGTTCCGCACGCTCGTCGGCGACGACATCCCGCTGAACGCAGGCTGCCTGAAGCCGCTGACGGTGATCGTGCCCGAGCGCTCGATGCTGAATCCCGTGTATCCGGCGGCGGTCGTGTCGGGCAACGTCGAGACGTCGTCGGCGATCACCAATGCGCTGTACGGCGCGCTCGGCCGCGTCGCGTCGAGCCAGGGGACGATGAACAACTTCACGTTCGGCAACGCGCAATACCAGTACTACGAGACGATCGCGGGCGGCAGCGGCGCCGGCGAAGGCTTCGCCGGCGTCGACGCGGTGCAGACCCACATGACGAACTCGCGGCTGACCGATCCCGAGGTGCTCGAATGGCGCTATCCGGTGCGGCTCGACTCGCACCGCATCCGCGCGGGCTCGGGCGGCGGCGGGCGGTGGCGCGGCGGCAACGGTGCGATCCGCCGGATCCGCTTCCTCGAGCCGATGACGGCGTCGATCCTGTCGAACAACCGCATCCATGCGCCGTTCGGCGCGGCGGGCGGCGACGCGGGCGCGCTCGGCCGCAACACGATCGAGCGCGCGGACGGCACCGTCGTGACGCTTGACCACATCGGCCGCGCGCAGATGGCGCCGGGCGACGTGTTCGTCGTCGAGACGCCGGGCGGCGGCGGGTACGGGAAAGTCGCCGGCTGAACGGACGACGCCCGCCACGCGTGCTGAACGCGCCCGGCTCGCGAACGACGCGGCCGGGCGCGTTTGCGTTTCGATGCGGCGCCTGCTTGGGCGCCGGCGCCGGCGCCGGCCCTGGACCCGAACCCGGACCCGGACCCGGACCCGGACCCGGACCCGGACCCGGACCCGGACCCGGACCCGGACC